>JBAWEQ010000055.1:0-32090 GCA_049591295.1 Acidobacteriota bacterium
TCCCCGCACCCCTCCGTGTGCCGTCTGTCACGTGCTTCCATCGCAAACCAATCTCCGGGACAGCACACTACCCGTTGGACTTGGCCGCCGGCTGGGCCACAGGCCAGACCGGCCGGCCTCCCGACCGGATCAAGGCCGCCCAGGCCGCTTCGATCTGATGGACGATGGGTTCGGGAATAGAAACGTAATCGAGGTCGTCCACAAAGCGCTTCCCGTCGTGGAAGCACCAGTCGAAGTAGGAGAGCAGGGCGGCGGCACGTCTCGCGTCCGGCTGGTCGCGGGCGATGAGAATGAACGAGGCGCCTACGATGGGCCAGGAGTCCTCCCCCGCCTGGTCCGTCAGGCCCTTGGGAGAGCGTTCGGGCCCCTGCCACTCCGCCTTGGCGGCCGCCGCGAGGAAGGAGGCCCTCCCCGGCAAGGGGAAGCCCCCGGCCCGGTTCTGCAAAAGGACCGTGGCCAGGCCGTTCTGCCGGGCGTAGGTGAACTCCACGTAACCGATGCTCCCCGTCGTCTGCTTCACGTAGGAGGAGACGCCCTCGTTCCCTTTCGAGGCCATCCCCACCGGCCATCGGACGGAGGGGCCGTTGCCGACCTTCAGGCGCCAGTCGGCCGAGACCTCGCCGAGGTATCGGGTGATCAGCCACGTGCTCCCCGATCCGTCGGCCCGCGTCACCACGGAGATTTCCAGGGGCGGCAGGCGCAGGTGCGGGTTGAGGGCCATGATGCGCGGGTCGCGCCACGAGGTGATGCGGCCGAGGAAGATGTCGGCCAGGAGGGGGCCGGTCAGCTTCAGCTCGGCCGAGGCGATGCCCGGGAGGTTGACGACCGGCACCACGCCGCCGATCACCATGGGGAACTGGATCAGACCGGAACGGCTCAGGGCATCGGCGTCGAGTGGCGCCTCGGAGGCCCCGAAGTCGAAGATGTGGTGGCGCATCTGCTCGATGCCGGCCCCCGACCCGATGGACTGGTAGTTGAAGCGCTCTCCGGTGAGGCGGGCGTATTCGTAGGACCACTTGGCGTAGAGGGGGAAGGGGAAGGTCGCCCCTCCGCCGTGCAGCATCAGGTGCGCCTGGGCCCCCAGCGGGACGGCCACACCGAGGAGAACCAGCGGGGCCATCCACCGCGCCAGCTCACGCATTCGCCTCACGATCATCGGGTATCTCTCCCTGTCCAGCCAATTCTACCCTATCAAGGCCATGTTGCGATCTCGTTTCGCTTCTGTTTCTTTTCACTCCCCACCCTTCACCCCTCACAAGAAAAGGACCCCGGCGAACCGGGGTCCTTTGTGAGGCCGGGTGAGGCTCGTCGCCTTACCAGGAAAACTTGAGGCCCGCCTGGACGGAGCGCGGCGCCTGGCGCGAGGTGGGCGTGCCGTAGTTGGGGTCCGGCGTGAGGTTGCCCGAGGCGTACTGCTCCCACGTGCTGGGCTGCTTGTAGTAGGTCTCGTAGACGCTCAGCGGGTGCTGGACGTTGGTCAGGTTGAAGACGTTCGCCACCACGGAGGCGTTGAGCCGCCAGAGCTTGAAGGCGTACTCGGCGTGCAGGTCCACCTCGTACCAGCTCGGCAGCCGGGAAGAGCCGCGGGGAGCGACGAAGATACTCTGCCCGCTCTCCAGCTCGTTGGCCGGGAAGGCGACGTACTTGTTGTAGGGACGGCCGGAGGCCAGTTCGATGCTGGCGCCGAGGGTGAGCCCGAAGCTGAAACGGTAGGCGCCCTGGAGCTTGAAGTCGACGGGGACGTCCTGGGAGAGGAGGCCGTAACTGTTCTGCTCCAGCGCCCGGAAGGGGGCCACGTAGACGCCCGTCGCGTTGGGGCCGTAGTCGAAGGCCGTGGTGCCGTAGCCGTAGGCGGCGCCCGTGTAGTTGCCCTCCAGCCGGGACCACGTCAGACTGGCGTTCATGAACCAGTTGTTGGAGAAGCGCTTGTCGGCGGTGAGGGTGAAGGCGCGGTATAGGCGGATCGGCTTGGAGAAGGGGCTGAAGTCGTTGAAATTGTTGCCGTTGTAGTCCTTGGCGTTGATCCAGTTGGCCATGTAGGAGGCGGGATAGCTCCCCATGCCCGGGTTGACGATGAGGAAGTCGAGGTTGCCCTGCTTGTCGAGGTAGCCGTAGGTGTCGATGGCGCGGGCCAGGTCGCGGTACTGAATGCGGGCGCCCACGGTGAAGCTGGGCGCGATCTCGTACTCGAAGCCGGCCAGCCACTCACGGGAGTACTGGTCCTTTGGGTTCCCGTAGACCTTGAAGGGCACCGAGCCGCTGAGGAAGTGGGCCACCTGCGTGCCGTAGTTGTAATAGTCGATGTACTGGGCGTGGCCTGGGGCCATGTTGTTGGCGAGCTGATAGGGCATCATCTCGCTGTACTCGCCGTAATCCACGTAGAGCTTGGACTTTCCGTCGTGGGCGAAGTCCCAGCTCAACCCCACGCGGGGCGAGGTGGAGCGCACGCTGAAGTTGGAGGCCTGGCTGGGCTCCTGGAGATTCTCCTCCCAGCGGACGCCGGCGGAGAGGTTGAGGTAGTTGGTGATGGACCACTTGTCCTGCACGAAGGCGGCGTAGTAGCGGCCCCTGCTGTCGCCGAGCGGGTCCTGCAGGGAGTACCGGATGTCGAAGTACTGGCTCATGTCGCTGCTCGGATAGCCGCCGGGGCCGTTGAGCAAGATGTTGTACGAGTTGCCGGGGTAGCCCAGGAACCCGTAATCATGAGTCCAGGTCATCTCGCCGCCGAACTTGATCTCGTGGTTGCCGAGGATCCAGGTCTCCTTGTTCGTGAGCTGGGTCGAATTCCGCGTATCCGAATCGATGACGCCCATGCCGGGCCCCACCGAGAGCCCCGGGGACCAGTCGTAGCTCACCTCGGTGGGGTAGCCCCAGCCCGCGTTGGAACTGGGGATCACCTGGAGGATGTTCTTCGCGCGACCGAAGGAGGTCTCCGAGTAGAAGGTCGAGGTCCATGTGGCGTACCAGCGGGCGATCCAGTTGTAGCCGCCCTGGTTGCGGGTCGTCTGGTCGGAGAGAGGGTTGATCGTCGGGTACATGCCGTCCGAGGGGATGTGGGCCTTGTAGGGATCGCCGTAGGCCGTCAACTCGAAGTTGTTCTTCTCGTTGAGGCGGAAGTTCAGCTTGACGGACCACATCCAGCTCTTGCGGCTGTCGGTGTAATTGTAGGGCAGGTTGAGGGTGTGGAAGGGGCTTCCGGCGGGGTTCACGTAGCTCGTCTCGTTGAAGACGCCCTGGTAGTGGGTGCTGCTGACCGTGGGATTGTAGGCCACGAAGTACCAGAGGCGGTCCTTCAGGATGGGTCCGCCCACGTCGAAGCCATAGTCGTACCGGTCGAAGGAATTCGGGGTGAGGCCTCCGCCGTAGACGGGTTGTCCCTTGGCGGTGGCGTTCTGGTTGGTGTAATAGCCGAAGAGTTCGCCGTGGAACTCGTTGGAGCCGCTCTTGGTCAGCACGTTGAAGAGGCCGCCCGTGGAACTGCTGTACTCGGCCGGAACGCCGCCCGTGGTGACGTCGATCTCACGGATGAAGTTGTAGTTGAGGTTCGTGCCGAAGGTGCCCGTCTCGATGTCCGTGGTATTCAGGCCGTTGATCTGCCAGACGTTTTCGTTGGCCGACGCGCCGGCGATACCGGGGTTGTTGTTCGATCCGGAATTCACCGCTGTGGGTGCGAGGTAGAGCGAGTTCTGATAAGTGCGGTTCACGGGCAGCATGTCGAGCTGCTCCTGCGTGATGTTGTCCGAAACCTGGGTGTTCTTGAGCGAGACCATGGGAGGCCTCGCCGTCACGGTGACGGTCTGGCTCCCGCTCGTGAGCGCGACATTCAGCGTGGTGGTCGAGCCTAGTTGAACGCTGATATTGGATTGGACGACCTTATTGAAGCCGACCGCCTCCACCTTGACCTGGTAGTCCGAGGCGGGAGGCAGGAAGGGCACCAGAAAGGCGCCGTCGAGGTCGGTCGCCGTACCCCGGTCTCCCTGGAGGGCCTTCGAGTTTACCGTCACGCTCGCCCCAGGAATGGGCTGGCCCTTGTCATCCAGTACCTTCCCCGCAATCTGGCCCGTATTGGCCTGGGCCCACGTCATCACCGCCGCCACCAAGAGCACGGCGGCCATCAGCGCGCTTCTTACGAACCTTCCCTTCATGCCAAACCTCCTTTCTCGTTCTGTCCATTGCCCTTGCGTTTCATGAAATCCGATGAATATCTCCGGGGCCGCAGCCCGCTGAAGCAGATGCCTTGTAGCTCGATCTTTGTGGCCCCCTTCCCATCCGACTGCAAAGGAGGATCGGAACGACGCGGTCTTCCCTCTTCGCTTCTCTGGTCTTGTCAGGGTTCATAAGATATGGGCATTGCCCAAAAGGCCCCTCCTTGGGCACGGACTGATTCCCGTCGCTCCCAGCACACTAAACCCCACCCCGCAAAAGCAATAGATATGCCTATTTCGTGGTTAAGGCGCCTAAGGCTCCCACTCACAGAGGCTTAGAATCAGGAGGGGCCGATAATTGCCGCCGTGTGCCGGAAGAAGCGGGGGAAGATGGGCCAATATTGCATGTCATAGTGACTAGAAGGGCCGGAATGGCATATCAAAAAGGCATCATTCGCCTTCTTCCAGCACAAATTGGCAAGGGTGGCCAAAGAAAAACCGGCGGGGTGGAACGAGCACCCGCCGGTCTCTTTTCCTGGAGCGGCAGTCCTCAGTCCGGAGACCCCGCCCGCGGGGCCGGAGCCTGGACTTTCGGGGGATCGGGAGGTTCCGGCGGCTCCGGGCTGGTCCCATCCCATTCGAAGCGGCCGGGGCTGGGTTTGGGGACTTTGACGGCCAGCGTCATCCGTTTTTGCTTTCGGAGGATCTCCATAGTGACCGTGTCACCGGGGTCGTAGGAACGAAGGATCCGAAAGGCCTGGCCGACGCTGGCCGGGGCTCGGTTCCCGATCTTGAGGATCACGTCCCCGCCTCGTAGGTCCAGTCCAGGCTCCTTGGGAGCACGGAGCACGAGCATGCCGGAGCTGGTACCAAAGTATTCGCCGAGCTGCGGATTCATGTCGGCCAACTCCAGGTCCAGCCAGCTACCGGGGATGTAAGCCGCCAGCCTCTCGGGTAATCCCCTGAGCTGCAGCTTCATCTCGTCGATCGCCTGCGGCGAGAGGGCGAAGAGTTGCTCCCTGTCCATGGAGCGCGCCACCACCGCAGCCGTCCGGACCTGAGTCCCCCTCCTGAACTCCAGGGTGACCTTGTCCCCGTCCTTGATGCCGCCTGCCAGGGCCATCAGATGCGCGCTGGGGGCGGACTCGTCGGGATCGGCCTCGGCGTAGGCTCCGCCGAGGGGCGTTCCGTTGAACTGGAGGATGACGTCGCCTGCTTTGAGGCCAGCCTTCTCCGCTGGCCCGCCTGGGGTGACGGCCTGAACCACGGCGCCGAGGGCGTCGGTCTTGGGGTCCGGGTCGGTGTTCAGGATGATGCCGAGCCTTGGTCGGCGGGCGATGATCTTAATGCGGCGGATCTCGCGCTCCAGCTCGTTGCTCTTCGTCTGGAGTTCCTTCGCCTTCTGGGCCGCCTCTCCGGCCCTCTCCTGCGCGACTTTCTCGAGTTCCTGGGCTTGCAGCCTCGCTTCACGGACCGCCTGTTCCTGCGCGGCGGCCCCGGTCGGAGCATCGGTGCTCACGGCCTGGGTTTCTGGACCGGCCCAGGCTGCCCGGGCCCAGAGGCCCATGGCCAGCACGGGAATCACTACCATCGCACGCTTCATCGCTGCCTCCTCTTGGGGCGCTATATGGCCGCGTCGGGTTGACGGGGGGCCCTGGCCTGCACGAGGGCGTCGAGCAGCCTGACCCGTTCCTGCCAGAGATCGACCGTCCGGCCCGCCGGCCCGCCCCCGGCCCGGGTTCCGGCGATCCGCGCGTCCACCAACGCGATGCGGCCTTCCAGCTCGGAAATGGTGTAAGCCTGCCAGCCGGTCATGGCCGGCGAGCGTTCCTGCAGCCCCAGCGCGAGCGCCTCAAGCTGCTGGGACTGCCGGATGAGCGAGTGGAGCTTCGGGTCTTCCTGCGGTGCCGCGGGCGCGGACGGTCCCCTAAGGAGGGACATGGCGGCGAAGAGCCCCACTAGAAGGGCCGCCGCCCAGGCCAAACGGAGCCTTGACTGCAGCCGCCTCCGCCCAACATCCTGCGCGATGGCCGGCCAGAGGTCCTTCGCCGGGCGCTCCGCGGGAAGCGCCCGCAGGGAGGCCCTCACCGCCGCGATGCGGCACAGCTCTTCGGCGCATGCGGGACACGAGGCGACGTGTTCCCGGAGCCGGGACGAGGCGCCTGGACCTTCGGCCTCCAACAGTTCCTCTAGGCTTGGGTGCATGCCTTCACCTCCCCTTCCCGGGCCAGCCACTCTCTGAGCCGGGCGTGGGCCCTGGCCAGCTGGGACTTGGAAAAGCTCGGGGTCCTGGCCATCATGTCCGCGATCTCCTCGTGGGTATATCCTTCCACGTCGTGGAGCCACACCACCGCCCTGGCCGTGTCCGACAGGCGCACCAGGGCGCTCTCCAGATCGAGGCGCGCCGGGAGGGGCGCGGGGGGTGTGCCCACGGCGGAAGGGCCGTCCTCTTCGGGAAAGGGCTCCTCGCCCGACCGGCGCGAACGGGTCCTTATGTGCATCAGGGCCTTGCTGGCGGCGATCCTCCGGACCCACCCTTCCAGCGGTCCTTCCCCGCGGTAGCGGTGAATGCTCCGAAAGACCTCCAAGAAGGTCTCCTGCACCACGTCTTCCGCGTCCTGGGGATGGCGGCAGAGCCTGCGGGCCAGGGTGTAGACCGGGATCTCAAGGGTCCGGTAAAGCTGTTCCAGGGCCGTCCGGTCGCCTCGCCGGACCCTGCCTACCAGGATGTCGCTCACCGTAAGCTCGGCCATCGTCCCCATCCAATCCGCTAGATGCGCCAACCGGGGAAAGGGTCGCACCCGCCCTCAGACGGGAACGCGCAGGCCGGCGGCCTGCGCGTCTCTGCCCTTCTGCCGGACCGCCGGCGGCGGCCTTGCACGTTACTGGAGCGTGAAGCTCCTCGATTCGCTGGTAATGGCGTTCTTGTTCTGGATGGTCTTCACGCGCCAGTAAAGGGTAACGCCGTTGAGGCCGTGCTTCTGGATCCATTTCCACGAATGACTCTTGGGCACCCAGTAGGGAGTCTTGAAGCTGGCTCCGGATTCCGTGCCGACGTGGGTCTTGTTTTTGGCGAAGTCGGCCTCGGTGGACAGCTCCACCTTGTACTTGGCACCCGAGACGCCCTTCCACATGAAGTAGGGAGCTGAGAGCTGGGACACGGCCTGCCCGTCGCAGGGCTCCAGCAGGGTGGTGCCGTCGCAGGGTGAAAGCGCCAGGGTCCACAGCCCGCCCTCCGGGCTCGCCAGCAGGCGCGTCCCGTCCCCCAGCACGGTGACACCGTACGCGTAGCCGGGGACCGAGAAGAACGTGACCTGGGCGGGGATGAGGGGATCGGTCAGGTCGAACTCCTTGAGCCCTCCGAATCCGTCGCACAGGAGCGCCCGGTCGCCGTCGAGGAACAGGCTGCTGGCGTAAGTGGTCGTGACGCTGGTCTTCTGGACCGGCTTGGCCGGATCGGCGATGTCGATCACCGCGAGCCCACCACCCTCGGAGCAGACGTAGAGGACGTTCGAATAATCGTATACCTTCCCGTACATGACGGCGAACTGCTCCTTCCCGATGATCGTCGGCGAGGAGGGGTTGGAGACGTCCAGTGCGGTGGTGCCGTACACGTTGTGGTCGGCCCAGACCGTCGTGGGCCCGGAGAAGGCCGCTCCGGAAACGAAGCCTGGAGTGTCCTTCTTGCTGTACTGCCACGTGGAGAGCGCGACCGGGCTGGCGGGGTTGCTGACATCGGCGAGCAGGAGCCCCTGCGAACCCGCGGCCACGGCCAGGAGGGTCCCTTGGACGGCCACCTGGACCGCCGATCCCGTGACGGGAACGGTGGAGAGAAGGACGGGTGCCAGGGGGGCGGTGACGTCGAAGACCGCCACACCGGCCGTCTGGCAGGCGGCGAACAGGAGGTGCCCCGACAGGGTCATGTCCACGATGGACTGGGGCACGGGAACGGACGTCACCTTGGCCGGCTGGGCCGGGTTGGAGCAGTCCCAGACCTCCAGGTGCGAATTGGATCCGACGTAGGCCGTGCTGCCCGCGGAAACCACGGCCGTTTTGCCCGGCTCTCCTTCGAGTGCCTGCTGGGCCGTCGGCTGGGCCGGGTTGCTCAGGTTGAGCGACCAGAGGCCGTTGTCGCCGCAGATCAGATAGGAATCGGTGTTCGACAGCGAAGTCCCGACGCAGGGTGAGGGGGTCGCGAGTGAGGTCAAGACCGTGGGGGCCGCCGGATTCGACACGTCGATGACCTGGAAGCCACCCTCCCCCTCGGCCACGAGGACCTTAGTGGGATCCTGCGGCAGGAAGGCGCAGGCCAGCCCCTGGTTGGGCAGGGTCAAGGTGCCCTCGACGGTAGGCGTGTTCCAGGCCGGGAAGGAGACCAGCACGAGGCCGAGATCGCCGTCCAGCGCGGCCACGAGCTGGCCCTGGACGGCCAGGCTGGTGCAGGCCTTCAGGCTCCTCACGCGCTTCGCCCGCTGCGGCTTTTTGGGGTTTTCAAGGGAGTAGACGAAGATGCCCTTTCCTCCGGCGGCCGCCAGCATGGTCCGCCCCGTCACCACGACATCGTAGAAGTTCGCGTTGTTGAAGAACTTGGCCACGCCGCGCTTCGGGGCCGACGGGTCCTTCACGTTCAAGACCAGGATCTGCTGGTCCCCGTTCGCCACGTAGGCGAACTCCCCCTTCTGGTCCAGGGCGATGGAGAGCGCGTTGGAAGTGGCGTAGGAGCCCGCCACGTAAGGCGCGGCAGGGTTGCTCGCGTTGATGATGGCCATTCCGGCGCGGCCGTCCGCGACGTAGACGTAGTTCCCCGAAGCAGCCAGACTCTGAATCGGCTGCGGAAGGCCCACCTGACCCACCACCGTCAGCGCGGCGGGGTTGCTCTCGTCCACGATCTGGAGGAAGGGGCCCGCCGCCACGGCCCGGTAGGGGGCGGTCAGGGGGACCGTAGCCCGAATAGGTGTGGCAACCACGTTTCCCAGGACGGAGTAGCCCTCCACCGTCAATTGCTGGCTTTGGGCGGCCGCCCCTAGGGGGGTCAGAAGGACCAGGGCGAGGGAAGCGGCGAGGGCGGCGCATGGAAATCTTCTGAGCATCGGCGAATTCCTTTCCGGTACGGGGCTTCTGGCCCACCGTAGTGTAGCCGCCCGCGGTTGTGGGGTCAAGGACGGGGGAAAAGTATCGGAATTCGGAACGAGGGAAAAGCGACCCGCCACGAAGTCACCAAGACGCGAAGAACTCTGGTTTCATCTCCGGCGTCCCCCGTTGTCCCCTGCCTCCTGTCCCTCGTCCCCACGGCGGTCGTGGGAGCGCTCCAGAGCGCGGCTGCGGGAGCCCTCACGGCACATCGGTTTCTACAGAGGCCTCCTACTGGGGCTGAGCCGGGGGCAGCTGGGGGCGGGGCACGGAATCCAGCACGGGGAACTCGGCGCGGAGGAGGGCGAGCATCCGGTGGTTGGGCGCATACTCCTGCGCTTTTTCGAAAGCGCGGATGCCCTCTTCTGTCCGGCCGTACCGGAGGTAGGCGCGGGCCAGCCACGCGTAAAGAAAGGTATTGTACGGCTGCCTGTTGGCGGCCTTCTTGAAGCGCTCCGCCGCTTTTTCAAACTGGCCCTGGTGGAAGAAGTGGAGGCCCTGGTTGAAGAGGAAAAAGGGATCATCCCTGGACATGCTCTCCACCTTGGCTTCCAGAGTCCGGGCTAGTTCGGGCTGCCCGCTGCCGCGCGCCGCCTGGATGGCGTTGGTGTAGAGAGGTTCGTAGCGCGGGAAGCGCTGGATGCTGGACTGCAGGAAAGCCAGGGCACCCGCGTAGTTCCCCTCCCTCATGAGCAGGACGCCCATGTTGTTGTACAGCTCCTTGACCAGGGGCCTGACGCGGATGAGGAACTGGAGAAGCCTCTGGGCGTAGGCGGAATCGCCCTCGATCATGCGGTCCACCGCGACGTTGTTGTAATAGAGGCACAGGGCCGTGCCGTCGTCCACCGCCTCGAACATCGCCAATTTGTAGTCCGCCGACTCCTCGGTGAAGTCCACGATCACGGTGTAGGGATTGACCTCCTCGGGCTGGATCCTCCCGCCATAGCCGAGGGCCATGTGCGACGAGATGAAGAAGACGCCATCCCGCTCGTAGAGGTTCCGGGCCTCGCTGACGTGAACGAAATACATGGATATCTTCAGGTGCCTCGCGATGGCCAGGAAGAGGTTCGTGTAGGCTAGGCAGTCGCCCTTCCGCGCCTCGAAGGCCTCGTTGGCCGTGAGCGAGAGGTTGGCGGAGTACTGAAAGTGGATGTAGTTGTTGTCGTTCAGGTACCGGATGATGCGGCGGATGCGGTCCAGCGGAGTGCCCGTGAACCCGATCTCCTTTTCGACCTTGGCCTTGATCGTGTCGTTCAGGGCAAAGGGATTCTCCAGCCTCAGCCCCTGCTGGTCTCCCTGGGTCACGATCTGGTCCACGGTCAGGGGCGGGGGGCCGGCCACCTTTGGCGCGCACCCCAGCACCGTGGCCGCCAGGGCCGCCACCAGCCACCCCATGCCGGTTACAGGCCTGCATCCACGGGGCATTCCGATCACTTCTCTACCCCTATGCGAGATGAAATATAGCTTCCTCCCCCAATGCCGCGCCACGGGGGGTTGCCGATCGGGCTCTCCCAACGCTCCCTATCACCCCATACGCAAGCTTTCGCCGAGAGTTTTGCGGCCTGCGGGCCGCCTTGACAGGGCCCTGGGTTCGGGCTATCATTTTGATCCGCGCCGAAGTGGCGGAATTGGTAGACGCGCTGGGTTCAGGGTCCAGTGCTCTCACGGGCGTGGGGGTTCGAGTCCCCCCTTCGGCACCAAAAATTCTACCCGGGTGGGGAGGGGCAACCCTCCCCACTGGTGTTTCCGGGCCCGGCGAAGGCACGAGATGGGGGGCGAGAAGGGCGGGAGACGGCGTAGCCCCGCCGCGAGGACGCGAGCGAAGAGCGAGCGTCCGCAGCGAAGCGGGGCAAACCGAGGGACCCGCCCCGGGAACCGTGGGCGGCCTTGAAACGCAGCCGCGAGACCCGCGAGCGGCGAGGGTTCTAGGCCGCGCAGGTTCGAGTCCCCCCTTCGGCACCATGGATTCAGAGGGGGCTCACCCGTGGCCCTACCGCGCCCGGGTGCTGAGCCCGAGCTGTTCGTGGGCGTCCAGCCGGACGACCTGGCCCGAATCGTCGCAGGTCACCACCACCACCTCCGTCATGGCCGGGGCGCAGCCGCAGATCCCCTTGCCGGTCGGGCGTGCGACGTAAACGATCTCGTGGGGCCCCCGCTGGCTTTTCTGAAAGGCGGGGAGGAGCTGCATCTCCAGCTCCCGCACGGTGATCGCTCCGCCGGCGCGGTCGAGGGCCCTCTTGTAGACGGTGCGGTCCACTCGCCCGTCGCAGTAGAAGAAGAGCGCGAGCGCCAGGCCCAGCAGCAGAAGCGCCGGGACGCCCAGCATCTTGAGGAAGGAGCCCCTGACGGACCTGTCGGTGTAGATGCCCCGGCTGTAATAGCCCATGGCCGTTCCTCCGGGCCGAACCGCGGCCCCTCGGCATGTTTGGCCCCGCCGCGCTCAACCCTGCTTCTTCGCGGCCTTCGGCTTCTTGGCGGAGGGTCTGAAGGTCAGGAAAGGTTCGAGGACGATCTCCTGATCGTGGAGATCATCGGGGAGCGTGTCATAGAGGGTGCAGTGGCGCGGGCCCGCACCCCGCAGGGCCATGGCGAAGGTCTCGATCCCCTCCGGATAGCCCGCGATGAGATGGGAGATGAAGCCGCCCTTGGGCACGCTCTTGACCTCCACGAGCGCCTCCAGGTAAATAGCCGCGGCCCCCTCGAAGACGTCGCCGCTCTTCCTCAGCTTTCGGAACAGCCGCTCGAAAGTGAGAGCCGCCTCCTCCGCGCTCTCCGCCTCCGCGACGCTCGTGAAGGTCCCGTCGAGGACCTGGGACTGCTTCCTGCCCACCTTCGCTTCGTAGATAAAGTTGAAATGGCCGAGGTACAGCATGCTCTTCTCCCAAGATCAGCTCGATACAGTATACCGCAGCGCTGGTCAAAATGATCTCTGGGGCTGTTTCGAGAAAGGGTGCACGGAGGTATGCCGCGGCGAGCCGTCCGCCTTCGGGGCCGTGGCTACCGTAGGCGGCGCCCGATAGGCTCAGGCCGGTTGCTGGAGAAAGGAGCGCACCTGGCTCAGGAAGGGCGCACCGGAAGCGGGGGCGAGGCTCTGTTTCGAGATGTACCCGTCCGCGCCGGCGCGGCGGCTCCGGTCGGCGAGTTCGGCCTCCGGAATGCTCGAGAAGAGGACCAGGCGCGTCTTTCGCCTGCCCGGCTCGGCATGGCTCTCCTGGCCGAAGGTCTTAAGGAGCTTGTCTCCGGACATGGCGGCGCCGAGGTTGACGTCGAAGAGAATCAGGTCGGGCGGCTCAGTGAGCCGGTAGTAGGTGCCCGCGAACTCCAGCCATGACTTGGCGACCACGACCTTCACGCCGTTCTCCCTCAGTAGGCGGGGCACGAGTTTCTGGAAAAAAGGATCATCGTCGACCAGCAACACGGTGTGAGCCATCCCGAGCCTCCCCGGAAAAAGACGGGTTCCATGACGTGCAGCGCCCTTGGCCGGCGAAGGCCGGCCCGGCGCAATGAATGTTGAGGGGGTTCTCTGTGCGAGCCCGACCGGCCCCTGGCGATGGGCGTGGCTTCGGAGGCGACACGGCGCATGGGCCGGCGGGCTGATGAGCGGGAGGATACACCGGCATGGGCATCTCAGGCAGGCGCTGCGTGCCTTGACGAGTGGGCCGGACGCCGCCCCCCCGCTCACGGAGGACCTGACGGCTGGGCGCCGGGAGACCCAGGACCTTGGCAATCCCCGCGCTCGAAGCCGCCTGAACGGCTGATCCCCCCACTTCCCACCTCCTGGTTCATGTCTGATGATGTCACAAACCGGCCGATCCGAACAGCCCCAGGTCTCCTGACGAAGAACGAGCAGGCGTTGGCGGAGCTTGCCCGAGGGCTGCCCGGTCAGAGCGTCCGGACGAAGCGCGCGGTGAGCAGGGCGGCCGCCAGGACCGGCACGACGAGGATGGCGATGCTCGCCTTCATGAAGAGGCCAGGAGGCAGGCCGGGCTGACGGTAGAGGACCACCATGGCCACGGCGGTGACGAGGCTGGCCACCAGGAGGCCCCGGCCGAAGTGGGCATTGGCCTCGTACCAGATGGCATCGTCGCCGAGGGTCTTGCGCGTGCGGAATCCGTACGCCACGTTGCGCGGCACCTTGCGCAGAATCAGCGGAACGGCCAGCCCGGCGAACACCACCGCGCAGGCAAGAAGGGTGATCAATCCCTTGAGGGCCATGCTTTTTCCTCCCCGGGTTGGGGCTCCGTCTGTCCCGGCTCACTCCAGTTCCCGGCGGAACGGGAAGCGCGACTGCCGCGTGCCCGCGCCTGCCCCGAGGCTTGCGGCGGCTGACGTGCTGGGGCCGTTCGGCCCTCGCCGGGTCGCGTCAATCAGCCGCCAGGGCTGCTTCGATGCGGGTCTCCTCCTCCCGGGCCGTGCGGGCTCCCCGCGGCACGTCGACGCGCGAGAGGACCCAGATGCCCGCGACGAAGAATACGGCGATGGAGACCACGCTGTCCCGAGGGTTGCCCGTGAGCTCGCCCACGAGGCCGTAAAGGAGGGGCCCCAGGATGCCCGAGAACTTCTCGAAGAGGCCGTAGATGCCGAAGAACTCTCCGGATTTTGCGCGGGGCGAGAGTTCGGCGTAGATGGAGCGGCTGAGGGCCTGGGTGCCGCCCTGCACGGTGCCCACGATCCATCCGAGCATGAAGAACTCCGCGGGCGTGCGGAGCACGAATCCCCACAGCGGGACCAGCGTGTAGATGATCAGTCCCATGATGACCGCCCTCTTGGCATCCAGTCTCGCGGCGAGGGGCGCGAAGAGGCGCCTTCCGACGGTTATCGCGAACAGGACGCCCAGCGCCTGGTCGGCCCCGATGAGTGCGAAGGCCCGGGGCAGGCCCAGGCCTAGCCGGGAGTGGGCGTACCAGCCGAGCAACGGCAGGGTCGCACCCGTCCAGAGCACCATCGCGACGTAGGCGCCCCGCCAACGGTGGGAAGCGTCGGGTATGCGTCCGTAGATCAGGGCGTAGGGGAAGGCCACGAACTGGGTCAGCAGGAGCATCCCGATGAGGACGCCCGTGTTCAGGCCCAGGGCGGCCCCGTAGGCGGTGGCCAGCAGGATGATGGCCCCCACTCCCTCCATGTAGAACCAGTAGGCCACCAGCATCGTGAAGAGCTCCCGGTAGCGGCGGAGGTCCCCGAGCGTGCGGCGGAGCCTCACCACCGCGTCCCGGAGCGGCCTGCCGCCGCCCCCCTCCAGCGGGGTCGCCGGGGGCTCCGGAACGCCGAAGAGCAGGGGCGCCGTAAAGGCGATCCACCAGATGCCCACGGTCAGGAAGGCGATGCGCGGTGCCAGGCCGGGCGGGAGGCCCAGCCGGCCCGAAAAGAAGTAGAGCGCGGCGTTAAAGGCCAACAGGAGGCCGCCACCCACGTAGCCCATGGCGTATCCCAGGCTGGAAGCGCGGTCCAGGTCGTCCGGCCTGGCCACGTGCGGCAAGAGGCTGCTGTTGAGACCGAGCGCGATGTTGACGCACACCTGCGTGAGGAAGTAGAGCACGAGCCCAAGGACCCACCGCCCCGTGGTGAGGGTGAACATCATCGAGGCGAGGACCCCGCCGGCACCCGTCACCAGGACGAGGATGCGCTTCCGGCGGCCGGTGATGTCGGCGAATGTCCCGATGAGGGGAGCCAGGAGGGCGGCCGCGAAAAGCGCCAGGGAGACGGTGAAGGCGAAGACGTTGGAGGCCGCGTCGCGAGACGCCGCCGCGGCCGCCGGATCACCCGCCGCCTTGCCCGCCGCCAGGAAAGCCGGGGCGGCGATGGCGATGAAGTACGGGGGAAAGAAGGTGGAGGCGGTGGTCGTGACGTAGGCGTGGTTCGCCCAGTCGTACCATGACCAGGCAAAGACCCGCCGCCGGTAGCGCTTCTCCGAAACGGCGGCAGGGACCGTTGGAATGGGAGCGGCCTCCGCCACGCGCACCTCCCTTAGAAGAGCGGAGCGTTCCGCACAGCGTGCACCCACCCGCCGCACAGGTCAAGCCGGACGTGCTTGCCTTCGGGATTCGCCTTTGCCGTCCGCCATCTCGAATGCCGAATTGGGTCAAATCGCTTATGGGCTTCGATGGAAGCGTATCCATTTGGGACAAGCCCGGGACGGGGCTCTATGTTATGGCCTGCGGGACCGCGACACGCGGCACGCCGCCTCGCCGGCCCCGGGGAGAGGGGTCATGCTCTACAAGACGCTGAGGAAGGAGGCCTTCCGGTCCGTCGTCGAGGCCATCCTCGCCGGGAGCGAATCGGTGGGGCCCAGGCGCGTGGGGACGGACCGGCACAAAAAGCCCATCCACCAGTTCCTGCCGGTGGAGCGCTTCGAGGACATCGATTTTTCCTACGACACCACCGAATTCTCCGCCAAGACCTACTTCTTGCCGTTCCGAGAGAAGCTCTCCACCTACCGCTTCAGCGACGGCGACTGGGAGCAGGAGATCCGCTACCGGGCCGAGCCGCGGGCCCTCATCGGCCTGCACGCCTGCGACATCAACGCCCTGCTGAGGCTCGACAAGGTCTTCGCCAGGGACTGGTACCCGAGCCCCTACTACCTTTCCCGGCGGCGCAACACCTTCATCCTGGGCATCGACCACGACCCCTGCGAGGGGGCCTTCTGCCGCTCGCTCGGCACGGACACGGTCACGCACGGCTTCGACCTCTTCTTGACGGACATCGGCGAGAGCTACTTCGCGGCCGTCGGCTCGGACCGGGGACTCTCCCTGATCGACCGCTTCGGTGCCCAGCCCATCACCGACGAGGACTCCCACCGCTACGTCGCCGAGCGCAAGAGGATCGCCGCCCTCATGGAGAACGGCCTCAACCTCAACAACCTCCCCAACCTCCTGGACATCGAGTTCAAGTCGCCCATCTGGGAGAAGTGGGGCGCCAAGTGCCTGAGCTGCGGAACCTGCGCCATGGTCTGCCCCACGTGTTACTGCCACGGCGTCTACGAGCGGATCTCCATGGACTTCCAGGAGGGGGCCAAGATCCGGCAGCTCCACGCCTGCACGCTCGTGGACTTCGCCGTGGTGGCGGGAGGGCACAACTTCAGGCCCACGCCCGAGAGCCGCCTGAAGTACCGCTACTACCACCAGCACCGCGGCTTCGTGGAGCAGCACGAGGAGCCCAAGTGCGTGGGGTGCAACCGCTGCGGCCGCGCCTGCCTGGCCGGCATCGCCCCGGTGGACGTGATCCGCGAGCTTCAGGAGGAGGTCGGGCCATGAAGAGCCTGCTCTTGCCCTACGAGATCACTAAAGAAGCGGAGATGGCGGAGCCGCTGAACTACAATCACCGCAGCCGGCTCATCAACACCCACCGCGTCTTCAAGGCCGAGATCAGCTCCATCACCCAGCTCACTGAGATGGAGAAGCTCTTCCACATCCGCATCCTGGACGCCTCCGAGCGGCAGCGCTTCACCTTCCAGCCGGGGCAGTTCGTGATGGTGGAGGTGCCGGGCTACGGCGAGGTGCCCATCTCCATCGCGGGCTCGGCGTCGAACCGCGGCTTCCTCGAGCTCTGCATCCGGCGGGCGGGAACGGTCACGAGCGTCCTGCACCGCGCCAAGACGGGCGCCCGGGTGGGGCTGCGCGGCCCCTTCGGCACCTCCTTCCCCGTGGCCATGATGCGGGACCACCACGTGCTGCTCATCGCTGGCGGTCTGGGGCTCGCCCCGCTGCGCTCGGCCATCCTCCACGTGACGGAGAACCGCTCGGATTTCCGGAACGTCCACATCCTCTACGGCACCAAGACGCCGGACCAGCTCCTCTTCGATTACCAGTACGAGCAGTGGCGGCGCGTGGACGGAGTGAACCTCTCCATCATCGTGGAGGAGGGCGGCAACGGCTGGACGGGCGAGGTGGGGCTCGTCACCAAGCTCCTGGACCGGATCCCCATCGAGCCGGACCGGACCTACGCCATCGTCTGCGGCCCGCCCGTCATGTTCAAGTTCGTCTGCAACAAGCTGGGCGAACTGGGCATCCCCATGCGGCGCATGTTCGTCTCCCTCGAGCGGCGCATGCACTGCGGCATGGGCAAGTGCTGCCGGTGCAACATCGGCTCCACCTTCACGTGCAAGGACGGGCCGGTCTTCGACTACTGGACGGCCATCAACCTCAAGGAAGCGATCTAGGAGGATTCAGGATGCGATATCTGCACATCGATTCCCCCCGTCCCCGGATCGCGGTCTTCGACTTCACCGACTGCGAGGGCTGTGAGCTGCAGCTCGCCAACAAGGAGGAGACCCTCGTCCCCTTCCTGAACGCCGTGGAGATCGTCAACTTCCGCGAGATCGCGACGGGGGCGGGGGAGGACTACGAGATCGCTTTCGTGGAGGGGGCCATCAGCCGGAGCGACGAAGTGGAGCGCCTGAAGGCCATCCGCGGGAAGGCCCGCCTCCTCGTCGCATTGGGCAGCTGCGCCTGCTTCGGCGGCGTCAACCGGATGAAGAACGCCTACGACCTCGACGCGGCGAATGCCGAAATCTACGGCCGGACCCCCAAGGAGACGCTGCCCGTGCGGTCCGTCAAGGAGGTGGTGCCCGTAGACCTCGAGATCCCCGGCTGCCCCGTCTCCAAGGACGAGGTGGAGCGCATCGTGCGGCACCTCGTGCTGGACGTGCCCTTCGCCTTCCACGCCTACCCCGTGTGCGTGGAGTGCAAGCAGCGTTTCACCACCTGCCTGATGGAGAAGGGCCATCTCTGCCTCGGCCCCATCGTCCGCGCCGGATGCGAGGCGCCCTGCCCCGCGGGAGGCCTCGGCTGCTGGGGCTGCCGCGGGCCGGCGGAGGCGCCCAACCTGGAGGAGTTCTTCGCGCTGGCGAGGGATCGCGGCTTCACCCAGGAGGAGATCAGCGAGCGCATGGCCTTCTTCGGGGGATTTGAGGGCGTCGCGGTGGGAGGGACCCGATGAACGTCGATCTGAACATCCGCATCCATCCCCTCACGCGCGTGGAGGGCCACGGCGACCTCCTGGTGCGCGTGGTGAACGGGCAGCTCCAGGAGGTGCACTGGGACGTCGTGGAGACGCCCCGCTTCTTCGAGGTCATGCTCAAGGGCAAACACTACACCTCGGCGGCCATCCTGACGGCCCGCATCTGCGGCATCTGCTCCGTCGGCCACGCGCTATGCAGCGTGAGGGCCACGGAGCGCGCCTTCGGCGTGGAGGTCCCCGAGACCGCGGCGAGACTTCGCCTCCTGGCCAAGCACGGCGAGACGCTCCAGAGCCACGTCCTGCACCTGCTCTTCCTGGCCGCGCCCGACTTCCTCGGCCTGCCGAGCGTCCTGCCGCTCCTCAAGAGCTCCCCTTCCACGGTGACCCTCGCGGCCCGCCTCAAGGGCGTCGCCAACCGGCTGTGCGAGGTCGTGGCCGGCCGGGCGACGCACCCCGTCTCCATCCAGGTGGGCGGCATGGCCGTCTTCCCCGACAGGCGCGAGCTGGCCGCCCTCAAGGCGGAACTGGCGGGGGCCGTGAAGGACCTGGCCGCCGTGGCGGAGCTGTTCAAGGGGTTCGAGATGCCGGCCTTCTCCCGGGAGACGGAGTTCGTCTCGCTGAAGGGGGAGGGGAGCTACCCGTGGATCGGGGGCGCCCTCCTCTCGTCCGACGGCGTCGAGCGCGCCGAGGACGACTACCTCCAGATGACCAATGAGTTCGTGGACGAGCGCAACACCTCGAAGCTCTGCCGCCTCTCCCGGGAGTCCTTCGCCGTGGGCGCCCTCGCCCGCTGGAACAACAACCACCGCCTCCTCCACCCGGCGGCGCGCGCGGCGGCCGAGGAGCTGGGCCTCGGGCTCGACTGCCACAACCCCTTCAAGAACAACCTCGCCCAGCTCGTGGAGTGCATCCACGTGGCGCACGAGTCGATCGCCCTGATCGAGGAGCTGCTCGCCGAGCCCGAATCGATCCGGACCATGGCCGAGGTGTCGCCCCGCGAGGGGGAGGGCGTCGGCGCGGTGGAGGTGCCGCGGGGTATCCTCTACCACCACTACGACTACGACGGGGAAGGTCGCATCGTCCGGGCCAACTGCATCATCCCCACGACGCAGAACAACCTGAACATCCAGCACGACCTACGCCGCCTCGCCCGCAACCTCGCCGCCGACAGCGCCGACGACGCCCGTATGGAGCGCCTCTGCTCCATGCTCATCCGCGCCTACGACCCCTGCATCTCCTGCTCGGTGCACTAGGGGCGAGACGCGGGAGGCAAACATCAGGCAGGGGCGGCCCACACCCCCGCCGGGTGCCGCCCTCATCGTTCTGCGGGCCTCTCTCGCATCGTCTGGCCCCTCACCGGCAGGGGCGCAGTGGCCTCTTCTGGGTTGCCGTGCGCTCCTGTGCCGTTGCGATGCGCTTCCCCGGGGCTGGCGCCGGCGCTCCCGGCACCGCCGCCCGCCGACCTGGCTCTGCTTCGGGCCGACCTGCCTCTGCTTGAGGCCGACCTGCCTCTGCTTCGGGCTGACCTGCCTCTGCTTCGATCCGACTTGGCTCTGCTTCCGGCCCACCTGGAGTTGCTTCATGGGTAGCAACCCAAAAGCGGCGGGAAGCAGACGCGCGTCGGCCCGAAGCAGGGCCGCGTGGACGGGAAGCAGGGGCAAGCCGCCGCGAAGCACCGACGGGTGAGCGCACGGAAGGCCGGAGGAGGCCCGCCGCAGAGGAGGCGCGGCGATGCTGAACGCCGGGCCGCCCCCTCCCGGGGCCGGAGCACCCCGCTGCGGCGAGGGGGGGCACTCCGATGCGCACGGGCGGGGCGCCCGTGCCCACAGAGAATGAGTGGGAGCCTTAAAGGCATCGCGTCTCGAAGGCGGCTCGCACCTCGACGCAGGTCTCCAACCTGCAACTCGCACCTCGAAACCGTTTTCCCTTCCTCCCCCACCCCTCGGCCCTCCGCTCCCCTTCGTCTCACGTCTCGCGTCTCGCCTCGTGTCGGGATGGCGCACCGGTGGCTGGGGCGGGGCGTAAACTGAGGGCGTCTCTGCTCCGTATGACGGGATGGAAGGGGCGCGCGGCGCGATGAAAGGCCCAAATCCCGCGATTGGACATGGGAGTGGCTCCGAAATGTAGATGGAAGGCGGTTTCCGTGAAAGGCGGCCTTCACCCGCCAAGGGATTTGGGTTGCCTCCGACCCCGGACTCAATCCGGGGGAGGAAGCCCCAAGGGTGGGGTGGGGCCCCAACGGGACAATGCCGTGGGGCGGGGCCCCGGAGGGCAACGCGACGATTCGGCAGGCTTGGCCTGCGAATCGGAGGAGGAAGCCCATGGCCCTCCCCGTCCAAGAGACAACGCCTTTCCACCGTGTACCCGAGACTTGGCCGAAGCCACACGCATTTCAATCGCGGGATTTGGAAAGGGGAGGAGGCGGCATGTTGGCTATTCGCGATCTGACAAAGGTGTATCCCGGGCCGGTATCCGCGCTGCAGGGCGTGGACCTGGAGATCGGCGAGGGGATGTTCGGCCTGCTGGGGCCCAACGGGGCCGGCAAGACGACGCTCATGCGGGTCCTGGCGGGGCTCCTGGAGCCCACGGCGGGCAGCGTGGTGCTGGACGGGGATGACGTGGTGGCGCACCCGGAGAAGGTCTGGGCTCGCCTAGGCTACCTCCCGCAGGAGTTCGGTTTCTACCCGCACCTGACGGGCGAGGCCATGCTCCTGCACCTGCTGCGCCTCAAGGGGGTGCGGGCGCCGGGGGGACCGAAGAAGCTGGCCGGGGAGCTGCTGGAGCGCGTGAACCTCGCCTTCGCCGCCGGCCGGAAGGTGAAGACCTACTCGGGCGGCATGCGACAGCGGCTGGGGCTGGCGCAGGCCATCGCGGGCGACCCGCGCCTGATCATCGTGGACGAGCCCACGGCGGGCCTGGACCCGGAGGAGCGCCTGCGCTTCTACCGCCTGCTGGCCGAGCTGGCGGAGCGGCGGATCGTCGTCCTTTCGACGCACATCGTGGAGGACGTGGCCGTGCTCTGCTCGCGCTTCGCCGTCATCCGCGGCGGGCGCCTGGTGGCCGTGACGACGCCCGCGGAGGCGCGCGAGGCCATCGAAGGCAAGATCTGGGAAGGCGCCGTCAGTTCGGCCGAGCTGGAGGCCATCCAGCGCACGCGCCGGGTGACGCAGGCCGTGCTCGTGGAGGGGCGCAACCGGGTGCGCGTCTACGAGCCCAACGGCACCCCTCCTGAGGGCTTCGCGCAGGCCCAGCCCACGCTGGAGGACGCCTACTTCGTCCTCATGGCCTCGGGCAACGGGCCGGGCGAGGCCGCGGCATGAACCGCTCGCGCTTCGCGGCGGTCTTCCGCCTCGACCTGGCCCGCACCCTCAAGCGGCCCATGCTCTGGGTGCTCGTTCTGCTGCTGGCCTTCACGTCCGTCGCCCTCGCCACGGGCAACATGACGATCCGCTCGGGCGACACCGCCGTGGGCGGGGCCAAGGCGTGGATCACCTCGGAGTTCAGCAACGGCTTCATGCTCTCCATGGTGATCTTCCTCTTCTACTCCTTCTTCGTGACCATCGCCGCGGGCCTAGCGGTGGTCCGCGACGAGGAGGAGCGGGTGGGCGAGCTGCTGCACGCCACGCCGTTGACGGCCGGCGAGTACATCTGGGGGAAGTTCGCCGCGGTGCTGACGGCCTTCCTCGGCGTGATGGCCCTGCACCTGTGCATGGCCGCGCTCTGCAACCACCTCCTGCCCACCGCGCGGGCGGCGGAGATCCGCGGTCCCTTCCTGCTGGCCAGCTACCTCGTGCCCTTCCTCGCCTTCGGCCTGCCCGCCATCGTCTTCATCGCGGGCACGACCTTCGCCGTGGGCGAGCGCACGCGGCGGCCCATCCTCGTCTTCGTCATCCCGCTGGCCTTCGTCCTCTTCTGCGCCCTCTTCCTCTGGAACTGGTCGCCCACCTGGCTGGACCCGCGCATCAATGAGGCCCTCATGCTCGTGGACCCCTCGGGCTTCCGCTGGCTGAACGAGACGTGGATGAAGGTGGACCGCGGGGTGGCCTTCTACAATACGGGGCGCATCGGCTTCGACTGGCCCTTCCTCCTGAGCCGGATCGGATTCGTCCTCGCGGGGCTGGGCGCAGTGGCCTACAGCCGCAGGCGCCTGGCGGCCGCGGCGCCCGCCCAGGCCGCCGCATTCCCCGCGCCCCTCGCGGGCCTCGCCATGCGCTCGAAGGCGCCGGGACTGCTGAAGGGCGTCTGGGAGGTGCCTCGCGTGGAGTTCCGGGAACTGATCGCCTCGCCGGGGCTTTATCTCTTCGTGCCCATCATCCTCCTGCAGGCCTCGAACATGTTCGTGGACGTGGGGGCCATGGAGGCTCCCCTCCTCATCACGCCCGGTTTCGCCGCGGCGCGGATGATGAACACGCTTTCACTCCTGGTCTGCCTGCTCCTGCTCTTCTACACCGTGGAGTCCATGGTGAGGGACCGGTCCACGGGACTCTCGCCCATCGCCTACTCGAGCCCTGCGCGCTCGGCCTCGCTCCTCTTCGGCAAGGCCCTGGCCAACAGCTTCGTGGGGGCCGTCATCCTCCTGGCGGCCTTCGTGATGTGCTGGGCGGGGGTCCTCGTGCAGGGCAAGGTGCCCTTCCGGGTGATGCCCTTCCTGATCGTGTGGGGCCTCCTGCTCCTACCGACGCTCCTGCTCTGGACCTCGTTCTGCGCGGCGCTCTACTCGGTGACGCGCAGCCGCACCATGACCTATGCCCTGGCGCTGGCGGCCATCGTCGTGACGGGCTACGTGCAGTTCCGGGGCTGGATGAACTGGGTGGGGAACTGGGACCTGTGGGGCGCGGTGCACTGGAGCGACATGGGCCCGCTGGAGCTGGACCGGACGGCCTTCGTGCTCAACCGCCTGCTCGCCCTCTCGCTGACGGTCCTCTTCGTGGCGGTGGCGGTGCGCTTCTTCCCGCGCACGGAGAAGGACCCGACGCAGGTCCTGCGGCGGCTGGCACCGGCGCAGCTCCTTCGCGGGCTCGCTCGCCTCTCGCCTTACCTCCTCCTGCCCTTGATTCTGGGGACCATCCTGGGGGCTAAGGTGCACGCGGGCTTCCAGGGCGGGCCCTCGAAGGAGATGGCCAAGGACTACTGGAGGCAGAACCTGGCCACGTGGAGGGACGCGCCCCTGCCCGACCTGACGGCCGTCGACCTGAAGGTGGATCTCGACCCTGCCGGCAGCGGCTTCAGGACCAGCGGCACCTACCGCCTGGTGAACGGCCAGGAGGCGCCCATGGCACAGGTGGCCCTCACGGGCGGCTTCCACTGGAAGCACGTGACCTGGACGCTCGACGGCCAGCCGTACAAACCCGAGGACCGGACCTGCCTCTACGTCTTCACCCCGCCCGCGCCGCTCGCCAAGGGGCAGGGGATCACCGTGGGCTTCTCCTACGACGGGCGCCTGCCCTACGGCATCTCGAAGAACGGCGGCGGCCAGAGCGAATTCATCCTGCCCGCCGGGGTGGTCCTCACGAGCTTCGAGCCCACCTTCGCCCCCGTGGTGGGCTACATGGACGAGATCGGCGTGGACAAGGACAACCGCTACGAGCCCAGGGTCTATCCCGACGACTTTTACAAGGGCCTCACCCCGCCGCTTTTCGGCTCCGCCTCCTCCTTCACGACGCGCATCGCCGTCACCGTGCCCGAGGCCTATGCAGCCAACTCGGTGGGGGTGCTGGTGAGCGACGCGGTGAGCGGCGGGAAGCGGACGGAGGTCTGGCAGAGCGACCATCCCGTGCGCTTCTTCAACATCGTGGCCGGGAGGTGGGCCGTGAAGCGCGCCGGAGACACGGCGGTCTTCTACTGCGCAAAGCATACCTACAACATCGGGGAGATCTCGGAAGCCTTAAATGCGGCACAGCGGTACTACTCCCAGTGGTTCTACCCCTTCCCCTGGAAGGAGCTGAAGCTGAGCGAGTTCCCGGCGCTGTCCATGTACGCCCAGGGCTTCCCCACGGACATCACCTTCTCCGAGGGTATCGGCTTTCTGACGAAGAGCGACCCCAAGGCGGACACCGCCTTCGCCGTCACGGCCCACGAATCGGCCCACCAGTGGTGGGGCAACATCCTGACGCCCGGCAAGGGCCCCGGCGGCAACGTGGTGGCCGAGGGCCTGGCCCACTGCTCGGCGGCCCTGCTCATCGAGCAGGTGAAGGGGCCGCTGACCGCCATGGAGTTCCGCAAGCGCATCGAGGAGGACTACGGCGACAGGCGGCAGAGCGACTCGGAGCGGCCCCTCGTCAAGGTGGACGGCTCCAAGGCGGGCGACACGGCGGTGACCTACGACAAGGGCGGCTGGGCCTTCTGGATGCTCTGCGACCTCATGGGCCGGGACGCGGCCTTTGCGGGCTTTCACGACTTCATCGAGCGCTACAAGGACGGCCCGGACTTTCCCGTCATCCAGGACTTCCTCGCCGTCATGCGCCAGCACGCGCCCGATCCCGCGGCCTTCGACTCCTTCACGAAGCAGTGGTTCTATGAGGTGGTCGTGCCCGAGTACCGCATCACCGCGGCCTCGCGCACGAAGACGGCCTCCGGTTGGGAGGTGCGGGCCACGGTGCGCAACGACGGTACCGGCACCATGCCGGTGGAGGTGGCGGCGGCGAAGGGCGGGCGGATGGACGAGAAGGGCGAGGCGGTCAAGGACTACCGCGACGCGAGGCAGACTATCACCCTCGGCCCCGGCGAGGAGAGGGCCGTGGTCATCGAGTGCCTCTTCGAGCCCGACCGCGTGCTCGTGGACCCTGACGTCAAAATTCTCCAGCTCAAGCGCAACAAGGCCGTGCGGAGGTTTTGAGGGGAGGCTCCTTCTGCGGGCGCGAGCCCGCTGGCCGCCTTCGACGTTCGGGCCGGGGCGTAGGAAAGCGCCCGGGGGGGATTGACGGCGTAGGCGGATTGGCGTAGATTGATGCCATGAGGACGATGGGTTCCGCCTCCGCCACCGCGAGCTTCTATACCTACTTTAGCCCCTCCATCCGCGGGTGCGGCCCACCGGCCTGAGCGATCGCGCTTCGAGAAACCGGCCCCGCACCCCACGGTGCGGGGCTTTTTTTTATGGCCGCATGACTGGGGGCCCGAGATTGCCGGTACATGCAGAGGGCCTCTTGGATGTGGGGATGGGTGGGCAGCGCGGCCGAAGCCGCGGGCCTGCCCGCCAAGCCAGCCCACCGCGGTGGGCTTTGCCCAGCCGAGCGCCGGGCGGGAAGGGGCCAACCCCTTTCCGTCCCGGTTAGAAGGAGGTCCCATGGAGCCCAGGGAGACAGTCGCCGCAGTCGGATCGGCCGAAGCCACGCCGGTGCATGCCAAGAGCCGGGTGCGCCTGGTGGACAAGGGGGCGCGGCCGCGCACGCTGGTGAAGGTGGGGAGCGCCACGGTGGGGGCGGGCCTCTGCGTGATCGCGGGGCCGTGCAGCGTGGAGAGCGAGGAGCAGGTGCTCGAAACGGCCCGCGCGGTGAAGCGGGCGGGCGCGGACGTGCTGCGCGGCGGGGCCTTCAAGCCGCGCACCTCTCCCTACGATTTCCAGGGGCTGGGGCTGGAGGGGCTGCGGCTCCTCGCCGCGGCGGGGCGGGAGACGGGCCTCCCCGTGGTCACGGAGGTGATGGACCCGAGGGACGTGAGCTGGGTCGCTGAGCACGCGGACCTTCTCCAGATCGGCGCCCGGAACATGCAGAACTTCACCCTCCTCAGGGAGGTGGGGCGGTGCCCGCGGCCCGTGCTCCTCAAGCGCGGCATGCAGGCCACGCTGGAGGAGTGGCTCCTGTGCGCCGAGTACATCCTGGCCGAGGGGAACCCCAACGTGATCCTCTGCGAGCGGGGCATTCGGACCTTCGAGCGCTACACGCGCAACACCCTCGACCTGAGCGCCGCGGCGGCCGTGCTGGAGCGCTCCCACCTGCCCGTCATCGTGGACCCGACGCACGGCACGGGGCGGGCGAGCCTGGTGCTCCCCATGAGCCTGGCGGCGGTGGCGGCGGGCGCCCACGGACTCATGATCGAGGTTCACCGGAGGCCCGCGGAGGCCCTCTCGGACGCAGAGCAGGCGCTCACGCCCGAGCAGTTCGGGACGCTGATGGTTAAGGTGCGGGGCCTGGCGGCCTTCATGAGCGCGGGCGCGGCTGAGCGGGAAGGAGGGCGGTGAGGATGGAAGCCCAGGAAGCGAGGCGGGAGCTGGAGTCGCTCCGGCGGCGGATCGACGAGGTGGACATGGAGCTGCTGACGCTGCTCGAAGAGCGCATGGAGCTGGGGCTGCGCACGCGGGCGCTCAAGAGCGGCCCGCTGGATGAGGCGCGCGAGCTGTCGGTGCTGGCGCGGGCCAAGCAGAACAGCCTGGCGCTCGTGGGCGAAGGCTTCGCAGAGGAGGTCTTCTCCTCCATCATGGCCGAGAGCCGGCGCCTGCAAGAGGAGCGGCACACCATCGTGGCCTTCCAGGGGGAGCACGGCGCCCACAGCGAGATCGCCGCGCGTTCGCTCGTGCCGGGGGCGGCCACGGTGCCGTGCGTGGAATTCGGCGACGTGTTCCTGGGCGTTCAGCAGGGGCGCTTCGAGCTCGGCGTGGTGCCCGTGGAGAATTCGCTGGAGGGGCCCGTCAGCCAGGTGAGCGCGCTGCTGCCCGAGTCCGGCCTCTGGATCCGTGGCGAGGCCTCGGTCCCCGTGAAGCACTGCCTGCTGGCCTGGCCGGGAAGCGACTACCGCGACCTGCGCGTGGCCTATTCGCACCCCATGGCCCTCGGCCAGTGCCGCGGCTTCCTCGCGAGGCACAAGCTGGAGCCGAGGCCCTTCTACGACACGGCCGGCGCGGCGAGGATGCTGGCGCGGGAGAAGCCGAGGGGCGCCGCCGCCGTGGCCAGCGCCCTGGCGGCCCGCCTCTACGGGCTGGAGGTGATCCAGGAGGGGATCGAGGACGAGGAGTCCAACACCACGCGCTTCCTGCTGCTGGCCCGCTCGCCCTCGGAGGAGGGCGACAAGTGCTCCGTGGTCTTCACGGTGAGGCACGAGAGCGGCCAGCTCCTGAAGGCCCTGGAGCTCTTCGCCGGCGCCGGGCTGAACCTGACGCGCATCGCCTCCATGCCCCGCCGCTCCGATCCCGGCAGCTACCGCTTCTTCCTCGACTTCGAGGGCGCCGACCGGGACGCCGCCGTGCGGGACGTGCTGGCCGCGCTCCAGGAGCGCGCCACCTCCTTCCGCTTCCTCGGTTGCTACCCCTCCGCCGGGCGGTGAAGGCCGCCCAGGGCGGCGACGGCGCTCAAGGCCTCCCGGGCCCGTCGTAGGAGCGCCTTCCATGGCGCGAGGAGCGGAGGGCGCGCCTGTGAGTTCCCCCAGCGGCCCCTCAATACCGGTCATCCTGAAGGCGTCTTCGAAGCCTTGCCCCTGAAGGATCTCAGCCGCGCGAGCAAGCACGCCGCTCCTCCGTCCGCCCGCTCCCGCTCCACGTCCGAGACCCTTCACGGGGAGCCCTTCGCGGGCCGCCTTCAGGGTGACAGCGTCCGGAGGGACTGGCCTTGAGGTGCCGCGCCGTTGCACGGTCATCCTGAAGGCTCCTTCGAAGCCTTTCCCCTGAAGGATCTCAATCGCGCGAGCAGGCACCCACGGCGCCCGCGCCGCCCCTCCGTCCGCCCCGTCCCGCTCCACGTCCGAGACCCTTCACGACGGGCGGCAGTTCATCCGCATCCGGTCCTCGACACTTCATCTTCACCTCATGTGCGACCTCCCACACTGATCGCGGTTGGCGCCAACTGGCGGCCGCCTGGCGGACGAACCCTGATGGCGTCCCCGAGCCAGGCAAGGGGCGAGCCCGCTCGGGCCACGTGAGAAAGGAGGCGAGGGATGAGCACCGCGCAACGCCTGACACACCATCTCTACTGCACCTACCTCTGTTTGAAACGCGAGACGGGTCTGCTCATGGGGACGGAGAAGCGGGAGCCATTTCAGGGCGACGGCCTGCCCCTGCCGTCCGCCGCACTGCGATACCGGGTGCACGGCTCCGTGCGCCCGGACGGGTTTCTGCGGGTGGGACGTGCCTGCGCCTACGACATCGAGACAATCCTGAGGCGCTACGGACTGGAACTCTCGCGCTTCGACACCGTCCTCGACTTCGGGTGCGGCTGCGGCCGGGTGCTTCGCTTCTTCAAGGATCTGCCGTCGTCTTGCCACCTGTACGGAACCGACATCGACGAGCAAGCCATCCGGTGGTGCCGGCGCCACCTGCCGATGGCCCGATGGTCCGTCAACCCCGACCTCCCGCCCACCGGATACGCCGAGGGCTTCTTCGACTTCGTCTTCGCCCTTTCCGTCTTCACGCACCTCGACGAGTCATTTCAGGACGATTGGCTGACGGAGTTCCGGCGCATCCTCAAACCCGGCGGCGTGGCCCTGATCACCCTCCACGGAGAAGCGTTCCTGAACCGGCTCTCCCCCGAGGGGCGGCGGGCGGCCGATGAGAAGGGCCTCATGACCGCGGTCGGCCAGACCGGGGCCCTCAAGCTCGACGGTCTGCCCGACTACTACCAGACCACCTATCACCGGCGGTCTTACGTCCTGGAACGCTGGGGCGGACTATTCGACGTCCTGGGCTACGAAGAGCGGGCCATCAACGGCCAGCAGGACGCGGTGGTGCTGAAGAAATCCCTGGACGAATGTGACAAAGCAAGCAGGCCATGCCGCAGCGATGATCAGTGAAGCTCGCTCGCAGGTGCAGGAGGTACCGATGAAGAAAGCGCCACTTGCCATTCTGTTCTTGACCGTCTCTTTCGGACTGCTTGCTCAAGCACAGCGGATGGTCATCGCCATTCTCCCCGGCTGGCAGTTCAATACGCCGACCAAGACTGTCCAGCGAGGATTCGGGATGCCGATGGACTCTACTCGATTGAGGGGCAATTTCCAGGGCAGCATCGACTTCGGCTGGACCTTCAGCGATCACCTGGGCTTGCACGCGGCCTATCTATATAACGACGGTGACATGCAGCAAATTCTCACCGGGCGGGTCCCTCGATACTACCGACTGGTGTCCGGTCTCAAGAGACCCTTGACCATTCTCGAAATAGGTCCCGAATTCCCCATCCGCCTTGGCCCTGACGATCTGGTGTACGTCCAGCTCAATGTGGGCCGCACGCTTGGCCAAGATGAAATCAAGCGCTACTGGGCCAACCGCCCCCTCTATCCCCCTGTCACGGGGCTCAGAAACGTGTGGACCTTCGGTGCGGCCATCGGATACAGGCACTTCTTTGTGCATGGCGTGGGGGCGGCCGTTCAGCTCGCCTATCATCATGTTCAGAGCCAAACCTTCTGGTGGGGACAGTACGCCACGCCGGAGCACCTCTGGGACATCCGTGCCGGGCTGGCTTTCCGGTTCTAAGGCGCGCCTTCTCCGCGGGCCGGCGGTGCGGATCTGCCGGTTGAACGGGTAGAATGGGGGCGGGCCCACAAGCCGATAATGGGAAGGACGACCACTTCCTGAAGGACGGTTCGGGCGTGAGAGGCAAGGCATGCGAGCCTTGATCGTGGAGGACGAAACTCGGCTGGCGCGGAACCTGAAGCGCGCGCTGGAGACGCTGCCGACCTTCGCGGCGGACGTGCTGGGAGACGGCGGCGAGGCGTGGGAGCGGCTGGCCTCGGGGGAGCCCTACGACCTCCTCCTCCTGGACCGGATGCTGCCGGGCATGGACGGGCTGGAGCTGCTGCGCCGCCTTCGGGAGTCGGGCAGCCGACTTCCCGTGCTCGTCTTGACGGCTCTCGGGACCAAGGAGGACATCATCCAGGGGCTGGACTACGGTTGCGACGACTACCTCGTCAAGCCCTACGACACGGGCGAGCTCCTGGCCCGCTGCAAGGCGCTCCTCCGCCGCAGCCAGGAGCACCCGGCGCCCGTGCTGCGGGTGGCCGATCTGTGCGTGGACACGCGCACGCACGCCGTCGCGAGGGGCGCGCGGAACATCGAGCTGGCGGCGCTCGAGTACCGCTTGCTGGAATACCTCGCCTTCCGGCCGGGGGCGGTGGTCCCCAAGGCCGAACTGCTCGAACACCTCTACGACTACAACTGGGAAAAATTCTCGAACGTCATCGAGCACTACGTCTGGTCCATCCGGAACAAGCTCGAAGCGGGAGGGGAGGCGCGCCTGCTCCACACGGTCCGGGGCTCGGGCTACCGGCTCGCCGAAGGGCCCGAGCCGTGAGGAGGGCGCATCGGACCCTCTTCTTCCGCCTCCTGATGCTGACCCTGCCGGTGGAGTGTCTCGTCCTCGCGCTGTTCGGCGTGTGGCTCGTGCAAAGGACGGAGAGGAGGGACCTGGCCGCCTTCGACGACAGGCTGCGAATCCAGACCCAGGCCATGCTGAGCGGCGTCGGCCTCGACCCGGAGGGCGGGCTGAGGGTGGACGCCGACCTCAACAGGCGGGCCCTGGCCCCCGGCGGCAGCGCGTGCATGCTGGACCGGCGGGGCCTGATCCTGTGGGAGTCTCCGCGCGGATGGTTCGAGGCCGGCGAAATCGCGCCCTACTCGCACCAGGTCCAGGAGTACCTGCGGACCTTGCGCGTGCGGGGTGCCCCCTTCAGGATCCTCGATTCGGCCACCCGGGTCCGAAGGCCGCAGGACGGGGATGAGCCCACCGGCCCGCTCGTCGAGGCGATCCTCGCCCAGCCGCTTTCCGGCCTCCTCAAGGGCCAGGTGGAGTTCCGGGAGAGGGCGATCGCCGTGGGCCTCCTCCTGCTGGCGCTCACGGCGGCGCTGTTGTGGGTGGCCATCCGGGCTGGGCTGAGCCCCATCCGGGCCATGGAGAGGAGGCTGCAAATGGTCCCCGGGCCGGCAGGCCGGGAGCGCCTGGACGAGGCCCGCGTCCCCGAAGAGCTTCGGCCCCTGGCGCGGGAGATCAACGGCCTCCTGGACCGCGTGTGGGAGCTGCTTCAGAGGGAGAAGCGCTTCGCGGCGGAGGCGGCCCACGAGCTGAGGACGCCGCTCACCCTCGTGAAATCGACGCTCCAGACCGCCCTGCTGACGAGGGGGAGCCGGGAGGAGGGCGAGCGGGCGCTTCAGGAGGCCCTGGAGGACCTCCAGCGCCTGGAGGAGACCGCCGAATCCCTGCTCACCCTCGCGCGCGCCGATGCCCTTCTGCCGGAAGCGCCGCACCGATTCGAAGAGGTCAGCCTGCCGGAGTTGCTCGGTTCCCTGGCGGAGCGGTACGCGGCCGCCGCTTCGGCGAAGGGCCAGGCGATCGTCCTGGAACTGCGCGCGGCCTCGATTCGAGGAGACCGGGGGGCCCTGGAGCGGCTGTTCGGCAACCTTCTCGACAACGCGCTCAAGTATTCGGGGCGGAGAGGGACCATCACGCTCCGGTGTGGGCCGGCCGATGGGGCGGTCCTGGCCGCCGTGGAGGACGGCGGCCCGCCCATCCCGGCTGACGACCGGCCCCACCTGTTCCGGCAGTTCTTCCGGGGAGCGGCGACGCGGGCGGCGGACGTTCCCGGCGCCGGGCTGGGCCTCGCCATCGCCTCGGCCGTGGCGCGCCTGCACGGGGCGGAGATCACCTACGAGCGGTGCGGCGAGGAGGGGAACCGCTTCACGGTCCGGTTCCCCTCCCCGCCGGAGCGCCGACAGGATAATCACTAGCCCCTTTTCCCTAGGGCTTCTAACGCCAGTGGCCCGGCCGCCAGACCCATCCGCCGCGGACCCTGCGCCAGGTGCCGTCCACCCAGACGGCTCGGCCATAGGGCCTCCGGGCCCACCGCCCGGGCGCCCACGCATAGCCGCGGCCGCCCCAGGCCCAGCAGCCCCGCACCCACCCGTAGGCCGGTCCAGGCCGGGCCGCGGCCACTTCCGCGCTGGGGAGGGGC
>JBAWEQ010000056.1:0-8374 GCA_049591295.1 Acidobacteriota bacterium
GGCCGCAACGAGTTGCGGCCGCACCGAAGGCACCCATACCAGGGAGGCACGGGCGCCCTCGCCTGTGCGCCCCCGAAGGAAGACATTCACCCGAAACGGCCGGTAAACCCCAGCCGAAAGGCCGCCGGGTTCCGCACGAGCGCCTCACCGAAGAAGCATGGCCGATGTAGGAGCGCTCTCCAGAGCGCGATCCTTCGCGCCCCCCCCCGGTGGGGCGGGCGCCCCGCCCGCCGCTTCGAAGGCATTCATCCCAGGGAGGCCCGTGTGCCCCCGGCCGCAGAAGTGAACACTACGTGCATTCCCTGGCGCCATATTGGGGTCGGTTCATAGAGCGGGCGCGCACGAAGCCGGTCTGCGCCAAGTCCGCGCGCCGCTGGCTATACTTTCGACCCCGGCGAGGCTACACTGACAGCGAACCCCGCCATGTAGGAGGTGCACGACGCCATGCCCCTATACGCCCATACGCCTAATGAAGAAGGCCAATGGCACGAGCTCACGGACCACCTGCGTGGCGTGGCCGAAAGGGGGGAGATTTCCGAGGACGGGTTCCGATTGCAAGGAAGGGTGAAATCCCTTGTGGAGGGAACAAACCGTCACAAGTCGCACCGCACCGCTGTCCAGCGCGCGCACCAAGCCGCGCCGGATCAGCACGAGAAGTAGCCCGGCCACCTGTAGCACCGTTTGCGACAGTGGGGGGATTAGGTTGGGGAAACGAGGGGAGGGGATGCATTCGCAGTCGTTGTTCACAGACGCGCTTCAAGGCACCGTGGATGACCCGGCTGAAAAGCCAGGGCGTGCACAGTAAACGCCCGAGAGGCCTCTCCACCGACGCAGAGAAAGGAGGACAAATGGAGCATGAGTTGTCTCGGTTGGCTCCGCCGGTTCAGGGTGTCAGGCCTCCCACCTGGGTTCCTCGAATCGGCTCAGCAGCACTCTGGCGGTTCTTCTCGCTGAAATGAGGGGGCACATGGATGACCTATAACTTACTGGTTGAACCCTGGATCCCGGTGCTCTGGACCGACGGGAGATTCTCCCGCATTGGAATCCGAGAAGCGTTGCAGAAGGCCGGCCGCATCCGGCAGATAGCTGACAGCAGCCCGATGGATTGCATCGCTCTTCTCCGTCTCTTGATCGCCGTGCTCCAATGGTGCAAGCCGACGCTTTCCGATGAGGAGCGCGCCCTTCCTCAAGAAGAAAGAGGGATCCCTCTCTCGTGGCTTGCGCACCGCCTCGGTCCGCCGGAGCAACCCAACGACGCGTTTTGCCTTTTGGGCGAGGGACGCCGATTCTACCAGGACTCGGCCCTTTCCGAGGCGAAAACCAATCGCACCGTCTCGGACCTGTTCGCCTATTTCCCCGCCGCCACTGAGATCAATCATTTCCGTCACGTGTTCGACAAGACCGTTGCCCTTTGCGCGGCGTGTTGTGCTATCGGCCTCGTGCGTCTTTCAGCATGCGCAACCCAGGGAGGGCAGGGGCTCTCGCCATCAATAAACAACGCTCCACCCATCTACTTTGTCCCCACGGGACGGACCCTACTCGAGACCCTTCTCCTGAATTGGCCCATAAAAACAAATGGCGGCGGCGACGCACCCGCATGGGAGGTCGGCAGGTACCCCGGTCAAGAAATCGGTGTGCTGGACGGCCTCACCTGGCAGCCTCGTTCCGCGTGGCTCGGGCCTCTCGTCGCTGATCCCGACAGGCGTTGTCCCCGCTGCGACTCTCTTGGGCCCTTCATTTCAAAGATGGTGTTTCGAAAAGGAAGGAGTCGGAAGGCTGTTGGCGGCCGTTGGCGCGATCCCCACGTGGCCTGGACCCAGCACGCGAGCGACGAGAACGAAGATGACGTCGAGACCAAGGACCACGCCCTGCGCCGCCCCAACGCGGTGAAGTACCCGGCGTCAAACAGCGCCCTTTGGCGCCTAACGGCACGCGCCATTCTCGAATCGGCCTGCGACAAATCGATCATTCCTTCAGTTTGCAGCGCCGCTGTAGGCGGGACCAAGGGCCCCAGCGCGGTGATCGCCTGCTTCGAGCCGTCAACCAAGCAGGCCAAATCCTTCGACGAGCAGGGCGTCCTATGGCGCTCTCTTCTGGTCCTGCCCGAGCCCGGTCGGCGTCAAGCTCTTGAAGAGATCGCCTGGCTCGACCGACTCCGATGGGATCGATGTCTGAGCTCCCTGTCAAGTCGAAAGAACGCCCTCGTAAGCCTCACGTGGGCGCGATTCGTCTATGCAGCCGACATCGAGTCCCGATTGAGAGACAGTTTTGTGGTCTTGGTCGATGCGCTCAGCGCTGCAAGCAATCAGGGGGCAGCCCAAGCCGCGGTGGAGAACTGGCGGGAGGCTGTGCAAATGGTTTACGCCGGTGCTCTTACCCGCATTTCTGCGGCCCTCGCCACAGGCACACGTCTTGCTCGCATCAGCGCTTCGCGCCAAGCGGCATCGACCCTTCAGCGGGTCTGCGAAGCGGCGTCACGAGCGGCCACGAAGCTTCCGCGTTCCAAACGGAAGGGGGGTGAGACATGACCTCAGCGGGAGAGTTCATCCTGCGGCTGGAGGCCCTAGGGGAAGGCGAGCGCTCCGATTTGCGGAAACTCGCAGGGAAACCACTCGATGAGTCTCTCCGCGGGTTCGATCTCTTTACGGGCCTCTGGTGGCCCTTGCGGGAGAAAAGCCAGGCCGCACCCAGCCGCGAACCGAGCTGGCTGGTCGCCAAGCTCTTCGGTGCGTTCCCCATTCCCTGTGCTTGGTCCGAAGACCAGGCGAGGCTAGCATCCGTTCCCCACCTATTGGGCCACCTCGAGCCCTCTGAGCCTTTAGGCCAAGATCGCTTCCGGAGGCGCTTTGACGGCCTCCTCCAGGCCCCTTTGTGCGCCGTCGAGCCTCACCTCCGCTGGGGCCTTTCACATATTTCACGCTCGCGGCCGCCGTCGCTGGATTGGGTCCAGCTCCTGGAAGACCTTTCGGTCTGGGATTTGGGAACAGAGCACCGCCGTCGTGTGGACGTGCGGCAACAATGGGCCAAGTTGTACCTCACGCGGACAGCGTGATCGAGGAGGCAAGCATGTTGATCGAGATGCATATGATTCAGAACCACAACCCGTCCAACCTCAACCGTGATGACCAGGGGGCACCCAAGACGGCTGTGTTCGGCGGTGCCCTGCGGGCCCGGATTTCCAGCCAATGCCTCAAGCGCAGTATCCGGCGCAGCGAGGACTTCCAGAAAGCCATGGAGCAAGATGGGGGCGTGCGCACCCGCCGCCTGATAACCCTTCTCGCCGAAGGTGCCGACACGGCCCGTCCCGTCCCCGAAGGTCTTCTCAAGCTCGTTACGGACGCCTTTGAAAAGGGCGGAATCAAGAGAGACCCCACCAAGGATGATCCGCACGCGACGAACATCCTGCTATTTCTTCCCGAGTCCACCATTCAGCACATGATCACCGCTGTTTCCCAAGCATGGCGGGAAAAGAAATCCGCCGCTGAGTTGTGCGAGGAATTGGCGAGAATTCTGGGCGAAAAAGCAGCGGTACCCGATATTGCTTTGTGCGGCCGGATGACGGAACTCGATTCGGAAGGCCTTTTCCGAAAGGTCAACTTCGACGTGGATGGAGCTTTGGCGGCGGCGCACGCCCTTTCAACCCATGAGATCGTGAACGAGGTGGACTACTTTACCGCGGTAGACGACCGGGCGGCGGGGCACGGTGCTGGCCACGTCAACGAAGCCATGTACGTCTCCGCCTGCTTCTACAAGCACTTCTCCCTAGATTGGGACCAGCTCACCAAAAACCTCGGCGACGACCAGGCCCTCGCCGCCCTCACCCTGAGGCAGTTTATCCTGGCTGCGGCCACCAGCGTGCCATCCGGGAAACAGAAGAGCTTCGCTGCCTTCAACCTTCCCGAGGGAATCCTTATCGAAGTGAAGACAAATGGAGCAAAGCGCATCAGCTACGCCAACGCCTTCGCCGATCCCGTCCCCCTCAAGTGCGAGCGGGGCCTCATCGGCGAGAGCGTAGCCAGGCTGGGGCAATACATCCATGACATGACCGTCGGCTTTTCGCTTCCCGCCGACCGGTTCTGGTTCTCGCCGGGGGGCCGCTGCGCATTGACCTATGTCGCACCTGCCGAAGGAGGCAGGCAGCCTGAGGAAACGCAGGTCCTCAAGGACAACGAGAAAGACCCACGCAATCTGAATTCCCTCGATGCGTTGGTGGAACGGGTGGTTAAGAGCGTGGAAGCTCATGTTAAGACCCACCCAGTGGGAGCCGCCTGATGGACGCACCGAACACGCTCTTTCTCCGCTTGGAGGGCCCTCTCCAAGCCTGGGGAGCGAACTCGAAGTTCGTCATCCGCCGCACGATGGAGGTGCCCACCAAGTCCGGCGTTCTCGGCCTGGTCTGCTGTGCGATGGGTCTCTCCCGGCAGGCCGCCCGGGAGAAGCTCTATGCGCTGGACTGTCTGGCACTCGGTGTGCGGATCGACCGGGCCGGTACAAGGTGGTGGGATTATCACACGGTCGGAGCCGGGTACGGCCTCCTGACCGCGGAGGGCAAGGTGAAGCGAACCGCCTCCACCAAGGAGATCGAGACGCTTGTGAGCCGCCGCGAGTACCTCTGCGACGCCAGCTTCCTTGCCGTCTTGCAGGGTGCCCCGGGACTGATCAGCGAGATCAAGGAGGCCCTCGACCGCCCCGTCTGGCCGCTCTTCCTCGGCCGCAAATCCTGCCCGCCGTCGGTTCCCATCTTCGAGGCCGAGTCACTCTGCGACAACCTCCTGTGCGCCATGGGCGAACGCGAGTGGCGACCGCGCTTTGCCGGCGATCCCGTGCCGCCCGACGGCCTCCTCCCTTGCCTCATCGAATGGAGGCCCTCCGCCGATGAGCCGGAAGTGCCTATGGATGCGGAGGTGTGGTACGACGTCCCCGTATCCTTCGACCCTCCGGTTCACGAGCCGAGGCCGGTCATCCGAACCGCCGTCAAGGTTCCTATCGGGGAGCCCCTGCAACGGCGCACCCCTCCGCCTCCGCGCCCGCGCGCCGACTACCAGAACAGCGAATACAAGCCGCGGCGGCTCGCGCGCCTTTCGGAGGACCACCACCTCTGCGTCTTCTGCAAGCAGCCCGCGACCACCGTCCAGCACATCACCTATCGGCACGCGGGGGGAGAGGAGCTGCCGGACGAACTCCGCTCCCTCTGCCGTCTCTGTCACGACGCGGTGACCATGATCGAGTACGGCCTGGGCATGGGCCTGGACCGGATCAACCCCGAGGAGCCCCGCTGGCGTGAACAGATCATTCGCAAGCGCGAGGAGATCATCCGCTTCCGGTCCCTTTCGATCCGCCGCCGCCGTCTGAGCGGCGAGGAGGTGGAGTAGCCATGTATCTTTCCTGCCTCATGGTCGACGTGGGCCGTGATCCCGACCGCCCGCGGCCGGGGCGGCTCTGGCTCCGCAACCTTTACCATGTCCACCAGCGCCTCTGCATGGGCTTTCATTCGGGCTCGCGTAAAGCGAAAGACCCCCTCTTCCTGGCTCCCTTCAAGCCTGAGGACTTCTCCGAGCTTGGAGACGTCCACGCTCCTCGCAGCGGGGAGCGGGGATTTCTCTATCGCCTTGATCCCCGCCCCGGATGCGCCCCCGTGATTGTCGTTCAGTCCGCAGCGAAGCCCGATTGGGACTATGCCTTTCAGAACGCCACCTTTCTCCTGGCTGCGCCTCCGCAGTTGCGCTCTTTCGACACTACCTTTGTGACAGACGAGCGCCTCCGCTTCCGCCTCCTGGCCAACCCGACGAGGAAGATAGACACCAAAAGCGGGCCTGACCGCAAGAGACGCCACGGGAAGCGCGTTCCTGTCGCGCCTGAGCGGCTTCTCGAATGGTTATCGCGCAAGGGAGAGGCAGCCGGCTTCGTTCTCGATGAGGGGTCAACCTCCGTCCAGGCGGGTTTCATTGGCTGGCGCAAGCCAGGGGACAGCGCTGGACAGAAGATTCGTTCCGTGCGGTTCGACGGCATTCTCACCGTTAGCGATTCGGGCCTCTTGGGGGAGGCGCTTCTTCACGGCCTCGGCCCCGGCAAAGCCTTCGGCTTCGGCCTTCTCTCGGTGGCGCCTTGTTCCACGGGGGGCAATTGAAGAACCTCCACGACATCCCGAAGTTCTCGGACCGCTGGAGCCACCTCTACCTTGAGATGGGCAAGGTGGACAAGGACGCGGAGGGCCTGAACTTCAGCGACAAGACAGGGGCGGTGGCCCTGCCGATCGACCAGATCAGCCTGCTCATGCTCGGGCCGGGGACCTCCATCACCCAGGCCGCCGTCAAGGCGCTGGCCGAGAACAACTGCCTCGTTTCGTGGGTCGGCCAGGAGGGCGTCCGCATGTATGCCCACAGCACGGGAGGCACCTTCAGCTCCCGGCGCCTTCTGGTCCAGGCCCGGCTGGCCAGCGATGAGGATTCCCGCCGGGAGGTGGCCCGGCGCATGTACGAGATGCGCTTTGACGAAAAGCCGCCCAAGAGCAAGACCATGGAACAGCTCCGGGGTATGGAGGGGCTGCGCGTGCGGGCAGCCTACGAGGCGGCCTCGGCGAAGTACGACGTCAAGTGGAGCGGCCGCTTTTACAACCAGGACAATTGGGACGACGCGGACCCTCTGAACAAGGCCCTCTCATGCGCCAATGCGTGCCTCTACGGAGTCTGCCACGCCGGCATCGTGACCGCGGGTTACTCGGCCGCACTGGGGTTCGTCCATACCGGAAAAATGCTCAGCTTCGTGTACGACGTGGCCGACTTCTACAAGACGCTCATCACCGTGCCCATCGCCTTCATGATCGCGGCTCATGGTCCGCCCGACTTGGAACACCGGGTGAGAACGGCCTGCCGCGACGTCTTTCACGAAGCAAAGCTGACCACAAAGATTCTCCCCGATATTGCGGAGGCGCTCGGTGTTGGTCCTGATTCTGGAGAAGACCCCTCGGAGCTTGAGGGGCGCGCTGTCTCGATGGCTGCTGGAACCGAAGACGGGGGTGTTCGTGGGGAACCCGAACCCGCGGGTGAGGGAGAAGCTCTGGGAGAAGGTCATGAGCCGTCTGAATGAGGGGAGCGCCACCATGATCGTCTCATCCCGCTCTCCCCAGGGCTACGAGGTGGTCATGGCGGGCGAGACCCGCCGCGAAACGGCCGACTTCGACGGCCTCACCCTGATCCGCAAGGTGCTCGCGGAATAGCTTGCGCTGCTCTTTGAAAATTAGGTTGGCCAGATGCAACTGTTGCAATTGTTCAGGGATGTCCCCACGCACGTGGGGGTGAACCGCAACGGAAGACCACCAAGAGTTCCGGTCCCGTGATGTCCCCACGCACGTGGGGGTGAACCGACCTCAGTCAAGGGTCAAGGATGCCCGTCCACGATGTCCCCACGCACGTGGGGGTGAACCGAAGGCGGCCCAGGCCTCCTTCACGGCACCCACGATGTCCCCACGCACGTGGGGGTGAACCGTACACTTACTCTGTCGCGGTGGCTCTCGGGCTGATGTCCCCACGCACGTGGGGGTGAACCGACCGGGCCGGGCGTGGGGACGTACTGCGGGTGGATGTCCCCACGCACGTGGGGGTGAACCGTCCTCTTGGTGAGCCTGCTATGAAGACGGCATGATGTCCCCACGCACGTGGGGGTGAACCGGGCCGCAGGATCAGAGTCGGCCTCTCTGGCGCGATGTCCCCACGCACGTGGGGGTGAACCGAAATGAAAGCCAGCCTGGCAGAGCGTCATGCCGATGTCCCCACGCACGTGGGGGTGAACCGGACCGCAAGGCGGCGCTCGCCCTCGTGGATCAGATGTCCCCACGCACGTGGGGGTGAACCGAACGGCACCTATGCCATGAACGGCGCGACGTTGATGTCCCCACGCACGTGGGGGTGAACCGTGGCGGTTCGATGTTGCGTGGCCCCAGGCCAAGATGTCCCCACGCACGTGGGGGTGAACCGGAAGAACTGTCCATCGAGACGGACTTCACTTCGATGTCCCCACGCACGTGGGGGTGAACCGAAGGCGGTCACGCCGTCGCCGGAGGCCCAGAAGATGTCCCCACGCACGTGGGGGTGAACCGTTCGGAATGGTCTTCAGTTGGTCGGCCGTGATGATGTCCCCACGCACGTGGGGGTGAACCGAACAGGCCGACGTTCTCCCCACCCTGACGGCCGATGTCCCCACGCACGTGGGGGTGAACCGCCTGCGACGACATGGAGGCACGGCCGACAGAGGATGTCCCCACGCACGTGGGGGTGAACCGTAGCCGTCCGTGTTGCGAAACGACAGGGACACGATGTCCCCACGCACGTGGGGGTGAACCGAGGGGGGAGACCGAAGTCTAACCTAAATGAAAGAT
>JBAWEQ010000057.1:0-1977 GCA_049591295.1 Acidobacteriota bacterium
GCCGGTACTGTCGGATGACGCCCCGCTTGCCCATCAGGATTTCACGGCAACACCCAAGAGCGGCGCGGCGGCAGAGAGCACCACGGCTGAGGACCCCGGCGGGGCCTCCGGCGACTCGCCGCAGGCCGAGGCCGGAGGCTGTCCTTCCTCCGATGAAGCGGGGGGGGCATCGGCCGGTGCGCAGATGGCCGCGGCCCACTTCGCCCGGAGCACCTGGCCGGCCTCCCATGGGGGCCATGGGCCGAACGCGCGGTTCGATTCAGAGGGGGCATATTGGTCCGCAGAAGGCGATGCGGTCGTGGACGGTGAGAGCGGTTCGCCAGCCGAAGGCGGGCCGGCGATTCCGAGCCCGGTGGTGTACTATTACGTGTGGGACCAGGTGGGGAGCGTGCGGGTGGTGGCGAACGCGGCGGGGGTGATCGTGGAGACGCACGACTACAGCCCGTACGGGCAGGAGATACCGGACGCGACCTACAGCGCCCGCGCGCTGATCCACTACGCGGGGCAGGAGCGGGATTACCCCAGTGCGGACGCCGACGACTATAACAACGCGGTCGACTCCATGCACTTCCGCTCCTACGGCGCCCTCATCGGCCGTTTCTACAAGCCCGACAACGTCATGGGGAACGTGTACGACCCCCAGTCCTGGAACCTCTATTCCTACGTCGAGGGGAGGCCGACGGGGTTCAATGACCCGACGGGGCACGTGGGAGGAGGACCACCCAATCCTCCGTATATCGCCCCTATCGGGCCAAGCATGTGGGACACCACTGGCGCGCAACTCATGCAACAGGGCGCGTACCAGGGCCTGTTGGACAATGGTCATTTGGCCGCGGTCCTGGCCAACGTCGGCCAGTGGGTACATCAAGCCGATGGGACATGGAACCTTGCCCTACCCGACGGTGCGGGGGGCGTCAATACCTACAAACCGGTCTACCAGTACTCCTGGTCCTGGTCGACAGAGACAGCCACAGGGACGCTGACGTCCATTCTGAGCGGATTTGAGTCGGTAGCTGGGCGTACGTCTAACAGTGGGTGCGGAAACACGGAGGCCATCGGGCCGACTTTGCCGCAAGACGCGCTGGCTGGCAAGCCATATTTTCACCCGTCTGTTTATTATGGCGCGGCTACGAGGGACTTCTTCAAGATATTCTTCTCGCATCTGGTCCTTACGGGCACTGGAGGGATAACCGTGGGGGCAGCGGGCATGCTCATGTTCGGCCCGCCCGGTGCCTTCGCGGGACTGGTTGTGGGTGGAACCCTAGGCGCAGCGGCAAACACGATGATATGGGTGGATGCGATGAGGCAAGAGGCGACATTCGCAGACGGACAGATGCCGACCCAGTCAGAACTATCAAGAACTTGGGATGACATGGAAAAAGTGGCTTTCATGTAAGCGTCGAAACACCCATAAATGGAGGCAAGAATGGACCAGGAGACCGTTCACGCTATCTGGCGCGCCAAATGGAAAGCCGATTTAGTCCTGGTCGTTGGCTGGGGCATCCTTTGCTGGATTTTGCGCCCAAATGCGTATGTTGCCGTTTTGACGCTTATTGAAACGCAAGCCGCCTTCTGGCTATGTTACGTTCTACTCATACGGCTTCCCTACAGGCGGTTCTTCCGGCGACGCACACCTAGCGAACCGTCCTGAGGTTTTGCGGACAGACACGTATTTGCAGAGGGTCTCCCTCGCGGAGGAAGCGGCTTCATCGCTCGCCGTGAGCCCCGCTCTCATGATCCTCCAGGGGATGCAGGCTGACATCGCTGAGGGTCCGTCGTCGGCCGGGGCCCACACGCAAGCGGCCAGCCGCCCAAAGGCGCGCCGGCGATCGCGAACCCGGTGGTGTACTATTACGTCTGGGACCAGGTGGGGAGCGTGCGGGTGGTGGCGAACGCTGCGGGGGTGATCGTGGAGACGCACGACTACGAGCCGTACGGGCAGGAGATAGGGTCGCCGCCGTGCCCCTCCGCCAGCCT
>JBAWEQ010000058.1:0-37500 GCA_049591295.1 Acidobacteriota bacterium
GGCCGTCCCGGCCCATCGGGCGCACCGGCCGCCGTCCCCAGGCCGGGTGAACGGCCGGCCGCCCCGCCGCCCCCTTCCCGCCTGGCCCCCGTATCGGAGGTCCGGCGGAAAACCAAGCGCGAGCGGCGCATCGAGAAGCTTCAGGCCAAGGAAGACCGCCGGGAGCGCCTCCAGAACGAACTCACGGAGGCTCAGGCCAAGGCCGAGTCCGGCGAGGCCATCTACATCCGCGAGGGAATCACGGTCAAGGAGCTGAGCGAAAAGCTCAACGTAAAGGTCAAGGACATCATCGCCAAGCTCATGATGAGGGGCATTCTCGCCACCATCAACCAGCCGCTGGACGCGCAGGTCGCGGTGCAGGTCTCCTCCATGTTCGGCTTCGCCGCCGAGGTGATCTCGTATGAAGACGAGCTGGTCCTGACGCAGGACGAAGTGCCCGAGGAGGAGCGGTTCCCGAGGGCCCCGGTCGTAACGGTCATGGGCCACGTGGACCACGGCAAATCCTCCCTGCTGGAGGCCATCCACGACGTGGACATCACCAGCAAGGAGTACGGCGGGATCACGCAGCACATCGGGGCCTACCGGGTGCGGCACGGAGAGCGGGAGTACGTCTTCCTGGATACCCCCGGCCACGAGGCCTTCACCCTCATGCGCGCCCGCGGGGCGCAGGTGACCGACATCGTCATCCTCGTGGTCGCGGCGGACGACGGGGTCATGCCCCAGACCGTCGAGGCCATCAACCACTGCAAGGCGGCGAAGGTTCCGATGGTGGTGGCCATCAACAAGATCGACAAGCCCGGGGCCAACCCCGACCGCGTCAAACAGGAGCTGTCCCAGCAGGGCATCTTCACGGAAGATTTCGGAGGAGACGTGGTCTCCGTACCCGTTTCGGCCAAGACGCGGCAGGGGATCGAAGAGCTGTTGGAGATGATCGCCCTGGTGGCCGATATGCTTCATCTGGAGGCTGCTCCCGAGCAGCTGGCCAGCGGGACGGTCCTGGAATCCAAGCTGGACAGGACCAGGGGCCCTGTCGCCACGGTCCTGATCCAGGACGGCACCCTGAGGGTAGGCGACCTTTTCCTCTGCGGCTCCACGTACGGCCACGTGAGGGTCCTCTTCGACGACAAGGGCGAGAGAGTGGACGAGGCGGGACCCACCACCCCCATCGAGGTCCTGGGGTTCTCCGAGGTGCCGGCCGTGGGGTCCCTCTTCCAGGGCATGGACGACGAGGCCAAGGCGCGGCAGATCGCCTCCTTCCGCAAGGAGCAGGACAAGGCCCGCTCCCTGCGGACCACGAAGGTGCGCCTGGATAACGTCTTCGGCGCCATCCAGCAGGGGGAGATCCAGGAGCTGGCCATCATCATCAAGGCCGATGTGCACGGCTCCCTTGAGGCCATCTCCCAGAAGGTCAAGGAGCTCTCCACGGACGAGGTGAAGATCGCCATCGTGCACCAGGGCGTCGGGGCCATCTCCGAGAGCGACGTCCTGCTGGCCTCGGCGAGCAACGCCCTGATCATCGGCTTCAACGTGAGACCGGAGCGCAAGGCGGTGGATCTGGCCAAGGCCGAGGGAGTGGACATCCAGATCTTCACCGTGATCTACGACCTGATCGACCGGATGAAGCAGGCACTCACGGGCATGCTGAAGCCCATCGAGCACGAGATCGTGATGGGCCATGCCGAGGTGCGGGAGATCTTCAAGGTCTCCAAGGTGGGTACCATCGCGGGCTCCATGGTTTCGGACGGCCACATCCTGCGCAGCGCCATCATGAGGGTGCTGCGGGACGGGGCGGTGGTCCACACGGGCAAGCTCCGGTCCCTGAAGCGGTTTAAAGACGACGTCGGAGAGGTCAAGGAGGGGGTCGAGTGCGGCATCGGACTCGAGGACTACAACGACGTGAAGCCGGGGGACGTGCTGGAGGCTTTCGAGATACAGGTCGAGGAGCGCACCCTGTAACGACCGCTGGGGCTCTGGTAGGACGGCGGACGGCGAGAGACAACGCCCGGCCGCCGTCCCCGTCACTTTCACACTCGCGTCGGGGTGTCCTCCTGCCTTGGTCCTCCCGATCCCGGAGAGATCACCATGCGAAAGTTTGCGAAATCGGACAAGGTGGCCGACCTGCTTCGCCACGCCATCTCCAACGCCTTCTTGGGCGAACTGGAGGACCCGCGCCTGCGCTGGGTCACCATCACAGAAGTCCAGCTCAGCAGGGACTTTTCGGTGGCCAAGCTCTACTACACCGTGGTGGCCCCGAACCTGGGCCTGCAGGAGGCCGAAGCGGCCCTTCACGAGAACCTCAGGCGGCTCCGCTCGTATCTCGGGCGGAACCTTCGCCTCAAGCAGACGCCGGAATTGCGGTTCATCTTCGACGAGACGCAGGAGAAGGCGGAGCGCATCGAAGCGCTCCTCCGGTCCCTGCACAAGGACACCGATGAGTGAGGAGACGGGACGGGACGGCCTGGTCCTGCTGGACAAGCCCACGGGGATGACCTCCCACGATTGCGTGCGAGAGGTCAGGCGGAACTGCCCGAGGAAGTTCAAGGTGGGCCACGGCGGGACCCTGGACCCTTTCTGCACGGGCCTGCTGATCCTCCTGCTTGGGAAGGCCACGCGCCTGGCCGGTTTTTTTCAGGGGATGGACAAGGCCTACGAAGGGGTCATCCGCTTCGGGGAGGGCACCGACACCTACGACCGGGACGGGCAGGTCGTGGCGACCGGTCCCGCGCCTGCGGCCAGGAGCCTCGCCGAATGGCAGGAGGTCGCCAACGGCTTTGTGGGGCCTCACCTGCAGGTGCCTCCTGCCTTCTCCGCCAAGCGCGTGGGCAGGATGAGGGCCTACGAGATGGCCAGGCAGGGCATGACTCCCGAGTTGGAGGCGGTGCCCGTGCATATCTACCGCTTCGAGGTATCGCCCGTGGACGAGCGGGACCTTCACTTTCGGATACGCTGCTCCTCGGGGACCTACGTGCGGTCCGTGGCCAAAGATCTGGGCGAGCGCGTGGGCAGCCCGGCCCACTGCTACCAGCTCTGCCGGACGGAGGTGGGGCGCTTCAGCGTGCAGGAGGCCAATGCCCTCGGGGATCCGTTCGCGGCCTCCGGGTTTATCCCCTTCGACCTGGTGGACCTGGGTTTCCCGGTTCACGGTGTCAATCACCGCGAGGAAAGGCTTCTCCTCTTCGGCCACAAGATCCCCGCGCCCATGGAGCTCCAGGGGCACGAGGGGCTGGTCAAGATCGTGAGCCCCGCCGAGCACTTCATCGCCCTGGGCCGGCTCGAGGGGCGACAGATCCAGCCCTCCCTCGTGTTTCCGCCGAGCTGAGGCTCGGGCCATTCTCGACGCCGCCAAACGAAAGGGGCCCCGAGGGGCCCCTTTTCTGTTTCGAAATGAAATGAAGGTCTACAGAGATTTGTCGACGACGAAGCTCCGGGTCACCACGAGGCCGCCCGTCTTACCCACGACGCGCCAGTAGAAGGTCACCTGGGTGGATGGAGTGGCGGCCGCAGCCAGGGTGACCTTCATCCAGAGCCTCGACTTGGGCTGCCAGGAGGTGCCCTTGTGGAATTTCTTGGTGGGCCTGGCGCTGCTGATCAGGATGGAAGCGAAGTTGGGGTCCTGGGAGACCGCCACCTGATACTTGTTGTCCACCCCGTTCGAGAGCCAGCTGAAGACCGGCGGACCCGAGCCCAGTGGATAGACGGGCGGAGGATTCTGGAAGGTGACGGTGGCCGTGGCCACGGCCTCGTTCCCGCCGGAATCCAGGGCCACCACCTTGAACGCGTAGGTGCCGTCCTGGAACATGGCCGAATCGGCGCCCCAGCTCAGGTAGCCCGAGGAGCTATCCTGGACGTCGGTGCCGTTCAGGTAGAGGCTCATGCCGGCCACTTTGTAATCGTCCTGAGCGTCGGCCTGCGCCACCACGTTCCCCACGATGACCGAATTGTCCACTGGGGAGGTGAGCTCGAGGAAGGGGGCGTCGTCCCGCCGCTGGAGGTGGTACGGCGTTCCCGCCCACTGCCCCCACGGACCCGCGGCGGACCCTTCGGGCACCGCGTAGGCCATGAGGATGGTGGCCGAGGGTCCCGTACGGATGACCAGATAGCCTTTCCCCCTCCAGCCGATCAGGTTGACGTTGAGGCCCGTTCCGAAGCTCGGCAGGTAGCCGCCGAGAATGCCCGTGGAGCCGTCGAACCAGGTAAGGGTCTTGTTGGAGCTGTCACAATAGTAGACGCGGCCATCGGCGCTGGCCGCCATGGTGGAGAGAGAGGCCGGCGAGAAGGCGGGGCTCGTGTTGGCCGCCACCACGTCCCACGAGGCCAGCCCCGTCCAGACGCTGACGGCGTAGACGTTGCCGCCCGTGGACACGAGAATCGTGTCTCCGATGATGATGGGGCTGGTCTTGGCGCAGGTGAGCAGAGCCCCTGTTTCGTCCTTGGCCTGCCACAGCCAGTGGCCCGTCTTGTCGAAGCAGTTCAGGGTGCCCGTCTCTTCGACGAAGAAGATGTGATCGTAGCTGTCCATGAAGAGGGGCTGCGAGGTGAAGCTGAAGGCGTTGGAGCGCCACTTCACCTTGCCATACTGGGGATCCAGGGCCATGAGAAAGTTGTCCACGAAAAAGTAGACGGTGCCGTCGTGGCCCACCACGGGGGCGGAGGCCACCCGATAACCGGCGTGGTAGCTCCAGAGCACGTGGCCCGAACTGACCTGGACGCAGTAGAGTGTCCCGTCGGTGGTCCCGAAGAAGATGTACCCGCCTGCGGCCATAGCCAGGGGGGTGGAGATGTTGACCCCAAGGCCGAGCTCCCAGAGGAGCTTCCCGTCCAACCCGTAGCCCCTGAGTTCCTGGTTCGAGGTCCCGAAGTAGAGGTAGTTCCCCTGGAGCACCGGCGGGGTGATCACCTGGCCCCCCGGGCTGATGCTCCACTTCAGGACGCCGGAGGGGGTCAGGGCGCTGAACTTGCCGTCATCGGTCGCGAAGTAGACCGATCCGTCGGAGGCGAGGACGGGCTCGAAGACGATGGGATGGGCCGAGTTGAATTGCCATATGTTGGTCTGCGCTTGCGCGGCGAGGCCGACCAACAAAAATAAAGCCATCCATAGGGCACGGCGCATGTTATCCTCCTCCATCTCAGGGTGAATATAACATGCGAACAATAGGGATGCAACAAGCTGGAATTGTTGGAAACCGGCTCAGGTCCCTCCATGGGGGGCGAGGGGGCCGACAAAGGGAAGGGAGAACCGGGGGTAGAATGCCCCGTCACCCCCCGCCCGAACCACCCCCCACCGCCACCCTCGGCACCCTCAGAAAGCGCCCTCCGCGGCGGTATCCGGCCTGGAGGACGGACACCACCGTTCCGCTCGGCCCCGGTTGCACCGTCACGGCCTCCATGGTGGCGGGATCGAAGGGTGCGCCGTCGGGCACGACCTTCTCGCATTCGTGGTTCTTGAGAAACTGCTCCCCCCTGGCGATGATCACCCGGAGTCCCTCCGCCACCGAGGGGTCCTGCCGCGCCATGGCGGAGGCCCGCTCCACGTCGTCGAGCAACTCCAGGACCTCCTGAAGCAGCGCCCTCTCCTTCTCTTCAAACCTCAGCGCCAGGTCCCGTTCCACACGTGCCCGGGAGCGCCTGGCCTCCTCTTCCAGGGCCTCCACCTTGGCCTTGAGCGTCGCCTCCGCCCTTCGCACACGCTCCTCGATCTGCTCGACGTAGGAGGGCTTCAGGTTGGGCTCGGCCGAAGGCGTCTCGTCGTCCCGACCCACCCGGCGGCGGTCCACGATGGAGACGGGGACCCTGTGATCGTGGCCCTCCGCCCCCGGCGGGTGGGCCACCTGTTTGGGTGTACTCATGGTGTTCTCCCTCTTCTGCTTTTCTAACCGCCGATTAGGTTCAGAGTCACGTAATAAGTCCAGGGGCCCCTGCCCACGCTGATGAGCAGGCCCGTGGAGCCGAGGGCGCTCCGGGCCTTGGCCAGGAAGTCCTCCTCCGTGGGGACCGCCTGGTCCTCCACCGCCAGGACCGTGTCCCCGGCGCGCAGGCCCGTGGCATCGGCGGGCGAGTTCGGCCTGACCGAGACCACGGTCAGCCCTCCTCGGCCCGGCTCGAGCCTCAGTCCCAGCAGCTCCCAGGCCATGGCCGGCGTCAGACGGTCGGGCATGGGCTTGGCCTTGAGCGTGGCCGAGAAGGGCTGTCCGTCACGGTAGCCATCCAGACGCACCGGCTGCCCCGCAGAGAGGAGGGCCAGCTTGGCGTTCAAGTCGCCGGTGCTCTCGAGCCGCTTCCCATCCAGCCCGGTGAGCAGGTCGCCCTGCCGGATCTCGTCCTGCGGGTAGGCGAAACGGTAGGTGCGGGCAACTACGACGCCGTAGTTGACGTGCATCCGCCGCATGTAGGAGTCGCTGGGGTCCAGCGGCAGGAAGCCCAGCCACAGGGACTGCACCTTGCCGTAGGTCCGAAGCTGTTCCATGACCCGCCGCGCCCGGTCGATGGGGATGGCGAAGCCGATACCGTTGGCATTCCGGATGATGGCGGTGTTGATGCCGATGACCTGTCCCAGGATGTTGCAGAGCGGGCCTCCCGAATTGCCCGGGTTGATGGCGGCGTCGGTCTGGAGGAAGTCGGAGTAGGTCCGCTTCCCGTCCTCCACGGTCCGTCCCGTGGCCGAGAGCACGCCCACGGTCACGGTGTTGGACAAGCCGTAGGGGTTGCCCACGGCGATGAGGGTCTCGCCGATCATCAGATCATCCGAACGGCCGAGCTGGGCCACGGGGAAGGGCCTGTCTCCTTCGATCTTGAGGAGGGCGAGATCGGACTCGGGGGCCGTGCCCACCACTCGGGCGGGGTATTCCTTGCCGGTGGTGAGAGTTACGCGGATCTTGGACCCGCCCAGGATGACGTGCTCGTTGGTCAGGATGTAGCCGCTGGGGTCCACGAGCACTCCCGAACCGAGGGAGTTCTGTTCCTGGGCCGGCGGCGTGAAGGGCGAATCGTTTCCGAAGAGGTCCCAGAAGCCTCCTGAGAAGGGGTTCTGGACGCGCTGTTGGCAGGAGATGTAGACGACGGCCGGACTCACCTCGCGGACCACCCGGACCACCTGGGTTTCCCGCATGGCACGGCCGTTGACCGGCGGCAGTCCGGCCCACGAGGTGACGGAGAGGGCGGCCGCGGCCAGGAAGATCCAACACGCTTGGGCACGATGGTTCATAGAGTCGCTCCGGGTCAAAGGGGGCGCCCGTATCGGTCGGCACCCTCGAAATGGGTTCAGCCACGGCGCTCCATGAGGCGGGCTATGCGCTTCTCGATGGGCGGGTGGGTCGAGAACAGGTTCATCAGGCTGCGGCCGGTGAAGGGCTTGACGATGAACATGTGGGCCGTGGCCGGCGTGGCCTGGAGGGGCACGCGCATGGAAGCGGTCTGGAGCTTCTTCAGGGCATTGGCCAGCCCGTACGGGTTTCCCGCCAGGTGGGCCCCCTCCTCGTCGGCCCCGTACTCCCGGGAGCGGGAGATGGCCATCTGGATGAGGAGGGCGGCGAGCGGCGCCACGATGGCCGCCACCAGCAGGGCCAGGGGATTGCCCTCGTCGCGGTTGCGGCCGCCGTACCCGCCGAAGATTAGCCCCCAGCGGGCGATGGAGGCGATAAACATGATGGCCGAGGCGATGGCCGCGGCCACGGTTCCGATGAGGATATCCCTGTGGATCACGTGGCCCAGTTCGTGTCCGAGGACCCCCTTCAGCTCCTCCTCGTCCAGGAGCTGCATGGCGCCGTCGGTGACCGCCACGACGGCGTGCTGAGGGTTTCGCCCCGTGGCGAAGGCGTTGGGCGAGTCGTCGGGGATCCGGTAGATCTTCGGTTTGGGGATGTGGGCGGTCTGGCTGAGCTGCGCCACGATGGCGTGCACCCTCGGGGCTTCGGCCTCGCTCAGCTCCTTGGCGTGATAGGCGGCGAGCACCATCCGGTCGGAAAACCAGTAGGAGAAGAAATTGATGGCGAGCGAGATGAGGAGCGCCACGGCGATGCCGGTCCGGCCGGCCACGGCGCCGCCGATCAGCATGAGTACCGCCGCCAGAGCGACGAAGAGAACCATGGTCTTCAACCAGTTGCCCATCGTATGCCTCCAAAGGGGGGAGCAGGATTGCCGGGCCGAATGACCGTTGGCTCCATTGGACCGGCGCCTCCGGGGATGACGTTCTTCGTGGTGTGCCGACCTCCTGAAGATTTCATGCCCTGGCCGCTCATCCGTCACAGCCCTGCTGCATCGAACCCGCCGCGGCCTCTCAAGCCGGACGGAACTCTCTTACTGTAACACCTCCGGGGCGGTTTCGAAGGCCAGGTCGTCCCCCGCGCGAGTGACCCGAATCCGGGCGCCGGGGGCGAACCGCCCGGCCAGGACGGCCTTGGACAGCGGGTTCTCCAAATGCCGCTGGATGGCCCTCCGAAGCGGCCTCGCTCCGTACACGGGGTCGTACCCCACCTCGGCCAGGAACCGCTTGGCCTCCTCCGCGACCTCCAGGTGGAAATCCCGCTCGGAGAGCCGCTTCGCGAGCAGAGCCAGCTGGATGTCCACGATGCCCAGGATGTCCTCCCGGCTCAGGGACCGGAAGAGAACGACCTCGTCCAGCCGGTTCAGAAACTCGGGCCGGAAGGTGGCCTTCAGCTCCGCGAAAACCCTGTCCCGCATGCCCTCCGGATCGCTCTGGGCCAGCTCCTGGATCCAGCGCGAGCCGATGTTGCTCGTCATCACCAGAATAGTCTGCGAGAAGTCCACGGTTCGGCCCTTGGCGTCCGTCAGCCGCCCGTCGTCCAGCACCTGGAGCAGGACGTTGAAGACGTCGGGATGGGCCTTCTCGACCTCGTCCAAGAGTACGACGCTGTAAGGTCTCCGGTGGACGGCCTCGGTGAGCTGGCCGCCCTCCTCGTGCCCCACGTAGCCGGGCGGCGCGCCGATGAGCCGGGCCACGGCGTGCTTCTCCATGTACTCGCTCATGTCCAGGCGGACGACGGCCTTCTCGTCGTCGAAGAGGAATTCGGCCAGGGCCTTGCAGAGCTCGGTCTTGCCCACGCCGGTGGGGCCCATGAAGAGGAAGGAGCCGATGGGCCGCCGCGGGTCGGATAGCCCCGACCGGGATCGCCTCACGGCGTCCGAAACCACGGCGAGAGCCTCGTCCTGGCCCACGACCCTGAGCCGGAGCCTCTCCTCCATCTTGAGCAGCTTGCTGCGCTCTCCCTCGAGCATCTTGGCCACGGGTATGCCCGTCCAGGCCGAGACCACCTCGGCGATGTCCTCCTCCTCCACTTCCTCCTTCAGGAGGGGCCGGTCTTTCTGGAGTCCCTTGAGCCGCTCCTGGGCCTCCTGGAGGGAGGTTTCGAGCTGGGGCAGGCGCCCGTACTTCAGGCGGGCCGCCTCGTCGTAGTTCCCCAGCCGCTCGGCGCGCTCCGCCTCGCCGCGGAGGGACTCGCCATCCCGCTTGAGCTCCTGGATCCGCTTGATGGCCTCGCGCTCGGCCTGCCAGCGGGTGCGCATGGCCTTGGCCTCCTCTTCGAGGGAGGCGAGCTCGCCCTCCAGCTCGGGAAGCCTGGCCTTGGAGGCGGAGTCGCGCTCCCGGAGCAGGGCCTGCTTCTCGATCTGCAGGGAGGCGATGCGCCGCTGGAGGCCGTCGAGTTCGTAGGGCAGGGAGTCCACCTGGATGCGCAGGCGCGCGGCGGCCTCGTCCACCAGGTCGATGGCCTTGTCTGGCAGGTGGCGGTCGTGGAGGTACCGGTGGGAGAGCGTCACGGCCGCCACGATGGCCGCGTCGCGGATCCGGACCCCGTGGTGCACCTCGAAGCGCTCTCGCAGCCCCCTGAGGATGGCGATGGAGTCCTCCACCGTGGGTTCGCCCACGTAGACTGGTTGGAAGCGCCGCTCCAGGGCGGGGTCCTTCTCGATGTGCTTGCGGTATTCGCTGATGGTGGTGGCCCCGATGGCGTGTAGCTCTCCCCTGGCGAGGGCCGGCTTGAGGATGTTGGCGGCGTCCATGGCCCCTTCGGCCGCGCCCGCCCCCACGAGGGTGTGGAGCTCGTCGATGAAGAGGATGATGTCGCCTTCGCTGGCTGTGATCTCCTTCACGACGGCCTTGAGGCGGTCCTCGAACTCCCCGCGAAACTTGGTGCCCGCGATGAGGGCCGCCAGGTCGAGCTGGACGAGCCGCTTCTCCATGAGGGACTCGGGCACGTCGCCGTCGGCCATCCGTCCGGCGAGGCCCTCCACGATGGCCGTCTTTCCGACCCCTGGATCGCCCACCAGGACGGGATTGTTCTTGGTGCGGCGCGCCAGGATCTGGGTCAGCCTCCGGATCTCGGCGTCGCGCCCTATGACGGGGTCCAGCTTGCCCAGGCGGGCCATCTCCGTCAAGTCACGGCCGTACTGCTTGAGGGCCTGATACTTGCCCTCCGGATTCGGGTCGGTGATCCGCTGAGAGCCCCGCACGTCCTGAAGCGCCTTCAGGAGGCCATCCCTCTGGAGCCCCAGGGAAAGGAGGATCTTCGAAGCCTCGGTTCCGGTGGCCTCCAGAGCGGCCAGGAGGACGTGTTCGGTGGAGACGAAGTCGTCCTTGAAGAACTTGGCCTGTCCCATGGCGGCCTCCAGGATCTGGATGGCCGGCCGGGAGAGGGCGGGCTCCTGACCCTGGTGGGTCTTGGGGAGTCTGTCGATGGCCTCTTGCAGCCGGTTCTTGAGGGCAAGGGGGTCAACATGGAGCCGTTCCAGCAGCGCAGGCACGACGCCCCCCTCCTGAGAGACCAGGGCGAGGACGAGGTGTTCGGGAGCGACTTCCGCATTCCGCTCGCTTGCGGCACTCTGAGAGGCGGCCTCCAGGGCCTCCCTCGCTTTTTCCGTGAACTGTTCCCAACGCATAGGCTATCCTCTTTTCTGTCGAAAATCTAAGTAAGAGGCCAATATAAATCCTTAGTATTTCATTGTCAACAATGAGCGGGTGCTGTGAACGATGTGGGCTCGATCCGGATAGCCAGCGGTTCCCAGCCGCTTGCCGGGTCTCGGGTGCACCCCCGGTCCTGTTGTGCGATGATAGATACGCGCGAGGTAATATGGCGGAGCAGAGCCAGGTCGGGCGATATCAGATTCGGGAAATCATCGGGCGGGGGGCGATGGGTGTAGTCTATCTCGCCTACGATCCCCAGATCGGCCGCCGCGTCGCCCTCAAGACCGTGCGTCCCCTGGAAGGGGCCCGTCCCGAGGAGATCGCGGAGAGCAAGGCGCGGTTCCTGCGCGAAGCCCAGGCCGCCGGCAAGCTCCTCCACCCCAACATCGTGACGATCTTCGACGTGTTCGAGGACCGGGGTGTGCTCTATATCGCTATGGAGTATGTGGAGGGAGTCCTCCTGGACCGCTTCTGTTCCGCCAAGACTCTTCTGCCCGTGGAGAAGACTCTCATGCTGGTGGGGCAAGGGCTGGCCGCCCTCCACTACGCCCACCGGAACGGCATCGTGCACCGCGACATCAAGCCCTCCAACCTCATGGTCGTGGACGGGGAGACGCTGAAGGTCATGGATTTCGGCGTGGCCAGGCAGCCGGGCGCCTCTCTGACCCAGACCGGAATGGTCGTGGGGACTCCCCACTACATGTCGCCGGAGCAGATCGAGGGGAAGCTGCTGGATGGCCGGTCGGACGTCTTCTCCATGGGAGTCGTGCTGTACGAGCTCCTGACCGGCGAGAGGCCCTTCCAGGGCGAGGAGATCTCCACGGTCATCTACCGCATCCTCCACAGCGACCCCGTGCCGGCGAGGGAGATCAACCCCGCCCTGCCGGAATACCTCGGCACCGTCCTTCAGCGCGCCCTGGCCAAGAACGTGGAGGACCGCTTCCCCACCGCGAAGTCCTTTGGGGAGGCCCTCCAGCGATACGTCGAACCGCAGGCCGCGCCGAGCCCGCGCCAGGAATTGCCGTCCTCCGGTCTGCGACACGACGACTACCTCCCCCCTCCGCCCTCGAGCGGCATCAGAAGGCGGCGCAAGCATTTCAGTGCCCCCTGGAGGGCCATCGGTCTGATCGCCCTGATCGTGGCGCTCGTCGGTGCGGCGTGGGTCGCGCGGGGCTTCCTCCAGCAGCGCGACTCGGGGAAGGGGATCGGGTTGGCAGAGGGCCCTTCGCACCAGATGCTGCCGAGGGCCCTGACGGTGGTGACCGATCCGCCCGGCGCTAAACTCTTCGTGGATGGCCAGCCGACCAGGGCGGTGCTGGCGCCGGGGGCGGGCCAGCGCCCGCGGATTCTCGAAGCCCGCCTGGGGTGCCTGAGCGCCCGCACGGAGGTGACTGCCGATACTTCCTCCCCCATCCGGCTGAAGCTTGCCCCGGGCCCTTATCAGGTCCCCGTCACCTCCACGCCTGCGGGGGCCCAGGTGATCGTGGACGGGAAGGAGACGGGGCTCACCACGCCGGCCCAACTGCCGCGCCAGGACTGTGCGCCGTTCACCCTGGCCCTCGTGCTCAAAGGGTGGGAGCGGAAGGAGGTGCGCGTGGACCCCTCGCGAGAGGCCTCCGTGGAGCTTGCCCTGAAAGAGGTGCCGCCCACGGGCACGTTGCGGGTGGAGTCGGCCTCTGGTAAAATCCAGGTTTATGAAGGTGATCGCCTTCTGGGCTCGTCCGGGCAGAATCTTGAGCTGGCGGCGGGCGAGCACGACCTGACCTTCGTGGATCCGGTCTTGCGTGGAAGCCGCGGGCAAAAGGTGGATGTGCCCGGAGGCGGCAAGGTCCGAATCCGAGTGGGGCCATTCGAAACCGGTCGCGTCTTCCTGTACGGGAAGCCCATTAACGACGGAAAGGTCTATGTAGATGGGCGCTTCCTGGAGGAGCTTCCTCTCAACGGCACGACACCCCTGGCGGTCGGGCGCCATCGCTTTCAGGTGGTCAGCCCGTCGGGCAAGCGCGTCAGCTTCTCCTGGACCCTTGTGCCGGGTGACCAAAGCCGGGTGGTGGATTTCGACAAGGGCGACGTGGAAAGCCCTTAGCCTGTTCACCGCGCTCCTCTTGGGAGTGGCGGCCGCCGGGCAGATTTCCACCTACCCGCCCTCGCCGGAGAACCGTCCGTCCACGGCGGACCTCCTGCCGGCGTCGCGTTTGGCTCTTTACTCCGGACGGGCCGAACGGGCCTACCGGCTGGTGCTCCTGGCGCAGCCCGAGGAGGGGAGCTCAGCATCGTGGTTGGATCTCTGCGCCCGCGTGTACCTCGCCCTCGACCGTCCCATGCGCATGGCGGACTGCCTCGCCTCCCTGGGTGCGTCGGACCCCCGGGCGCTGAAGATGGCGCAGGCGGTGATGCAGCGCCTGGGTCCCTCGCCGCCTCCTGCCGTCCTGACCGTCAAGCCCACTTCCATACCCCCTCTCGACCGATCCGTTGCCCGGCGGGTGGTGGGAATTGAGCCCGCTCCGGATGACTCCGTGTACATCCTCACGGAAAACGCCCTGATCCGCACCGATCGGACGGGCCGGCAACTGAGTTCGACACCCTTGGCCAGGGGCAAGGATATGACCCTGGACGAGGAGGGAAAGGTGGTGGCGTTGGGAGAGAGCCAGATCCTCTGGGGGGACGCGATTGTCCCGATTCCGGCCGGGCTGGACAAGCCGGTGTCGGTGGCCGCCTCGCCCGAGGGGAGCCTCATTCTCCTGGACCGTGGAGCCAGAAGGCTGTATCGCCTCGACCGCCACGGCAAGGTCCAGGGAAGCGTGCCCCTGAGCCTCCGCAATCCCGCTTGGGTGCGCGTGGACATGGCCGGGCGCATCTACATCGCCGATAAGAGCACGGAGGCCGTTCACGTCTACCGGGCCGACATGAGCCCCCTCAGGGACATCGACCCGGCTGCGGAGGGCCACCCCGTCCGGCGGATGGAGGGGATGGAGGTAGATTTCGCCGGCGACGTGATGCTGCTGGACGGAAGAGCCCGCCGGACCGTACTGTTCTCCGGCGATGGACGCTACCTGTCGGCCAGCGGAGAGGCCACGCGCGTGAGCGCCATGGGCTGGGACGGCCTCGATTCGGTGATCGTCCTGGACGACAAGAGCGGCGCGGTGGGGAGGATCGCGCTGTGAGAAGACTGCTCTTCGCTCTTCTCGCGACCGCCGGGCTACTGCCTCTGGCCCTGGGGGGCCAGGTGGTCGTCCAGGAGATCGGCGCCCTCCAGGAGACGTTCTCAAAGGCGCAGGATTCTTATCACGCCTTCAAATTTCCCCAGGCGCTCCAGCTTCTGAATCCCCTGGATGACACTCTGACCAAATGGGAACAGACGGGGCGGCTTCAGCCGAGCGACGAAACGCTGCTCGAACGGGTGCTGGAACTGAAGGGTGTCTGCGCCTTCAACCTCGGCCAATTGGACGACGCTAAACAGGATTTCACGCGGCTGATCCAGTTGCGCCCCGAATATCCCTTTTCGGTGACGCGCTCCCCCAAGGTCCAGAAGTTCTTTGAGGACGTCAGGACCTCCCTGACCGGGACGCTGGCCCTGTCGGTGGATCCGGAAGACAGCGTGGTCACCGTGGACGGAAGACAGCTCGGCACGGGCTATCCCCGGAGCTTTCCGGTGCTCAAGGGGCTGCATGTCCTTCGAGTAACGCATCCGGGCTATACGTCCCAGGAGCAGGAGGTCAACGTCGAAATCGGCACCACCGTCCCGGTGAACATCCGGCTGGTGCCCAACGCCCGCTCCATCTACTTCTTCGTGCAGCCGCAGGGCGCCGAGCTCCTCATCGATGGAAAGCCGGCCGGCAGGGCCGAAAAGGCCGCTTCAGCTCAGCAGGACTGGGCCCAGTTCGCCAGCGAAAACAAGGTGGATCCGGGGTCGGTCTACGTTATCCCAGCCCTCTATCTCCCTCCTGGCGAACACAAGGTGACCCTCCTCCACCAGTGCTACCTCACCCGGGACTTCGTCATGACCGTGACCCTGGACAAGGTCAGAAACTCCGTCGGCTTCATCCGGCCCATTTCCCTCGAGCAGAGGAACGTGAGCCTGGAGATTGCCTCCCATCCCACGGGGGCCCAGGTCACGCTGGACGGCCAGCAGGTGGGGATCACGCCCCTGAGCCTACAGAACTTCTGCATCGGAGAGCACGATCTCCTCGTGCAAAAGGCGGGTGTGGGGGAGTACCGGGCGAAGCTGGACATCCCCGATCAGAGTCCATATAGGGTCATGGCCGTCCTGAGACCCACCCTCCTGTGGATCGGGCTGACCCGCGTGCAGGACGTAACTCCTGACCAGCTCCAGAGTCTGCAGGGGCAGATGAACGAGGCGGTGGGCACCATGAAGCTCTTCAACACCGTCCTTTCCAAGGAAAAGAACCCCATGCTCCCGGACACCTTCTTCGTCCCCGGGGTTGATCCGCAGGAGGTCTCGGCGACCGTTCAGGAGCTCTGCGAAAAGTACAAGTGCCAGGGGCTGCTCGTCGGCAAACTCGCACCGGCGGGCTCCTCTCAAGGAGCGGCTGTACGGGTCGCCCTGAGGCTCTTCGTCCCCGGCATTCCCGGGTACGATGAGTTCAGCAGGGTACTGGGTTCCCACGAGGAGGCCGCCGCGGCCCTCGATGCCGTGGACCGGCCGCTCATCCATCCGTCGGCCGAGGAGGTGGTGAGCGTGGCCGACCTCCCGGGTGCTCCAGGCCCCACGTTCGTCCGCGGCGTGGGCGACCCGTCGGGTCCCTCCCCCGGCGATGTCTTGCTGGGCGTCGATACAACCCTCACTCCCACCGCCGCTGCAGCCAGCAAGGCCCTGGCGGGGGATCAGAATCCGACCATTCGCTATCTCCACAAGGGCCAGGAGAGGACCTGGCCCTTCCGGGCCGATCAGGCCTTCGTGGTGCAGGTCTACGGGGGCTCTTCGTTCCCCTACAGGCGGCTCTGGCTGCTCTCCAGGCAGGCTGTCCTGGGGGCCGAGTCCACCTTCGAAAAGCGCCCGGCGGTCCTAAATCTGGCATGCGCAGACCTGAACCTGGGACGCCCCGAAGAAGCCCTCAAGGACCTGGACATGCTCGGCGCGGAGAGCTCCGGGGAGCCCGCTGGGGCCGCCTGGTCGTACCTTCGGGCCGTGGCGCTCATTCAACTGAACAGGGTGGAAGAGGCCCGCCCCCTGCTGCTCTCGGCGGTGGGCGACCCCTCGGCCAGCTTGGACGGGTTGGGCGACATCCTCATCCAGCCCCTCGCGACGGATCTGCTGCAACAGCTTCCACCGCCACCGCCACCCCCCCTTCCGGTGCCCAAGCCGGAGCATTGACGGACGATGGAAGCGGTGGACGAGCGCGTGATTTTGGAACCGGCCAGGGAGGAATTCGGATGAGCGACACGAGGCCGCCCGTTGGACGCCTGACTCAGCTCAGCCACGGCGCTGGCTGAGCCTGCAAGACCAGTCCACTGGACCTGGCGGAGGTCCTCCGCCAGCTGCCCCCCATGACGGACCCCAACCTCCTGACCCCCTCGGGGCACGTGGAGGACGCCGCGGCCTATCAATTGGACGCGGAGAGGGTTCTGCTGTTCACCGCGGATTACTTCACGCCGGTGGTGGACGATCCCTATGTGTTCGGGCAGATAGCGGCCGCCAACGCCTTTTCGGACGTCTACGCCATGGGGGGGCGCCCCAAGCTGGCCCTCAACCTCATGAGCTTTCCAAGCCGGAAACACCGCATCGACGAGATGCTCCAGATCATGAAGGGCGGCTCCGACAAGGCGGTGGAGGCGGGCTGCCTCATCGTGGGAGGGCACACCGTCGATGACGCGGAGCCCAAGTACGGCCTGGCCGTCATCGGCGAGGCCCGGGTCGAGAGCCTCCTGCGAAAGGGAGGCGCGAAGCCGGGAGATCGCATCGCCCTTACCAAGCCTCTTGGGACCGGCATTCTGGCCACGGCCTACAAGGCGGGTGACCTTCCCGAATCCGAGTACGCGCCTGCGGTGGAGTCCATGCGCTCCCTGAGCGCCGTCGCCGCCGAGTGTGCGCTCGAATCGGGCCTTCACGGCGCGACCGACGTCACGGGGTTCGGGCTCCTGGGCCACCTGTTGGAAATGTGCCGGGAGGCGGAGGTCGGGGCGGAAATCCGCTTCTCCGCGCTGCCGTTCTTCGACGGGGTGGAACGGCAGGCCCTGGACCAGAACGTGCCCGGCGGCACGTACGCCAACCGCGACCTCGTGATTCCCCACGTGGACTCTCCGCCGGGGTTCCAGGACCACCACCTTCTCATGGCCGCCGACGCCCAGACTTCGGGGGGGCTCCTGCTGGCCGTGCCGCCGAGAGCTGCCGAGCGCTTCGAGGAGGCGTGCCGAAGCCGCAGCCAGAGGTTCTGGTGGATCGGAACGTTTCGCTCCGCCCACTGCCGGATCCAGATCGTCCCCTGAGGGAGGGACCTTGCGACTGACGAACTGGCTCCCCCCCTCAATGCCGACAAGCCGTAGCGCAATCCACGTCCCGCTCTCACCCCTCGCCAGACAAGGAGCCGTTCATGCCTAAGCCGCGCCATCCCAAGGGGTTGTATGTCCTCTTTTTCACGGAGATGTGGGAGCGATTCAGCTTCTACACCATGTTCGCCGTCTTCGTGCTCTACATGACCGAGCCGGCGCACTATGCGAAGCTGAAGGTCCTGCCCTTCTTCGATCCCCACGTGATGTACGCGTGGTACTCCGGCCTTATCTACATCACGCCCCTGCTGGGAGGTTGGATCGCGGACCGGTACCTGGGCTGCCGGAAGACGGTGTACATCGGAGCCCTCCTCATGGCCATCGGCCAGTTCCTCCTGGCCACGACGAGCGTCTCCCTCTTCTATCCGGGCCTCGTGTTCCTGATCATGGGCGGCGGCTTCTTCAAGCCCAACATCTCCACGATGGTGGGGAACCTGTACGAGCACGACAGCCCCCTGCGCGATTCCGCCTTCAACATCTTCTACATGGGGATCAACGTGGGGGCCTTCATCGCGCCCCTCGTGGCGGGCTGGCTCCAGGTGGCCTACGGCTTCCGCTGGGCCTTCTTCGCGGCGGGTGTGGGGATGATACTCTCGACAGTGATCCTGATCTCCTTCAACAAGTACGTGGCCCATGCGGACACCACCGCGACGGGGACGAGCGGCTTCGTGAGCGCCCGGGAGCCCAAGGACCGGCGCGCCTTCTGGATGCGGATGTGGGCCCTCTACGCCGTCTTCGGGATCATCATCCTCTGGTGGGCCGTCTACATGCAGTACGGGGACGTGATGAACCTCTGGGCCCGGGACTACACCCAGCCCGTGAGGATGGGCGCCTACACCATGCCCATCGAGTGGTACCAGTCCATAAACCCCATCTTCATCATCGCGTTCACGCCGATGCTGGTCTGGTTGTGGGGCTTCCTGAATCGCCGGAAGATGGAGCCCTCCACCTCGGGCAAGATGCAGTGGGGATTCTTCCTGAGCGTGGTCTCCTTTTTGATCATGGTGGCCGCCGCCGCGGGATTCTCGCACGGCCATTCGCCCGTCAGCCCCTACTGGCTCGTAGCCTTCTACGGCATGATGACGCTCTCCGAGCTCTGCCTGAGTCCCATGGGGCTCTCCTACGTCACCAAGGTGGCCCCGCCCCGGTACCAATCCCTCATGATGGGCATGTGGTTCGCGGCCAGCGGTGTGGGAAGCTTTCTCGCCGGGTACCTGGGGCGCATGTGGATCACGCCGGGCATTCAGAACGCCTTCCCCCTGCAGCTCCAGCCTGGGCCCTATTTCTGGCTGATGAGCGGGCTCTCCGTGGTCTGCCTGGCCATGATGGCCTTCGCCTTTAGGATCGTGAACCGGGCACCGGAACTCTAGCGCGCCGACGGGTGAGCAGGGTCAATAGGCCGACGGGGCGGTCGTCCACCGACCGCGTGCATTGGGACCGTCGCTCGAATCGCCCTCGTGGGTGCCTCGGGAGTCCCCCCATTCGGGCACCCGTCCGAATGGGAAGGCGGAGCAGCGGGCCGCCGGCGGTTCTTTGATCCGGCTGGTCCGTCATCCGTCAAAGAACTGAACCGTGATCGAATGACTCGGTGCGCTCCGTGTGCCCCCTTCAAGTTTGCATGAAGCCCATGCAGGCACTAGGCTTGCCAATAAGAGACTTGGTCGAGGTCATGTCCGGGAGGTGCCGAGCAGGCGGGAGGTCTCCGTTTGTGCGCCTCGACGGAGGAGCGGGCGGGCACCGGGGAGAGTCAGGTGGGGCCGGGAGTTGTCGGCTTGGGCGAAGGACTGTCGGCTTCGTCTGGGCACAGCGGGAATGGAAGGGGAGACCGGCCGAGGAGCCAGAGAGTCCGCCTCCCCGAATGCCGGATGGATGGAAGTCTGTGACGGTCCGGGTCGTGCCGGAGGGCCGCGCGTCGGAGCTATCGGCGGGTTTCGGCCGGTTCTTCCCGAGGGGAGGTCACCATGTCCAAAGAAAGAAGGTTCGGTATTAACGGATTCGGGCGGATCGGCAGGCTGGTCTTCCGGCAGTTCATGGAGATGAATGCCGGAGAGGTCGCGTGCATCAACGACATTGGAGAACTCGATAATCTGGCGTACCTTCTCAAGTACGATTCCATTCACACCAACCCCGCCGCGACTATCGAGGCAAGGAATGGCTTTCTTTGCTGGGGGGACCGCAAGGTGCGCTTCACACAAGTCCCTGACCCCAGCGGGGTGCCCTGGAGAAATGAGGGAGTGGAGATCGTCATCGAAGCCACTCCGCTCTTCAACAAGCGCGAAGATGCCGCCAGACACCTCGCCGCCGGGGCGGGCAGGGTCATCGTCACGACCAACGCTCGCGGAGCCGACGTTACGATCTGCATGGGCGTCAACGAGGAGGCCTTCGATCCAGGCAAGCACTTCGTCGTTTCGAACTCCTCATGCACGACGAATTGCCTGGCTCAGGTGGCCAAGGTTCTAGATGAGTCTTTCGGCATCCGATGGGGGTTCTTCACCACCGTTCACGCGGTGACGAGCACGCAATCTCTCGTCGATACCCATGCCCGGCGGTGGCGGCGCGGGCGCGCGGCGGCCGTTTCCATCGTACCCTCCACAACGGGAGCCACGACCGGCGTCACGCTCGTGATGCCCAACCTCAAAGGCAAGATAGACGGCGTCGCCATGCGCGTCCCCGTGCTGGACGGATCCATCATTGACCTCGTGGTGCACACCGAAAGGAGCGCTACGATTGAAGCCGTCAACGAGGCCTTCGCCAAGGCAGCTAGCTCGGAACGGCTCAGGGGCATCCTGGGGATCACCGAGGAAGAGCTGGTCTCGGCCGACATCGTGGGTTCCCCCTATTCGGCGCTCGTGGACGCCCCGTCTACGCGTGTCCTGGATGGGCATCACGTGAAGGTCCTGGCGTGGTACGACAACGAATGGGGCTACGCCAGGAGAGTGGTGGACCTCGCCATGTACATGGCCGACCGCACGTAACGAGGACTCCTACCATTCGGCTGCCATCCACGGTCGACCTGGCCGGCAAGACAGGTCGCGCGCACGCTCCTCATCGCAGTTGCGCGGCGGTTTGTTGGACCAGGAGCCGAAAAAAACTACGCATGCCGAATTAATACACAGTCTCAGGAAATTGCCGTAAGTAATTGATAATAAGTGTGTTACTTCGAATGCTCCGAAGGGGTGTGGTGAATTGCATCGCCTGGACGAGAAGGGAGGGCCAAGGCGCCGCGCAGGTCATAGCCAATCTATTATGTTTCAATGGGTTACGAAGAGATCGGGGAAACTGGATTTGGCCCCTCCTTTGCAAGGGAAGGGATGGGACTTCGGGCGTTGGGCTCTCAAAGATAGATAGGCGCCCGGGGGGTTGGGTCTTCAGAAGGGAGGGTCCCATGGTACCGATCCTGGTTGTTGCTACCGTTCTTGGTTTTCTGCTGGCCGACTTGGCGGTTCGGTACATCATCCAGAGACGGGGGGGGGCACGGGAGGCCCCGCCCGTCTCCACCGCTTCCACGCCGCTTCCGGATGGTCCCCTCCACTGGAAGGTGGAGGTTCCCGAGGGGGTGTTCCTGTCACCCCGTCATGCCTGGGCGATCCTCGAACCGGACGGCTTGGTACGGGTGGGGGTGGATGATTTTGTTCGGCAGATGTTGGGGGACATCGATACCCTGGATCTGCCGGCGTTGCAGGCCTCGCTCAGAAAGGGGGAGTCGGCGGTCACCCTGTTCAAGGGGCACAGGCTGGCGCGGTTGACGGCTCCTGTCAGCGGAGTCGTGGAGGAGGTCCATCATCTGGTGGCGGTGGATCCTCAGGCCATCGCCCGTGACCCTTATGGCGAGGGTTGGCTGTTCAAGATCCGGCCTTCCTCTCTGGCGCACGAACTAAAGGGGTTGGTGGTGGCCGAGGATGCTAAGGAGTTCTTGGGCAACGAGGTGGAGCGCTTCAGGAGCTTCGCGCAGCCCTTCCGCGCCGACCTGGCGGCGGACGGTGGAAAACCCGTGGCCGGGATCGTTCCCGCGCTGGGTTCGGAGGCCTGGGACGAGTTCAGGAGAGAGTTCCTGGGCGAAGGCCTATGACCCGCTGACAGGCACCACGGCGGGTGTGGGATATGAGCTATCGAGAGATTTCCCGATGGAAGCGGACTTCTCTCGCCTGTACACCTACCCTATATTGAACGTAACCCTCCCGGCGTGGGTTACATCGCGCGCCGTTCCACCCGCTGCCGGGTTGGGGCCCAGCCCACCCTCACGCCGCGGCGAGAGCATCCGGGCGGGCATCCGGTGATTCGGAAGGTCCCCCCTCGGGGGTAGTGCGGCACGTTGATCAATGGCTTGGCGGCCAAGTGAGAGCGTTCAGGGGAGGGCGGATGGACGGGAGGTGGCGGTTCCGGGGGCTGACTTTCAAGCTAGCTGCCGCCCTCATCGGGACGGTGGTGGTGATCTCGGGAAGCCTCTGCTACCTGAGCGCTTACTTCCACCGCCAGGCCCTGGAACGGCTCATGGTCCAAGAAGCGGACCGGGTCACCGACGTGGTGCGGCGCTCGACGCGCTTCGCCATGCTCAACAACAGCCGCGATGAGCTCTACAAGATCATGGACAGCATCGGGACCCAGCCTGGGATCGTCAGGCTCCGGATCTACAACGAACAGGGGCTCGTAACCTATTCGACGGATAAGGCGGAGATCGGCCACTCGGTCAACAAGAAAGCCGAAGCCTGTTTTGCCTGCCACCAGAAGGGTCAACCCCTCAGCCGCCTGAATCGGCCCGACCGAATTCGGGTGTTTCGCGCACCCAACGGCGGGCGCGTCGTCGGGGTGATCAACGCCATCGACAACGAGGCGGCCTGCTACAGCGCACCCTGCCACTATCATCCCCCCAGCCAGCAGATACTTGGAGTGCTGGACGTGGATGTCTCTCTCAAGGAGGTGGACGCGACCATCGCGAGCCTGAGGAATCGTGCCCTCGTGGGTGTGGTCATCAATTTCGTGATCGTCTCCCTGGTCTCCTTCCTCTTCGTGTTCATCCTCGTGGACAGGCCGCTCAAGGCGGTCATGGCCGGCACCAGGCGGGTGGCAGACGGCGACATGGATCACCCCATTCCGATCCGCTCCCAGGATGAGCTGGGAGCGTTGGCCCAATCCTTCAACGATATGACGCGCCGCTTGAAGGAGGCCATGGAGGTGGTCCGGCACTACAACCGGACCCTCCAGTCCAAGGTGGAGGAGAAGACCGCCGAACTTCGGCAGGCCCAGGAGCACATGCTCCGGATCGACCGAATGGCCACGGTGGGGCGGCTGGCGGCGGTGATCGCCCACGAGATCAACAACCCCCTCTCGGGGATCCGGACCTACGCCAAACTGCTCCAGAAACGCGCCACCAAGGAACTGGGCGTCGGGGAAGAGGAGCGCCGATACCTGGAACTCATCGAGAGCGAGGCCACCCGTTGCGGGGAGATCGTGAATTCCCTGCTCCAGTTTTCCCGCAAGTCGCCGATCAAGCTCGAACCCCAGGACATCAGCGGGCTCACGGCGGAAGCTCTTCGGCTCGTCCGCCATCGTCTCGACCTTCAATCGGTGACCGTGAACACCCATTTGCCGGAGCGGTTGCCCCGCATCCATTGCAGCGGCCAACAGGTGATTCAGGCGCTGCTGGCCGTCTTCATCAATGCCTGCGAGGCCATGCCTTCGGAGGGCACCCTGACCGTCTCCACGGGATCGGAGGAGGGGGAGAAGGGTGTCTGGGTCCGGGTCGAGGATACGGGTGTCGGGATAGACAGCGAGACCATGGAGCACATCTTCGAGCCCTTCTTCTCCACCAAGGAGGAGGTCCATGGCGTGGGCCTCGGGCTCGCGGTGGTCTACAGCATCGTCCAGCGCCACGGCGGCCGCATCGACGTGGAGTCCACGGTGGGCAAGGGCTCCGCGTTCACCCTCCATTTCCCCGTTCTGCCGCCGCAGGCAGGCGATTCGCAGAAGGAGGTGCCGGTATGACCACTCCCATCCGCATCCTGGTCGTGGACGACGAGTTCAGCGTGAGGGACTCGCTCCAGGCCTGGTTTCGGGATTCCGGATACGAGACCGAGGTGGCCGCCAGCGGCAAAGAGGCCCTCGCCAAGATGGGCCGGCAGCGCTTCGACATCTTCCTTCTGGACATCAAAATGGCCGGGATGGATGGCCTGGAACTGCAGGAGACGATCAAGGAGCACCAGGAGAACCCCATCATCATCTTCATGACCGCCTACGCGTCCGTGGACACGGCGGTCCGCGCGCTGAAGCAGGGCGCCTTTGACTACGTCACCAAGCCCATCGACCCGGAGGAGCTGGAACGCCTGGTGCGCAACGCGGCCGAGAGGCGGCTCCTCCAGAAGGAAAACCTCTCCCTGAAAGTGCAGCTCGAAGAGCTGACCCCCTTCAAGGACATCATCGGGGAAAGCCAGCCCATCCAGGACGTGGTCGAGCTGATTAAGAACGTGGCGCCCACGGACACGACGGTGCTCATCCGCGGCGAGAGCGGGACCGGGAAGGAGCTCGTGGCCAGGGCCATCCACGCCGCCAGCCCGAGGCGGTTCATGCCCTTCGTCACCGTGAACTGCGGCGCCCTGCCCGAGGGCCTCCTGGAGAGCGAGCTCTTCGGACACGAGCAGGGGGCCTTCACCGGCGCCCAGTTCCGACACAAAGGGAAGTTTGAGCTGGCGGATGGCGGCACGCTCTTCCTGGACGAGATCGGGGACGTCAGCCTCAAGACCCAGACCGACCTCCTCCGGGTGCTCCAGGAGAGGGAGATCACCCGACTCGGCGGCACCAAGCCCATCAAGGTGGACTTCCGGCTCATCGCCGCGACGAACTGCGACCTCGAGGCGCGCGTGGCTGAGAAGAGCTTCCGCGAGGACGTCTATTACCGCCTGAACGTTTTCCCCATCGTGTTGCCGAGCCTCAAGGCGCGGTCCGGGGACATCCCGATGCTGGCTGGGTATTTCCTCCAGAAGTACGCCCGGAAGATGAACCGGCCGATCCGGGGCATCTCGGCTTCCGCCATGGCCCTGCTTTCCCAGCACTCCTGGCCTGGAAACGTGCGGGAGTTGGAGAACTCCATCGAGCGGGCGGTCATTTTCTGCAAGGGCGACGAACTGTTGCCCGAGCACCTGCCGATTCACAGGTCCGCCGCCTCCGAGGTCTCCTCGGGCCTCCCCCTGTCCGAAGTGGAGAAGATCCACATCCAGAGGGTCCTGGCGGAGACCGGCGGGAACATCTCCAAGTCGGCCCGCATCCTGGGCATCGACCGGGCGACCCTCTACAACAAGATCAAGCGCTACGGGCTCTTCGTACGAGAATGACTCCGCTCAGGTTGATCCCCATCGGGAGCATGAACCCGGGGGTCATGGAATACCTGGCCCTGGTATTGCCCGAGTCCACCGGTCTGCCGTGCGTCCGGGCCCCGTGGGTCATCAACTACACGGACGCCTACCTGAACGAGCGAGGCCAGTACCATTCCACCCGCCTGCTGGACATGATTCAGGTGCAGGCCGATGGGGCCAGGGCTTCGGGCCCCTGTCTGGGGGTTACGGAACTGGACCTGGCGGTGCCCATCCTCACCTTCCTGTTCGGCGAGGCCCGTCTTCAGGGGAGGTACGCCGTGGTCTCCGCGCACCGCCTGCACCAGGCCTTCTACGGCCTGCCCGGCAATTCGTCCCTGCTGCTGAACCGGGTGGAGAAGGAGAGCCTCCATGAGCTGGGCCATCTGGCGGGCCTGCGCCACTGCCGGCTCTCCTCTTGCGTCATGGCCTTCTCCACGTCGGTGGAGCAGGTGGATCTCAAGGATGCCGCCTTCTGCGATCGCTGCCTCCCGGTCTTCGAGGCTTGGGTTCAAGGCTGGCAGAACCGCCCTTGAGCCAGCTATGCAGGGTGGTCCGGTGGGGCTGTCCTGGCCATTTCCATTTTTGGAGGGCCGCGGTAAGCCTTCAGGAGTCGAAGGTTACTCGATCCTTCCCCGTTCTTCTTGTCCCGCAATGGTGGCTTTCGGATTCCCCTGTTTTGGTGTGCCACAACGAACGGATCGGCTGTACCGTCATCGCGCGGGGGTGAGGGAGGGGCGAAGGCGGTCCCAGGCCTCGGTGTAAGTCCCGTAATCTTCGGCGCTGAAGCAGACGAAGAGGACGAGGGCCGGTGCACCATGCTCGCGGAGAAACCCACTCACTTCGGCGAGGGCGATTCGGCAGGCCCTCTCGATGGGGAAGCCGTAGGCGCCCGTGCTGATGCTGGGGAAGGCGAGACTGGCAACGCCCTGCTCCAGAGCGAGGTGCAGACTGTTCCGGTAGCACCTGGCGAGCAGATCCTCCTCGCCGTGGCCGCCTCCGTGCCAGACGGGCCCGACGGTATGGATGACGAAATGGGCTGAGAGCAGGTGGCCACCTGTTATTCGGGCCTCTCCGGTGGGGCAGCCGCCGATGCGGCGGCACTCCTCCAGGAGTCCGAGGCCGGCCGCCCGGTGGATGGCCCCGTCCACGCCGCCGCCTCCGAGGAGGCTCGTGTTGGCCGCGTTGACGACTGTCTCCACCTCCTGGCGCGTGATATCCCCTCGAACAATCCGAATCATCGGTTCCATGATGCCCCTCCAAGAGCCCATGCGCGGGGTGGCACCTCTCCAGCCGGAGAGATCGAGGCTGGGATGGGCGAGAGGACCCCGGCGGCCCCTTCGGGCGGAGGAGCGTTCAGTCGGTGCTGGGGACCGTGCAGCCCGTTGGATCCGTGGGCCTTTCCGAAGGGATCAGGCCTCCAGCCTCGAGGCGGTCCAGCACCTCCCGGCAGGTGCCGTTGGCGCAGGTGACCACGTGGATGCCGCTGTTCTGGAGGATCTGAAAGGACTCGCGGCCGATCTCGCCGGTAGCCACCCAGGAGACTTCGAGGCGGGACAGCATCTCGGCCGTCTTGGCCCCTGCCCCCAGGCCCATGCCGGCGAAGGCGCCGTTGTCGATGATGCGGACCACGCGCGTTTCGGTTTCGGCCACGAAGATGTAAAGGGAGCGGCCGAAACGGCGTGAAACGGGTGTATCCAGGGACTTCTCCATGCTCGTGACGGCTATGCGCATCTCGTCGTCTCCTTCGATGCGGAGGCGGCTCCTATGATCGGATCCCCGTTATTGATTGTACATCCCACCGCGTCTGGTGCAAATCCGTGATCCGGGCAGGGCCTCAATCGCCCGAATCGCCGGGCCTTTCGGACCCCAGATCCCGCGCCCGCTCTAGGTGGCCCGACAGGCGCTGCAAGGCGCGCTGGCCCTCGTCGTATTTCTGGTGGGCATTGGCCAGGTGACGGCCGAGGGTCTCGAATCCCCCTTCGAAGCCCAGAAGGTCCCTCTCCAGGGTAGCCAGGAGATCGAGGACCTGCCGGGCGTTCTGTTCGACGGCGGCGGCCTTGAGACCCAGGGCGACGGTTTTCAGGTAGGCCGTCAGGGTCCCCGGCGATAGAGGCAACACGGATCGGTCGTAGGCGTAGCGCCAGATGTCCTCTTCCTCCGGGACATGGATGACGAAGGCCTCGTAGTAGAGAGACTCGGCCGGAAGGTACATGAGGGCCAGGGGAAGGGTGCCCTCGCCGGGGCGGACGTAGAGCTTGGCGATGTCGTCGATCTTCTTCTTGAGGTTGGCCAGAAACGCCTTTCGCGCTTTCGGCCGGTCGTCCTCTTCTGCCTCCAGGTATCGCTGAAAGTCCTCCATGGGGAACTTGGCGTCGATGGGCAGGAGGCCCCTGTCCAGGAGCACCATGGCGTCCACCTTCCTGCCGTCGGCGAAGGCGTACTGGTAGACCACGCGGTCCTTGGGCAGGATGTCCCTCAGGATCGTCTCGAGACCCAACTCGCCCAGCTCCCCGCGTGCCTTGGGGGCTCGGAGCAGGCGCTGGAGGCCTTCGATGTCCTTCCCGAGTTCGGCCATCCGGAGCGAGGTCTGCTGGACCATCCCCATCTTCTCGGTGACCTGGGCGAGGGTGGCCTGGGTGCCCTCCATGTGCCGCTGAAGGATGCCCGTCTGGCTTTGGAGGGAGGCGGCCTGGTGGCTGAGCTGCTCGCGCAGGCTCTGCTCCTGACCCGAAAGCCTCTGCTCCAAGAGGTGCTGGGTCGTGCCGAGCTGCTGGGTCAGGATGGTCTGCAGTTCCGCATTGCGACGTTCCAGGCCGTCGACGCGTCCCACCAGATCGCCCCGAAGGCCTTCCAGGAGGACAGCCCTGCTCTTTTCTTCGCCGGTGATGCGGGAGAGCCGTCGGAGCACGACCCCCAGCAGGGCCAGCAATCCGAGCAGAAAGGCGGCCAGCACCAGCCCGAGGGACATGGGGCCGCTCATAGCCTCCTCCCTCCGGTCTCCGAAGGCCGAGACTTGGGAACCGGGACCGGCCCAAATGGGGGATCGGGCACGAGCGCGCGGATGCCCACGGCCCAGCCGGCCATGGTTCTCACGACGGGACCCGCTTCCACCTTGGCGCGAAGCGCGGGGGAGACGCGGCCGGCCGCCTGCACGAGGCCCCCCGTGAGGTATACGGCCAGCAGGAATCCCAAGATTGCTCCCAACAGCCTGTTCAGGGGGCCCAGGCCCGCCTCCTGGGCCAGTTTGCTGGCCAGGATTCCGGCCAAGACGAAGCCCAGGAGAATGAGCAGGAAGGCCGCGATGCGCGCCGGAGATCCAGCCAGGAGGGGCATCCTGCCGGCCATATTCCGCTCCAGGAGGTCGGCCACGCGCCCTGAAAGCAGGAAGGCGGCGAGCAGCCCGACCAGAGAGAGGGCCAGCCGGAGAGCGCCCTTCCAGAGGCCCCCGAGCACCAGGGCCGCGGCCACGAGCAGGATGACACCGTCCCAGATCGTCATGGCGCCGCACCCGTCCCCGAAAACGCGGATCCTCCCGAGCCTAGCACGGCTGGGCCACGGGGTCCACGGCCATCCACCGCTCATAGCGCAGGGCAGGAAAGAGGGGAAGATCCGCCGCGCGGCACAGCCTCTTGAGCCGGGGCAGGTCGGTCCCCTTCGACTGTCGCGCCCGGAGCGCGGCCCTGACGAGGGGGCGTGGGGCCACCTCCTCGATCCATCCCTCGCGCAGCGCCTCCGCGGCCGTGAGCCGCCTCGCCCTCAGAAGGGCCTCCGATCCCGGCGTGCCCCGGCGCGGCAGGAAGGCCGTTCCTCCCCATCCGGTGATGAGGCCGAGACTTGGTCCCGGATGGGCGAAGCGGGCCGCAGGGTCGGCCACCCGGTAATCGCAGGCCAGGGCGAAGTCCACCCCGCCGCCCATGCAGGCCCCTCGGACACAGGCCACGAGCCAGAGCCGGCTCGCCCGCATTCTCCGGAAGAGCCGCTGCCCCATGCGCGAGAAGTCCGCGGCCCCTTCCGCGCCGAGCTGTCTCAGCTCCCGGAAATTCGCGCCCGCGAGGAATGTGGTCGGGGAGGCCGAGGTGAAGGCCACCCACCGCAGCGCCTCCCTCGCCTCCCAGCGATCGAGGGCCCTCTCCAACTCGGTCAGGGCCAGCCGGCTGAGAGTGAAAGGGCGGTCCGCATCGCCAAAGGCGACATGCAGACCTCCCCCAGGAAGGCCGGATGCTTCGAGGATCAGCCGGGTGGACATGGCCGGCGGTGGAAGAAGGGGGGTGGCTGCTCGAGTGGCCGGCTTGAAGTGAGGGGGACAGCGCTCGTTGGGGTCAACTGGAAACCCGCGCGCGCCTGGGCTCCACCTCCTCTTTGAGGAATCGTACGACGTCGGCGGTGGAGGTCCCGGGGGTGAAGATCCTGGCGACGCCCGCCTTCATCAACTCCGGGATGTCCTCTTCGGGGATGATCCCTCCGCCGAAGACCACCACGTCCTCGGCGCCCTTCTCCTTTAGTAGCCGGGTGATCTTGGGAAAGAGCGTTCCGTGGGCGCCGGAGAGGATGGAGAGGCCGATGGCGTCCACGTCCTCTTGCAGCGCGGTGGCGACCACCTGCTCCGGGGTCTGGTGAAGCCCCGTGTAAATGACCTCGTAGCCCGCGTCCCTCAGGGCCCGGGCGATGATTTTGGCCCCCCGGTCGTGGCCGTCCAGCCCCACCTTGCCGACCAGGAGCCTCAACGTCTGCTTGGCCATGGTGCCTCCTCCAACTAATCCAGTATACCTCACCTGCGATGGCGTAGGAGAAGCCAGACGCCGAGGCCGAATGCCAGCAGCAGCGCCGCCGCCAGGATGGGGAAGAGGAGGACGAGCAGGGAGGTCAGCGCGGCCCCGCCCGCTTCCGCCGTGGACACGCCTGGGTTGGCGGCGCCCAGGGTGAACAGGGAACTGAGCGCCCGCGCCTTGACCGTGAGAAGCTGCACCGTCCCGGCGGCGGCCCCCCCGGCGATGACGGCTAGGCTCCATCGGAACCAAGGGCTCATCTCCTGCACCACGGACGCTGTGACTAGAATGCCCGCCACTATGGCGGTAGGAGTGGCGACGGTGTCCAAAAGGTTGTCCAGCCAGGGGACGTAGTAGGCGATGATTTCGAGCAGGGTGGCCGTGGCGAAGGCGAGGAGCGCGCGCCAGGTACCGATCCACTCAAATCCGGGGGCGAGCTTCAGGTGGCCGGCCATGGCGGCGATGCTCATCACTAGCGGCGGGATGAACACTCGAAAGCCGCAGGCGGCCGCCAGGCCGATCCCTACAAGAACGCTCAGGGCCGCTTCCATCGAATCGCCTCACGGACGGGAAGGAGGAGGGCGAGAACCGCGGAATGCAAGCCCCGCCTTGCCATGGCCGACCTCCCCACGGCTCAGATCACGCTGTTCTCACGGTACTCGCCGAAGACCTCCTTCATCGCGTTGCCGGTCTCCTCGAGCGTGCAGTAGGCCCTGGCGCACTCCAGTATGGCGGGCATGAGGTTCTCGTGGGTGCGCGCCTTGGCCGTGAGGTTGGAGAGGGCCGACCGGACTGCCTTGCCGTCCCGCGTGCGTCTGATCTCGGCCAGCCGGGCCTTCTGCCTGGCCTCCACCTCCGGAGGGATCTTGAGCAGGGGGATGGGTACCTCTTCGGGCATGGTGTGGCGGTTCATGCCCACGACGGTCTTCGTACCGTCTTCCACCTGCTGCTGATAGCGGTAGGAGGCCTCGGCGATCTCGCGCTGGGGGAATCCCTGCTCGATGGCCTTGATGATGCCGCCCATCTCGTCGATCTTCCTGATGTACTCGAGGGCCTGCCTCTCCATCTCGTTGGTGAGGGCCTCGACAAAGTAGGAGCCCGCCAGCGGGTCTATGGTGTTGGCCGCGCCGCTCTCCTCGGCGATGATCTGCTGGGTGCGCAGGGCCACCGTCACGGCCTGTTCGCTCGGCAGGCACAGCGTTTCGTCCATGGAGTCGGTGTGGAGGCTCTGGCAGCCGCCGAGCACCGCCGCGAGGGCCTGGATGGTCACCCGGATCACGTTGTTGATGGGCTGCTGGGCGGTCAGGGAGCACCCGGCGGTCTGCACGTGCGTGCGCAACATCCACGACCGCGGGTCCTTGGCGCCGAAGCGCTCGCGAAGCTGGCGCGCCCAGATGCGGCGGGCCGCCCTCAGCTTGGCGATCTCCTCGAAGAAATCGTTGTGCGAGTTGAAGAAGTAGCTCAGGCGAGGGGCGAATGAGTCCACGTCCATGCCGCGCGCGATGCCCGCCTGCACGTAGCCGATGCCGTCCGCCAGGGTGAAGGCCAGTTCCTGGGCCGCGGTGGAGCCCGCCTCCCGAATGTGATACCCGCTGATGGAGATGGTGTTCCACTGGGGAACTTCCTTGGCCGAGAACTCCATGGTGTCCACGATCAGGCGGACGCTCGGCTCGGGCGGGTAGATCCACTCCTTCTGGGCGATGTACTCCTTGAAGATGTCGTTCTGGATGGTGCCGCGGAGCTTCTTCAGGGGAACACCCTGCTTTTCGGCCACCGCGAGGTACATGGCGTAGACGACGGCGGCCGGGGCGTTGATGGTCATGGAGGTGGAGACCCCACCCAGCGGGATGCCGTCGAAGAGGATCTCCATGTCGCGTAGCGTGGCGATGGCGACGCCCTCTTTCCCCACTTCGCCTTCGGCGAGGGGGCTGTCACTGTCCCGGCCCATGAGCGTGGGCAGGTCAAAGGCCGTGGAAAGGCCCGTCTGACCTTCCTTCAGGAGGTACTTGAACCGGGCATTGGTGTCTTCCGCGGTTCCCATGCCGGCGAACATGCGCATGGTCCACAGGCGGCCGCGGTACATGGTGGGCTGTACGCCGCGGGTGAAGGGGTATTCTCCGGGCCAGCCGATTTCCTTCTCGTAATCCTGCCCCTGGAGGTCCTCGGGTGAATAGAGGCGGCGAATGGGCAGGGAAGAGACGGTCGAGTATTCTGCCTCCCTGTCGGGGTGCCGTTCCAGGTGGGGGTTCAGGGTCTCCCGCTCCCAGCGGGCGCGGCCTCGGGTGTTCTCATTGGAGGGTGCCATGGCGCTACCTCGCTCCGAAAGGGGCCCGGTGACGGGCCATTCTGCTCAATCCTCATTTATCGTACCACAAGGCACTTTCGGCAAGGTTCGTGCCTCGGAGAGCCCCCCCGTGCCCGCTTGGCACTGTCAAAATGGCGCATAGTGCCAGTTAGGCACTGGCGCGGCCCCGAGAGGTCCGTAGACCGCCGTGGGATTATCTCTATTTTGCAATGGAATCCATTCCATGCCGTCCCTTGGCATGCCCGTTGCTCACAAAGAGAGCGGTGCTAGGAGGCATGCATATGAAGCGAATTTTAGTCGCAACTTTGGCTGGTCTGATGACGATGGGTTTCCTGGCCATGCAGGCTCCCGCTCCGGGGACCGCTGCAAAGGCCCAGAAGCCCGCCGCCGTGGCTTCGAAGGCCCCGGCGAAGAAGGCGCAGTACCACAAGAAGGCTGAGAAAAAGGCCATGAAGAAGGCCGAGCACAAGGCCATGGCCCACAAGAAGGCTGCGCCGAAGAAGAGCTCTTCCAAACCCAACCCTGCCCCTTCCCATCCCACCAAGTAGCTTCCACTCAACGGTTTCCCTCCCAACGGCCCGTCCCCTCCCCCGGGGGCGGGCCAACCTTATTATGGGGACCGCGAGCGGCCATCACCCTGTGGGGGGCTGCGGCAGCCTCTCGGGAGGGCCAATCCCCCGCGGCTTCTCCGAGCGCAGGTGCCGCTTCCCTTTTGCTCCCTCGGCGGCTATGCTGATCCTCCAAGAGGTGCGCCATGAAGATCGTGATCGCCGCGGACCACGCCGGTTTCGAGCTCAAGGAATACGTAAGGGATCTCCTTCTGCGCCTCGGGCACGAGGTAACCGACGAGGGAACCCATTCAACCGAATCCGTTGACTATCCCGATTATGCCGACAGGGCCTGCGGGACCCTGCTGTCGGGCGCGGCGGAGAGGGCCGTGCTGGTGTGCGGGTCGGGTGTGGGGATGAGCATGGCGGCCAACCGGCACCGGGGAATTCGAGCCGTGCTCTGCACGGATCTCTATCTCGCACGGTTTTCGCGTCTTCACAACGACTCCAACGTCCTCTGCCTGCCCGGCAGGCTCATGGGCAAGGGGCTGGCGGAGGAGGTGGTCAAGACCTGGCTGGAGGCACCCTTCGAGGGCGGTCGCCATCTGAGGCGGATCGCAAAGCTGGACAGCCAGGCATGACCCGGGGTGCCGATGGGCCGATGAGCGAGAAGTATTCTCGAAAGACGCCGGCTGGGACCTTCAGGTTCCACATGCACCGGCTCGCCGAGGGTCGCATAGGGGGTAAGTGATGAGAATGGAAGCCATCTGGGAGGCGGATCCGGAAGTGGCCGCGGCCATGGCCGCCGAGATCCGCCGGCAGAACGACCACCTCGAGATGATCGCCAGCGAGAACTTCGTCTCGGAGGCCGTTCTGGAGGCCGCGGGATCGGTCTTTACCAACAAGTACGCCGAAGGGTATCCCGGCAGACGCTACTACGGGGGCTGCATCCACACCGACACGGTGGAGGCGCTGGCCATCGAGCGGGCGAAGTCCCTCTTTGGGGCCGAGCGCGCCAATGTCCAGCCTCACTCGGGCTCCCAGGCGAACATGGGCGTCTACATGACGGTCCTCAAGCCCGGGGATAAGGTCCTGGGTATGGACCTGAGCCATGGCGGCCATTTAACCCACGGCCATCCCCTGTCCTTTTCGGGCAAACTCTACCAGTTCATCCCGTACGGGGTCCGACGGGAAACGGAGATCCTCGATTACGAGGCCCTCGAAGGGCTCATGGCCGAGCACAAGCCCAAACTGGTGGTCGTCGGGGCCAGTGCCTATCCTCGGGTGATCGATTTCCCGCGTATCTGGGAGATGGCCCAACGCCACGACGTGCTGGTCATGGTGGACATGGCCCACATCGCGGGTCTCGTGGCGGCGGGAGTTCACCCGTCGCCGGTCCCGTACGCGCACTTCGTCACAACCACCACCCACAAAACCCTGCGCGGCCCTCGGGCAGGCCTGATCCTCTGCAAGGAAGCTTTCGCCAAGGAGCTGGACAAGACCGTCTTTCCGGGCATCCAGGGCGGGCCGCTCGTGCACATCATGGCAGCCAAGGCCGTGGCGCTGAGGGAGGCCTCCACGCCGGCCTTCCGGACCTACGCCGCCCGGGTCGTGGCCAACGCCCGGACCCTTTCGGATGACCTGCAGCAGCGGGGCTGGAGGATCGTTTCGGGCGGCACCGACAACCACCTCCTGCTGGTGGACGTCTTCGCGAAGAGTATCACCGGCAAGGAGGCCGAGGGGGCCCTGGACGAGGCCGGCATGACGGTGAACAAGAACACCATCCCCTTCGACACGCAGAAGCCCTTCGTGGCTTCGGGCATACGGGTCGGTACCCCCGCCATCACCACGCGGGGCATGGGGGAGGCCGAGATGCATCGGATCGCAGGCTGGATGGGCCGGGCTCTCCTGGAGCGCTCGACCCCGGGCGCCCTGGCATCGATCCGACGGGAGGTGGAGGAGCTATGTCGCGACTTCCCCCTTTACCCCGGACTCTTGAAGGGCATTCCGGAGGGCCACTGAGGTGATCCCCCTGCTGCTCGCGCCGCCGTCCGGCCGTCCCGCCCGAGTCCTGGGTGATGGATCCGAGGCCCTCCCCGCCCTGCGGGATCTGCTCCGGATCGGATGGCCGGTGGTCCTGCACGCGCCGCCAGGACGGGGGACGCTCGCCGCTCTCGCGGGTGTGCAGACGGCCGCTCATGCACCCAGCCAGCCCAGCCTCCGACAAGCTTCCCTGGTCCTGATCACGTCGGCCTGCCCGCCCGAGTGGCGCGAGGCGGCCCGGCGCGATCTGGAGGGCACAGGAGTACCCTTCTGGGACGAGCGGGACCCCGCGGGATCCACGCTCCGGCTCCCGGTCTGGTTTCCGGGGGCGTCTCTCTCCATGGCCGCATGGGGACCAACGCAGGCTCCGCAGGCCTGGGAGCGCGGCCTCGCCGAGGAGCTCGCGAGGCATGTCGAGGCCCTCTACACGGGGTTCCTGCGCCTCTCCTCCGAGCTGAGGGAGCTCGTCTTCGCCACCGATTCGGAGGATGCCTTCCGCCGCCGGATCATCGATCAGGTGGCCCAACCGGAGATTCTCGCGCTGCTGCTTAAGGGGGAGTATGAGAAGGCCAAGATGACGGCCCTCAAAATCGTGGGGAGCACGACCCGCGAACTGGACTGACGGACATACCGGGCCTCAGGGCCCCCAACGGGCCGTCCGATCGGCCCTCTGCCCAATGGAGATGCACACCATGCCCACTACCGAAGCTCAGGTCCTCGATGCCTTGAGGACCGTCATCGACCCGGACTTTCATCGGGACATCGTCGAACTGGGATTCGTGAAGGATCTTCGGGTGGAGGGAGACGCCGTCTCCTTCCGGATCGTGCTGACGACCCCCGCGTGTCCCGTGAAGGAGAGGTTCCAGCGGCAGGCGGAGGAGGCTGTCCGCGCTGCTCTCCCGGCGGTGAAGTCCGTCACCGTCCAGATGGACGCACAGGTGGCGGCAGCCTCCAGGGCCCCGCTCTTCGAGAACCTGATTCCGCAGGTGAAGATCAGCATCGCCGTCGCCTCCGGCAAGGGGGGGGTCGGGAAATCCACCGTGGCAGCCAACCTGGCCGCGGCCCTGGCGCAGACGGGCGCCAAGGTGGGCCTGCTGGACGCCGACATTTACGGACCGTCCATGGGCCTCATGCTCGGCGTGACGGAAAAGCCGAAGATCGACGATGAGCAGAAGAAGATGATCCCAGTCAAGGTCCACGGCCTGGAGGTCATTTCCCTGGGATTTCTCCTGGATCCGGACATGCCCGTGATCTGGCGGGGGCCCATGGTCATGAAGGCCCTGGAGCAGCTCCTGAAGGACGTGGCCTGGCCCGAATTGGACTATATGATCGTGGACCTTCCCCCGGGCACCGGAGACGCGCAGCTCACGCTCACTCAGAAGGTGCCCCTCTCGGGCGCCGTCATCGTGACTACGCCCAACGAGGTGGCCCTCATCGATGCTCGCAAGGGGCTGGCCATGTTCCAGAAGGTGAACGTGCCGGTCCTGGGAATCGTGGAAAACATGAGCTGGTTCGTGTGCCCGCACTGCGGAGGCGTCTCCGACATTTTCTCCCGCGGGGGGGGAGCCCGCACGGCCCAGCAGATGGGAGTGCCCTTCCTCGGTGAAATCCCCCTGGATCCGTCGGTCCGTATGGCTGGTGACGGAGGCCGCCCCGTCGTGCTGGCGGCCCCAGAATCATCGGTGGCACAGGCCTTTCGCGAGTTGGCGGGCCACGTGGCACAGCAGGCCAGCATCGCGGCGGCGGCTGCTGCGCACGGGGCGCAGCCCGAGCAGGCCTGAGCCCGGGGAGTGCCTCAGCCGGAGCGGCCATGGCCAGGAAGAGATCCAGCCCGGAACCCACCCCTCCCGCCGAAGCGGATTACCCCATCCGGTTCGACGAGCTCCAGGGTCACGCCGCGCAGGTCCGGTTTCTGGTCAAGGCACTGGGGCGGGGTGTCCTTCCCCAGACCCTGCTCTTTACGGGGCCGAAGGGGGTTGGCAAGGCCACCTTGGCCCGCATGGTTGCGGCGGCCCTCCAATGCGACGCTCCAGTCCAGGGCGCATGCGGAAATTGCGGGCCCTGCCGCAAGGTGCGTCGGGGCCTCCATCCGGATGTCCGGTGGGTGGGGCTGGAAACGCGCGATGGCGGGGCCAAGAGAACCCAGATCGTGGTGGACCAAATTCGGGAACAGGTGTTGGCGCCCCTGTCCCTACCACCTTACGAGGGACGCCGGCTGGTGGTCCTCATCGACCCGGCCGACGCCCTCAACCCCAACGCTCAAAATGCCCTCTTGAAGTCCCTGGAAGAACCCCCCGCTTTCGGGCAGTTTATCCTGGTGACCTCCAACCCGGCGGCGCTGCTGCCGACCGTTCGGTCGCGTAGCCACGCACTCACGCTCGGGCCCCTCCCGCCCGGGGACATGGCCCCGCTCCTTGAGCGGCTATCCGTCCCGCCCGAGGACAGACCATCGGCGCTGGCCTTCGCCTGCGGCGCACCCGGGCGACTGCTGTCGGCCGGGCCGGGCCGGAGGGACGACCGCCGAGATCTCTTGCTGCGCTTGCTGGAAGAGGGGCTGGATGCCGCGGTCTACCCGGATCTAGCTCCCCTCCTGGAACGCCTGGCCAAGGAGGATGCCGGAGAGGTCTGCGCCATGGCCGCGGGCCTGCTCAGAGACGCCCTGCGCATTGTCCACGGCTGCCCTGCCCTGGTGAACGCCGATGCCGGTCAACCGCTCGCGAGAGCCGCCAGGCTCCGGGGCGTGAACGGTCTTCAGCGGGTGGCCGAAAGGCTCGCTGAAGCCCCGCAACACTTGGCCAGGAATGTGAATCCGCGTCTCTTGCTGGAGCGCCTCTTCCTGGTCCCGTGATGCTGGGATGCGCCGGCTCCTCCGACCACTAGGCGTCGCCGGATCAGCAGGGTGCCAAGGCCCTTTCTGCCGCCATCATGCCCGCCCCCTGGCTCTGAGTTGGGTGAAGTTGGCGATCACGCTCTGGGCTTGGGAGAGCTTCATGATGCGCATGTTGCGCTTCTGCAGGGCAAGGGTATCGCTTTGATCTGGGACGATGCCCCGCTGATCCCTCAGCAACTT
>JBAWEQ010000058.1:45000-54109 GCA_049591295.1 Acidobacteriota bacterium
CAGACGAGCTCGATCGATACCGACCGCAGGTGCTGGAGGCCAATCCTTCCTACCTGGCGCGCTTTTCGAGGGCGTTATCGAGATTGGGGATCCAGCCGCAGCAACCCGACGTCATCGTCCTCACCTACGAGAATCCATCGCTTCTCCACCTACGCCAGGTCCAGGAGGTGTTCCAGGCCCCCTTCCTCTCGTCGTATGGATCCACGGAGACCGGCTATGCCTTCATGCAGTGCGAGGAAGGCTCCTTCCACCTGAACGATTCCGCATGCCGAGCCGATTTTGCGCAACTGGATGGAGCCGAGGCAGGGACGGGGCGGCTGAGGCTGACCCCATTCGGCAACGATTGGGTCGCACTGCTGCGCTTCGACCCGGGTGACATCGTGCGGTTAAGACTCTCGGGCCCATGCCCCTGCGGACGAAACGGGGCCCTGCTGCTGGAATCGGTGGAAGGCAGGGGCAAGAGTCTCACACGCGACCCGGCTGGAAGGCCAGTCACGCAGGGGGAACTGGACCGCGTTCTCGCGGCGGAAGGCTCCCTCTCGGCCTATCAACTCATTCAGGAGGGCCCGGGCGTGTATCGGCTTCGCTTCGAGGTGGATGAACCTAGCAGCCGCGGAGTCGAGGACCGCCTGAAAGATCTCCTGCGGCACCTCTACGGCCCCTCCGCCACGGTTCGTGTGGAGATCTGCCCGGCGCTGGAGCCCGAGGCTTCCGGTAAATACCTACTCGCGAAGAGCCTGATTCCAGGGTAGGCGACCGTGGCCCGGGAGGCGGGATTCTGATGGCTCGGGGAGAGGTGCTCCTGTTGGCGGGGGGACGGCGCGAGGCTCCGAACGGGTGCGACTCGATCATGGCCCAGGCGTTGCGGCGGCTGGGGGGGCATGCGCCCGTACTGGCCTACGTCGGTGCAGCATCCGACGATTCCATCCCCTTCAGGCACATGATTTCGGCACTGCTGGAAGCTTCGGGAGCGGGGAGAATCCTCCCCGTGAACCTCTGCCGCAAGGGTGCCAGCCTGACCAGGGCAAGGGCCCTGCTCGACGATGCCGACGCCGTCTTCCTGTCGGGAGGAGACGTGGAACGCGGGATGGAGGTCTTGGAGAGCTCGGGTATCCGCACCCACCTCAGCGTTTTGGCCGGCCAGGGCAAGCCCTTCGTGGGCCTGTCGGCCGGGAGCATCTTGTTGGGGCGCACGTGGATTCGATGGAGGGATCCCGAGGACGACGCTTCCGCTGAACCCTTTCGCTGCATGGGCATCGCGGATCTGATCTGCGACACCCACGACGAGGCGTCCGGGTGGAGCGAACTGAAATCCCTCCTCCAGCTCCTGCCAAAAGGCTCCGAGGGATGGGGAATTCCCGCTGGTGGCGCCCTGTTCATTCAGGCCACGGGAACGATTGAATGGATGGGGAGGCGGCCCGTTCTGCTCCGTCAAGAGTCTCGTACCGTCAAGGAAGAGACGCCCGTCAGATCCCGTTGCCGGTAGCGTGCCCAACCGACCCCTCATCGAGCTTGCCTACCGCAGTCCGCCCGCTTGAGCCGCGGCCCGGGCGCGGCCCGAATGGGCGATCGCGTCCACGGCCCGGACCGCCGCCAGGATCTCCTCGCGGGTCGTGAAGGGACCGATGGAGAGACGGACGGTCCCCCGCGCGGGCTGGTGCCCATGTGATCGTGCGCCAGGGGGGCGCACTGCAGGCCGGTGCGGGTGATGATGTTGTGGTCCACGTCCAGGATCGTCCCCACGTCCGATGGGTCGTACCCCTCCACAGTGAGGGAGACCGTGGCCACGCGCCAGTCCGTGGTGCGAGGGCCGATGACGCGAACGCCCCGGATGCCGGAGAGGCCTTCCAGGAGCAGGCCGCACAGCTCCATCTCGTGCGCGTGGATGGCCGCCAACCCCCGCTTGCCGATCCACGCCTGCCCGGCGTGGAGGCCGGCTATCCCGAGGAGGTTCAATGTCCCGGCCTCCAGTCGATAGGGGTACTCATCCAGGTGGAAAGGATGGGCCGACTTGACCCCGGTTCCTCCCCAGACGCTGGATGCGACCTGAGCGTCATCGGCCACGCAGATGCCGCCCGTGCCGGTGGGCCCCATGAGCCCTTTGTGTCCGGTGAAGCAGAGGAAGCTGATGTGGCACTCGGCCATGTCGATGGGGAGCACGCCCGCGGTCTGGGCCGTGTCCACCGCGAAAGCCACGCCCGCTTCGGCGCAGACCGATCCTATGGTGTGTATGTCCTGGACCACCCCCGTGACGTTGGAGGCGTGGTTCACCATGACCAGGCGGGTATTTGGCTGGATGGCCTTCCGGACCTCCTCGGGATCCAATCGTCCGTCGGGATCCGGGCGCAGGAAGGAGGCCTGCACGCCGTGATCGCGCACCAGGTGATTCACCGGCCGGATGACCGAATTGTGCTCCATCCAAGTGGTCACCACGTGGTCGCCGTCCCGGAGGGTTCCCCGAAGCACCATGTTCAGGGCGTGGGTGGCGTTGATGGTGAACACGAGGCGGTCCGGGTCCTTGCCGGAGCCGCTCGCAGACAGGCTGGGATTGAAAAAGCGGCTGAGGGCCTGTCGGGTCTCGCGGATCATCTCCTCGGCCTGAAGGGCCATGTCGCACCCCGAACGGCCCGGATTCACGCCGCACGTCCGATAGAAGGAGCCCATGAAGTCGTGGACCTCTTCCGGTTTGGGGTAGGAAGTGGCGGCGTTGTCCAGGTAGATCACGCTGTCCATACCGGTCTCCTCGCAGTGGTTGCGGGGCTTCCTGGGGAGGGGATCCCGCAGGAAAATGTTAGCCCGCCCCTGGGGCGAAGGGGCCATGAATCTGCTGTACCCCCAAGCCGAGCGGCAGATGCCCCAGTGCGCGGAGGGTCTAGCGCAGCCTCCGCGACGTGAAGCCGTTCGGGCGACGCGCTACAATAGGCCCGCTTGAAGGAGGACGCCCCCCATGGAACTCTTGGACGCAGGACGGAGCGCGGTAGTCATCATCGATCTCCAGGGCAGGCTCATGGAGACGATCGTTCGCCCCAGGCTGGTGGTCGAGGGCACGGTGAGGCTCCTGAAGCTGGCCGAACTCTTCCGTGTCCCGGTGGTGATGACGGAGCAGTATCCGAGGGGATTGGGCGGGACCCACTCCGCGGTGAGGGCCGCCTACGATGCCCTGACGGTCCCCAAATACCTCGTGGAGAAGACGAGCTTCAGCTGTTGCGGTGAGCCCGCCTTCGGAGCCGCCCTGGACCAATGCCTCCCGGGAGTCGCGGCGAACCGCCGGCAACTCGTAGTGGCCGGCATCGAGGCCCACGTCTGCGTGATGCAGACGGCGATCGAGCTCCTGGGCCAGGGAAGCCAAGTGCACCTGTGCTGGGAGTGCGTCAGCAGCCGCGGCGAGGAGTACAGGCGCCACGCCCTGGACCGCATGGCCCAGGCGGGGGCGGCCCTGACTAACCACGAATCGGTGGCCTTCGAGTGGTCCAGAGACAAGAACCATCCGGCCTTCCGGGCGGTGAGCGCCCTGCTCAAGGAGGGACAGCCCGGATGAGGGCGTCCCCCGCAAGGAGAAGCGGGGGAGCAGGCGTGAAGTCCGGGGCCCGAGGCACACCAGGACCCAGACAGACCCATCGCACGGCAATGATATCGCATCCCGGCAACGAGGTGCTTCCGCCAAGGTGTCGGCCGCGGCGGGAAGCGGCGATCGGACCTCGCCGTTGCAGGCGTCCGCGGCCTGCGCTCAGGAAGCGGGCGGCTGGGGCGGGGCCTGCGGGGTAGGGGCCTGGACCGGCGGTTGGGGCGCCTTGGCCTGCGGAGCAGGCTTGGCCTTCATGCTTTCGAAGAGCTTGGGGATCAGCCATCCGATGATCCCGAGCGCCAGGCCGGAGAAGATGCATTCGAGCCAGCCCAGAAGCAGCATGAACCCCAGGAGCTTCTTGCTGATGGCGAAGAGGTAGTACTCCCAGATCGAGCGCCAGCCGAAAAGGAAGAGGCCCATCCAGAAGCCGAAGAAGAACCCCCTCAGGACGATCCAGGTGGCGTTCTTGTACATCTTGAAGAAGTAATAGGTGAAGAGGAGGGCGAAGAGGAGCTGCCCCCCGAACATGATGGGAAGGAGCTTGCGAAGCTCCTCGGGAGCCCGGACCAGGCCGCCCTGGGAGAGCAGAAGGCTGTTGAACACGTAGTTGTAGAAGATCAGGTCGAGAACAAAGATGAAGACGAACACGGACAGGAAGCCCAGAATCCAACGAATGGCCTTCATGATCACCTCCCTAAATGGTTCACGGAACTCTTCACCATGCTAACACGGGTCAGGCGCCCCCTAATCCCCTTCACGCTCGCTCCCGCGATTCTCGCCGCGGCCTTTCCGACCGAAATTCCGCTGGCGCGGCGGGATGAGAAGGAGGGTCCTTCGCGTTGTGCCAGAGGGAGCGATGCATGGCCGAGATACAGGAGGTGGATCCGTTGGAGGTGAGCCGCCGTCTGCAGGCCGGAGAATCCCTGCGGCTGGTGGACGTGAGGGAGAGAGACGAGTGGGCCATCTCCCGCATCGAGGGCGCCGAGCTACGACCGCTTTCAGAAATCCAATGGTGGCAGCACGACATCCGGCCCGAAGGCGGTCCCTACGTCTTCTACTGCCACCACGGCCTCCGGAGTCGCTGGGCCTGTGCGCAGCTCGCCCGCGCCGGGGGCAAAGGCCTCATCAACATGAGGGGTGGCATCGACCTCTGGTCCCTCACCGTGGACCCCGACGTCGCGAGATATTGACCTGAGGACGGAAATCGCAGCGATCAGGTATGGGCGCCTGCTTCCAGCGGGGCCCGTGCAACCCCGGCTACTCGATGGTGGTCTCGACGGTGACGGTGGAATGGTTTGTGACGTCCAGCTTCTTCCCGTCGTCGGAGATGAACTTGCCCCGAAGCCTGCTCTCGATCTGCGTGGACTCCTTGGACTTGGCGGAGGCCGTGTCGCGGGGGAGGAGCTGGTCTGAGACGATCTGGGTGGAGCCCTCTCCGATGAAGTGGGGGATGGCCGGATTCTTGATCGTGACCGCCGTCCTGAGATGGAAGCAGGGAATGTCGCCCCACGGCTCAAGACCCACAAAGGTGACGGTCCCATCGAGGTTGGCGGGGTCCAGGCCCTTCTTCTTCGCGCCCTCTCCCTCCTGGCCTTCGCGAGAAAGGGCCTTGGCCATCACCGCGCTGTTGATCTTCCACGTTTCGCCAGGCCTGACCGCGCGCCCTGCCCCTAGATAGTCATCCGGATTGACGCCGGTGGGGGCCTGAAAGACCTGGGAGAGCAACTCGATCTCCTCCTTGGGGATGGCCTGCCCGTCCCGCCGCACGAAGCGGAACTGTCCCTGGAAGAGGGATATGCCAAGGTCCGCGCCGGTGATCTTGAGCGCAGTGGCTTTCTTGTCCTGCGTGAGGTCGGCCTTGTCCACGTGGAAGATCATCATGACCGGGTCTCCCACGGCGTTCACGTCAATGACGCGGACGGTCCCCGCCAGGGCCGCGGCCATCTCCTGGCTGCCACCCTGGGAGCCCTCCCCGATGCCCATGCTGCCTTCGGAGTGGACCTTCATCTCCATGGCGAGCCTGTAACTGCTTCCCTTGGTTTGGGGCCGGTTGAATTGGATGGCGTAGGTTGCAGCTTCAGGAGCGGGGCCCTGGCACCAGAGAGCGGCGGGCATGGCCAACGCCATCGCCCAGACTATTCCCACGGCAATGAGGCGCACACTGCGATTCATGAGATACCTCCCCTCCGAAGGCTGGCGGCCAACTGAATGAGGGATGGGCGTTCGTTGCCCGGCCAGATGCCAAGCCCGCCGTGAGTGTGCTGGAAAAGAGGGACAAGGTCAAGGTCGCTGGGCCGCATTGCGCGTCCACGCGAGCCCGGACTCAAGAGGCGGCAATGCGAATCTCCGCGTCGGGGCTGGTGACCCTGAGCAGGGGGCCCGATCCCACGCGCTGTGCCGAAGCAATGCAGGCCTCCAGGAAGGGGGTCATATCGGATCCGGTTTGGAGGCCTAGTGCCTGCGTGAGCGTGCTGGCGAGCAGATCCGCTCCTAGCATGGGCAGCACCAGGTGGGTCGGACTTCCCTGGCCTTCTAGCGGCCGGACGTCCACCTGCAGGAACTTCGGGTCCGGTTCGCGGGGGGCCACCTTCCGCGAGACGTCCCTGGCGAAAAACTCCACGGGCCCAAGGTCGGTGGGACGCGAGAGAATCTGGACCTCCCGCTCGTCGCGGGGCCTTTCCCTGAGAGCCCTCACCATGCGGTCGAGGGATAGGCGGACGGGGCGGCCCCGGTAGCTGCCTATCTCCACCGTCGTGCCGGTGGAAGTTCGGGCCAGATCCTCCACCAGCCGCCTCGGCATCTCGAAGAGCACGTTCGACCTGGCTTGGTGCATCCGGAGCTGTATGTAGGTCTCGGTTCCTGCCCCGTTGCCGCCTGCGGCGGCGCACGGCGAAACGCAAAGGACCAGGGCAACAATGGCGAAGGCGAGGGTGGTCATGCGAGCGAGTGATCTGAGGGTCATGGACTGCCTCTCCAAGATGACGGGCGGCCGAAGGATTCCTCCGGGGCCGAGAGAAGGATCATAGACCAGAAGCCGTTGCCCGGGAAGGCGAGCCGCGTGTTACTAATCCGAGAGGGAAGGGGTTGGCCCCTTCCCTCTCCCCCGCCTTCGCGAGGGCAGGCTCCGCTCGGCTGGGGCAAAGCCCACCGCGGTGGGCTGGTTTCGCAAGCAGGCCCCCCCGCCTTCGCGGGGGCAGGCTCAGGCTCCGGCCTCGCTGCTCTCCCACCCCCACTTCGAAGCTGCCCATTGCAGAGAATCTACCCTATTGTTGTTGGAGTAGTAATATAATCAAAATGGGAATCTGGCCATGCGATGGCTCATCACCCTCCTGTCCTTTGTCGTGCTTCCCTGCCTTCCCGAGCGCCACCAGAGGCGCTGGCCCTGGGGGCTTCCCGCCTCCCTGGGGGCGCTCGCCCATGTCTCCGCCTACGTGAACGCGATCGTCGCTACCGTCTCCTGGGGAATCGCCTTCGTCCTGTACCAGAAGGCTTACGGGGACCAAGTGTCGGCCCTGATCTACCAGAGCGGCGACGCCTCCTACATCACTTGGTACGGCATGGTCACGTTCTTTTCGTTCTTTGCCACTCCCGCAGGCATCCTGCTCACGCTGTACCTCGCGGATTCCGGCGTGAGGATGGTGCACGCGCTGGGAACGGGCGAGCCCATGGGGAGCCTCTTTCTCGTCGCTCCGCTGGCCTTCTGGGGGGTGCTTTATACGGGAGCGCTCCGGCTTCAGATGAGGCTGCGATGCGGGCCGTCGGGGGTGCCGGACCGGATCGTTCCGGCCGGGAACGGCGTGATCGTGAGGGCCTCCCGCCCGCACGATGAATGGAGCGACCGGGTCGCCTTCGCCCACGACGGGCGCCTCTACGCCCTGCGCAGCGCGGGCTGGGGACGGGAAGGGAATCGGCGCTGCTTCGAATACAGGCTGACTCCCTGGCCCGAGCGGACAACCGTCCGCCGCGTGGTGGACCTGGACGGCACCTGAAGGCCGCTTGCGAAGCGGGGCCTTAGCCGACCGGCCGATTCCCTCACCACCCGTGAGAGCGGTCCCACCGGTGGAATTTCAGCTTTTCCAGCAGGTCTTTCGGCAGGGGCCCCAGATCGGCCGGCGCCAGATCCTGCTCCACTTGAGGGATGTTTCTCATGCCCGGGATCACCGTGGAGACGGCATCGAAGCTCAGGCAATAGCGCAGCGCCACCTCCGCGAGGTTCGCGCTGGTCTTCCCCAGGGTCTCTCGGAGCGTGTCCACCCGTTCCATGGTCTCCTCAAGTCGTTTCCCGGCGAAGTGGCGGGACCGAAAGTCGCCCGCCCCGAAGGTGGAGTCCTTGGTGAGCTTTCCCGTCAGGCTGGATTCGTCGAAGGGCACTCGGGCGATGATGCCCACCTCGTGCCGGAGCGCGGCTGGGAACAGGTGGTCTTCGGGGGCCTGCTCGAAGATGTTGTGAACCACCTGGATGGTGTCCACCCAGCCCTTCTCCACCACCCGGACCCCCGACTCGGGTTCGAAGGTGTTGAGGGAGAGGCCGAAGTGGAGGATCTTGCCCTGCTCGCGAAGACGCACGAGGGCCTCGTACCACTCCTCCTGGTCCGTCCAGTCGTCGGACCAGACGTGGAGCTGCTGCACGTGGACACACTCCATGTTCAGGCGGCGCAGGCTGTCCTCCGTCTCGCGAACGATGTGGTCTCGCGGGAAGGCCTCCTTGAGCGGAGTGCCTCTCCGAGCGGGCCAGCCGTAATTCTTGGGCGGAATCTTGGTGGCGATCACGGGTTTGGCCCCCGATTCGGCCATGAACCGCCCCAGGAGCTCCTCGCTGTGACCATCTCCGTACACGGCGGCGGTGTCAAAGAAGGTGCAGCCCATATCCCAGGCCCGCCGGAATGCCTCCAGCGTCACCCGGTCATCCTGGGGGCCCCACATGTCGCCCCCCACCGCCCACGTGCCGAAACCGACGGCCGGCACGCGCAATCCCGTGCGTCCGAGCGTCCGATACCGCATGGCTGACTCCGAAGACTAGAGTTGCGTCCCCGCCTTGTGCTTGCAGTGGTCTCTTCCCGGGACACAACACTTCCCAAGGGGCTCCGCCCCTACCGTGTGCTGTCCTTCGCCTGTTTCCATTGTGTATCGATCACTGGGACAGCACTAAGGCTTGGCGCCCTGCTCGATCCAGGCCTTGATGGTGTCCATGTCCTTCCGATCCAGATTCTTGGCCCAGAACCAGCCCTTGGGCATGCCCGATCCCTTTTTGGCGGTGTGCTCCAGCTTCTGCCAGAGGTAGGAGTCCGCCGGGTCCCCGGGCTTCACCCTCAGGATGGAGGGCATTTCGGCCGAAGACATGTTCACGAGCTCCTGGTAGGCCGTCTCCGGGCTCAGGTTCAGGCGGGCCTTTTGCTTCTTGGGTCCATGGCAGTCGGCGCAATGATGGTCAAAGATGGGCTGCACGTCCCTCTTGAAGGAGACTTCGCCCGGCGCGGCCACCAAGGTGAGGGCGCACAATCCGAGGAGCGATCCCAGAATCCAATGTCTTGCATTCAGCATACG
>JBAWEQ010000059.1:0-3352 GCA_049591295.1 Acidobacteriota bacterium
ACCCCCTCCCGTCCGGCTTTCCGGCCGGGCCGACCCCTCCGTCAGGGTCACGGTGGCCATCGATCCCGCCTCCCCGCTGCCGGCCGCGCGCCTGGCGGTGGTGATGAACAAGGTGCGGGAGGCCTTCCCGGACTTTGTCATGGAGCCGGGCCTGGCGGAGATCCAGGCGGGCAACCTCCGCTGTGCCGCCTTCCTCCTGCCCGATTCGCCGCAGGTCAAGGATCTGGCCAGAAGCATTCAGGGGCTCTCGGAGGTGTCCGGGGTGAGCCTGGAGCGCGAATCTTCCCCGGCCGCCGCCCACTCCGACCAGGTTCTGCTGGGAAGCCTGCGGGTCCAGTCGGCGGATCTGGACGCCCTGCTCGCGCAGACCTCCGACCTGCTGTTCCAGCTCAACGCCTTCCAGTCCGGCCTTCCGGAACGGGAGCGTCGCCGCCACCGGTTCTGGCTCGAAAGCCACCGCAGCAGCCTGAACCGACTCTTCGATCAGGTTCTGGCGGTGCGCCTGGTCCCCTTCGACTCTCTGGTGGACCGCCTAGGGCGGGCCGTCCGGGAGCTCTCGGGGCGCCTGGGCAAGCCCGTGCGGTTCGAGCACGCGGGCTCGGACCAGCAGGTGGACCGCTCGGTGCTGGAGAAGCTGCTGGATCCGCTCATGCACCTCGCCCGCAATGCCGTGGACCACGGGATCGAGGGCCCCGCCGACCGGGCAGCGGGAGGCAAACCAGCGGAGGGTCTGCTGAAGCTCTCCATCGCCCGGGAGGGGGAGGCGCTCTTCGTGACCCTGGAGGACGACGGGCGGGGCATCGATCTGGAGGCGGTGCGCCAGGCTGCCGCGGAGCGCGGGCTGTACAGCCCGCAGGAGGCGGCCCTGCTCGATCGGGACCGTCTGTTCGAGGTCCTCACCCTGCCGGCCTTCACCACCCGGAAGGAGGTCTCCGAAGTGAGCGGGCGCGGCGTGGGCCTGGACGTGGTCCGCGCGGCCGTGGAGTCCCTGGGCGGCCACATCGAGATGGCCACCGAGGCGGGACTGGGCAGCCGCTTCTCGCTCGTGCTCCCCTCCGCCGTCACCCTGACCCGGGTCCTGGTCTTCGGATGGGGGGACGAGGTCCGTTACGGCCTCCCCTCCTCGCAGGTCCAGACCATCGTCGACCTGGCCGTCCATCCCCTGGTCCGCCAGGGCTCCAGGCGCTACCTGGATGACGGCGGCGAGCTGCTCCCCGTCCTGCGCTGGGGAACGGGCCGCTCCGACGGCCGGGGGTACGCCATCAGGATCGGCGCTCCTCAGCGTGACCGCGTCCTGGTCGTCTCGCGGGTGTACCAGACCGAGCGGGTGGTGATCCTCCCCTGGGGCCCGCCCCTGGAGATGGTTCCCGAGTGGATGGGCGGAGCGCTTCTCTCCACCGGGGATCTGGCCTACATTCTGGACGGACGCGCGCTGGTGAAGCGCGACGGAGAGGACGTGCATGTTCAAGCAGATGAAGGATGAGGACCTGGACGCGCTCAAGGAGATCAGCAACATAGGGGCGGGGAACGCCGTCACGGCCCTCCACCAGATGACCCACCGCGTGGTCACCCTGGAGGTCCCCGCCGTCAACGTGCTGCCCTTCTCGAGCGTCGTGGAGACCCTCGGCGGCCCGGAGGAGGAGGTGCTCGGCCTCTTCTTCAGGATCTACGGAGGCTCCCGGGGCAACATGCTCCTCGTGCTGCCCCGGTCGTCCGCGGAGGGGCTCCTGGCCCTGCTCATCAACGGCTCCACGCCCCGCCGCGCCCTCGGCGAGATGGAGATCTCGGCGCTCAAGGAGGTGGGGAACATCCTCACCTCCTCCTACCTGACCGCCGTCAGCGCCCTGCTGAACATCGCGCTCATCCCCTCCATCCCGGCCTTCGCCATGGACATGGCGCAGGCCGTGGTGGACCTCCTCCTGATCGAACTGGCCGAGGTCACCGACCAGGCGCTGGTGATCCAGACCGATTTCGCCTCCCGCGACCACTCCTTCTCCGGCCACTTCTTCTTCCTGCCCGATCCGCGCTCCATCGAGACGCTGCTGGCCGCCATCGAGAAGCTGCGACACCGGTGAAGAGGAGCACCCCCACCAGCGGGCCCGGAGCCCCTCCCGGGCCCCAGGCCGACACCGACCCAACCCGCGCAGCGGAGGGTCCAGGGCCGAAACCCAGGCCCTTCGCCTTCTGGGACCATCTCCTGTACGGCTTCTGCTGGCTCGGCTTCCTGGCCGTCCTGGGGGTGGCCCGCTGGCTCCGCCCGGACCCCGCCGGGCTGGGCACCCACACGGAGCTGGACCTTCCCCCCTGCGGCTTTTACGAGGCCTTTCACAAGCCCTGCCCCTCCTGCGGCATGACCACCTCCTTTGCGTGGATGCTTCACGGACACCCCATCACGGCCATCCAGACGCAGCCGGCCGGAGTCGGCGTCTTCCTCGCCGCCCTCTGCGCCTGGATCTACCTCCCGGTGGCCTGGAAGAAGAGGCGCCCCTTCGAGCACCTCTTCGACCTGCCCGTCTTCCTGCCCACGGTCGTCGCCCTCATCGTGCTCATCCTCGTGGTCTGGGTCTGGCGGCTGCTGGCTTAGGGGCAAAAGCACCACAGGCAACCGCCGCGGCGGTTGCCTGGCGCCCCGAGTGGGCGTAGACTGACCCCGTATCGCGAAGCGTGTGAAATTGAGAAGGTGGAAAAGGGAGGATCGCCATGAGTGACGTTTATCAGGCTCAACCGGTTCCCGCCGTGCCGGACAAGGCCAGCGGAATGGCCATCGCCGCTTTGGTTCTGGGCATTTTGAGCTTTTGCTGCTGCGGGCTCTTCGCGGGCATCCCGGCGCTCATCGTCGGATTCATGGAGAACGGGAAGATCAACCGCGGGCAGTCCTCACCCAAGGGCAAGTGGATGGCCATCGTGGGCATCGTGATGGGGTTCATCTCCCTCATCCTCACCTGCATCCAGGTCATCTGGATCTTCTTCTTCGGCGGCATGAGCATGCTTCAGCAGCTCATGCAGCACGCCGGGCACTGAGTACGGGTTCTAATCGGGCCTTGATCACAGAGGGCACGGAGCGACGACGCCTCGGTCGTTCAGTTCCGTGCCCTCCGCGTGTTCTGGGGTGAGATTTTGCTGCGGAGCCCACCTCGGCGATGACTGCTCGCTTAAAGTTTGGCTCGCTTTCCGCCAAAGGCGGAACGCGGCGTCCCGACGCCGGCGGGCCTTATGCTAGGAAACCGAGCCCGGTCGCACCGCAAGCGTACTCCCTGTACGCTGAGGATGCGGATGGCGAAGATTGACGAAGCAGAAGGTCCGCCGCCGTCGGCGCACCCGTGGAGTGTGGGGGGACCGCACACATCAGATG
>JBAWEQ010000060.1:0-8264 GCA_049591295.1 Acidobacteriota bacterium
CCCGAAGGGCGGCGGAGGGCCTGCGGCCGGAGCGCGGCCACGCTTGCGCGGACGCGCCCGGACCAGGCCCCCAGCGCCGCGCCAGAGGCGCGGCCTAGACCCAGCCGTGGTTCTAAGCCGGCAGGGCGGTCAATTTTGGACGGGCGTGCGGGGGACACGAGACCCACGGCGCCTCTTGCCCCATGGTTCGTCCTGGGTTCTGTTTCGGCAGGGCCCGCTGATCTATACAGAGCGGCATCAGTGAATGCGCATGGGGTGGTGGGGCTTGGGGGTATGCCGCTCTGAATTCCCGGGGAAGGCCCCATCCCTTGCGAGTGCGGCCCTGCGGGCCTCGCAAGGGCTGAGCCCTCCCCGCGGGCCCTACCGGGAGAGGCGCGGCGGCGCCTCCCCCCGGACCCCTGCCCGCATACAGCGCGCCGGACTTCCGTCGCGCTGTATCGCTCACGGTCGAGATCAAACGCCGAACTGAGGGGGGACCGCAGGACGTGAGGGCCGCGCCCCGCCCATTCGGCGCGAATCCCAATCCCCTCCGATTCAACGTCAGCGAGGCGGTCCTTTGCCCAGGACGTCGCCAAGCTCGGCTGCCGGCATCGGCCGGCCGTAGAAGTATCCCTGAACCTCGTCGCAAAGATTCGCGCGGAGAAACCTGGCCTGCTCCTCGGTCTCGACCCCTTCGGCGATCACCTTCAGAGAAAGGCCGTGGCCTAACGTGATGATCGCGCGTGCAATCGCCCGGTCGTCGGGGCGGGATGGAATGTCGCGAATGAACGACTGGTCGATCTTCAGCCTATCGATGGGGTACATCTTCAAGTAGCTGAGGGACGAGTACCCGGTTCCGAAGTCATCGATTGCGAGCGTGACGCCGAGATTCTTGAGCTCTTGCAGCGTGTTCCGCGCCGTCTCCGGTTGCTCCATGAGGAATCCCTCGGTGATCTCCAGTTCGAGCAGTTCCGGGGCAAGGCCCGTCTCGCGCAGCACCGACGAGACGGTCTGCACCATTTGCGATCTCACGATCTGCCGGGTAGAGAGGTTGACCGCCACGCGGACCGGGGGCAATGCCTCGGCCTGCCATGAGACCGCCTGGTCGCATGCCTCGCGCACCGCCCACGCGCCGAGGCCGTCGATCAGGCCGGTTTCTTCTGCGATCGGGATGAACGAGTCCGGCGTGACGAGGCCCCGTTCGGGATGCTGCCATCTCGCGAGAGCCTCGACGCCTGTCAACTCGCGGGTCCTGAGCGAGAACTGCGGCTGAAAGTGGAGAACGAACTCGCGGCGTTGAAACGCGCGCCGCAGGTCGCACTCGGTGACGAAGCGCTCGTAGGCACGCTCGGTCATCTCGGCCGTGTAGAACTGATACTTGTTGCTTCCTGATCCCTTCGCGCGATGAAGCGCCACTTCGGCGTTTTGGATCAGCGTCGTGAAATCGGTGCCGTCTTCCGGGAAGAGGCTGATTCCGGCGGAACAGGTCAGGAATACCTCCTGGCCGGCGATCTCGAACGGCCTCCCGATCCCTTCAAGAACGTTCCAGCCTGCGCGTTCAGCGCTCTCCGAGCCGGGCACTCCATCGAGAAGGATTCCGAACTCGTCGCCGCTGCGGCGCGCGACGGTATTGCCTTCGCGGGTCAGTCCATGGAGGCGCTCGGCGAGTAGTCGCAACAGTTCGTCGCCTGCTGGATGCCCGAGTGACTCGTTGACGTGCTTGAACCCGTCGACGCCAAGGAGCAGGATCGCGAGGCGGTGCTTCCCGGAGCGGGCTCGCTCGATCGCGTGCTCGACGCGGGCGCGGAAGAGAAGGCGGTTGGGCAGATTCGTCAGCGCGTCGTAGTGCGCAAGATGTTCGAAGCGCGCCTCGGACTTTTTCTTCGCGCTGAGGTCGGACAACACGCCGACGTAATGCGTCACGACGCCTGCTTCGTCCCTGACCACGGTCACCTTCAGCAATGCGGGATAAAGGCCACCGCCCTTCCTTCTGTTCCAGATCTCGCCCTGCCATCGGCCCGTATCGCGGATCGAGCGCCTCATTTTGCCGTGGAACGCGAAATCGCGACGCCCGGATTGGAGGCTCCTCGCGGCCTTCCCGATCGCCTCTTCGGCCTCATAGCCGGTAATCTCGGTGAACGCGCGATTCACCGCGACGATCCTCTCGCGATCGTCCGCGATGACGATGCCCTCGCTTGAGCACTCCAACAACGCGGAGACCTGGCAGAGGGCCCCATTCGCCTTTCGGTGCTTGGCGATCTCTTCCTCGAGCGCGCGGTTCACCTCCACGAGCGCGGCCGTCCTTTTGTTGGCTTCCTTCTCGAGTACATCGCTCATGTCGCACCGGTCCTTCAGGCGTTCGATCTGATCGAAGCGTTTCCGCAGGATCCGCGCCAACTCCTGCAGCAGGGGAAGCAGCGCGCGGAGGTGGGCCGAGTCGCGCCGGTCGTCAGCGAATAGGAGCAGTCCGCGCGGCCGGTTTCTGATGATGCGGGGCAGCGCGAGGGCTTCTCGATAGAATCAGCCATTCGATCCTCCACCGTGGCCTGGGCCGAGTTCGCGCCCTCCGCAACACTCGCCGGCCGGGTTTCCAATGTTTCGGTAAAACCACCACCTCCAGAAATGGACCTCACCCGCGGAGCGGTGTTCTTGGCGATGGATCGGGCGGTCTTGGCGCTCATGGCCGTGGTGGCTCCTCTCTGCTCCCAACCGCCGGCCGTGGATGTGGAGCAGACGATCCTTGGACTCCTCTTAATCTGCCCCCTTTCCGTTCACCCGTTCAGCGCACAGGCTACGGATAGCGATGCAGCATGGAGTGCGGGAAAATTGCGGAGAAGGCGGACGAGTCCGTGTGGACTACGGAATGAATCGGTCGGTCCAGGCATGAGCGGCGGATGAGCAGGGAGGGGCGAGCCGCCGCGCGCGACTATTCGTCGAGAAGCTTGTGCTCGGCGGCGTAGTGCACGAGCTCGACCCTGGTCTGAAGGCCCAGCTTGCCCATCAGGTTCGCCCGGTGGCTCTCTACGGTGCGGACGCTCAGCTTCAGGCTCTCGCCGATCTGCCTGTTGGTGTACCCCCGCGCGATGAGCCTGAGGACCTGCACCTCCCGGGGCGTGAGGGGCGTGTCGCTCGGCTCCTTCTGTGGGGGGGCCTTTTGCGCCGGGGGGTCAAGGAGGGCGCGCATCATGAAGGGATGCACGTACACTTCGCCGCGATGGACGGCGCGGATCGCGTTCACCAGCTCCGATTCCACGGCGCGCTTGATGATGTACCCCGAGGCGCCCGCCTTGATCACCTCCCGCACCAAGCCGTTTTCCTCGTATGCCGTGAGGACGAGCACCTTGGATTTGGGCGCCGACTCGATGATCCTCCGCGTGACCTCGACATTGCCTGGGCCGGGCATGTTCAGGTCGAGGAGCACGATGTCCGGCTGCAGCTTGGCGGTGAGGCGCAGGACTTGGTCTCCATCCCAGGCTTCGGCCACCACGTGGAACTCGTCATCGGCGTTCAGCAGGGCTTTCAGCCCGGCCCGAAGCACGCCGTGGTCGTCAGCCAGCAGAATCCGGATCGGCATCCGGCACCTCCGCGACCACCGTGGTCCCCTTGCCCTGCGAGCTTTCGATGACCAGCGAGCCTCCGACCATCTCGGCCCGCTCCCGCATTCCCAGCAGCCCGAGGCGCCCGCAGTGGAGCGCCAGGACGGGATCGAAGCCGACCCCGTCATCCTCGATCACGACCACCACCCGGTCCTCGCGGCGCTTCAGCAGGACCGAGACGCACTTCGCGCGGGAGTGGCGCACGGAATTGGTGAGCGCCTCCTGCACGATGCGGTAGAGCGCCGTCTCCGTGAAATCGGGAAGCCTCTCCCTTCCCACCAGCGCGTACCCCTCGAACTCCACGCGAGGCCCACCCTGGACGTTGAGGGCTTCGACCATCTGCTGCACCGCCGCCGACAATCCCACGTGATCCAGACTCGCCGGGCGAAGGTTCGAAGCCAGGCGGTGAAGGCTCACCATCAGCCCCTCCACCTGTTGCTGAAGATCCGTGATCCCCGCCCTGATCGCGTCCCGGTCACCCACCTTCGCCTCCAGGAGATGCAAGCCCACCTTCAGGGACGCCAGGGACTGACCCGCCTCGTCGTGAAGCTCCCTGGAGACGGCGCGCCGCTCGCTCTCCTGGATTCGTACCAGCTGCCTGGAAAGGGACTGAAGACGGGCTCGCCCCTCGCCCACCCTCTCGAAGAGCCATGCGCTCTGGACTGCCGCCGAGGCCTGGTACGCCAAGGCCCCCGCGAGATCCAGGTGCTCCTGCTGGTAAAACCCCGGCGCGCCCTTCGCCAGGGAGTACATGCCGATGACGCGTCCACCGACCACGAGGGGGACCCCCAGCCAGCTGCGCGTGCCGTCTGCTCCCGGGTATGGCGCCCATGCCGGATCCGGGCGGATATCCTGGACCACCCCTCCTTTCTGCCCGTCCAGCAGTTCGCGCAGGACCGGAATGGCGCTCGCGTCAAAGGAGGCCTGGGATTCTGGATCGAGTACGGCCGTGCCCTCTCTCCCGCGGAGGACGCGAACGGCGAAACGGGAGCCGTACTCGACCAGCATGGCTGCCGCCTGGTCGCAAGGGACGAGCTGGGCCAGGTAGTCGAGAAGGACTCTGAGCACCACGTTGACATCGAGGGATTGCGTGATGGCCATGCTGAAGGCGGCCAGCGTCTGGGCGAGCCGCCGGTCCCTGCGCTCGACCTCGTAGAGCCTGGCGTTCTCGACGGCGTTCGCGGCCAGCGAACCTACCGATTCCATCAGCGAGGCGTCCGCCTCGTCGAAGGTGCCGCCCGTCTTGTTGAAGAGCACGACCACCCCGAAGGCCTTATCCCCGCTCATGAGGGGCACGCACACCAGGTCGCGGGGCGCAAAATCGAGGTCCCTTCTGCCATGAAAGGCGAATCGGGGGTCGGTGGCCACATCGGCGACCAGGGCGGTCTTGCGGTTGGCGATGCTCCATCCCGAGATGCCCTTGCCCTGGGGCAGGCGGGCCCCCACGGCCAGCTCCTCGAAGGCGGTCCCGTACGTGTGCCTGACGACCAGGTCGCCAGTCCCGCCATCCACGAGCGCCACGACCCCGACCTCGGCAGTATTGGTTCGGCACGCCAGTTTCAAGAGGTCCGGCAGGATGTGATCCGTTTCGGCGTCCGACCTGGAAAACTCGGCGATCGTGTCCAAGGCCACTCCACCAGACAGAGAAGTACGGGCTCGGCGTCTGAACTGTTTGATAGTATAGATTAGAGAAGTTGTGTAATTCAACCTTTACGAAGCGACCCCCGAAGGATCTCGCCTCCCGAATTCGGCGGGGCGACGACTTAGGACCAAGCCTGGTGAAGGGAGAGCGGACAATTGGCGAACGATCGGCAGGGGACGCTCGCGTAGCTGATTGAACTTTTTGGCGGAGAGACGGGTTTGGAGTCCCGGGACCTCTTTCGAGTTCGCACGCTCTCCAAGGGCCTCCACGATGAGTGGAACGCATTGTCGCGAAGTTGAACAGGATCGGATTGGCTTAAGTTCACGGTGGCTTGGAGCATCAGGGCATTTAAGGCAGCCTGCCCCGGATTGCCGGTCTTCGCCACCCGGAGTTGCACTTTAGTTGCACTGCCGCCGGCCCTTCACCGACCTCCGCAACCTCAGCGAGTACGAGGGGGACATGGCTCCAGACGAACGGCTCGTGACCGACCTGGTCCGTGCCTGCCGGGCAGTGGCGACCAAGCCGGCCGAACTCCCCCCGATCCCCCGTTGAACGAGGTTCCTCCGGCTCAGGGTGCCAGGGCTGTGGGCTGACCTCGTCTTCATCACCGCCCATAGCCAACGACGCTTTTAGCGATTTCGCTTGATTTCGACAATAGGTCACTCCTGCGAGAACTCCTGGGGCGTGCGGATCTCACCATGACTCTCCGTTAGGCCCACCTCCATCCCTCCCGCCTGAAGGCGGCCGTCGCCATCCTCGAACCGCAAAACCCGCAATTGACCTGCAATCCCTCCGGAGAGGGTCCCGGAGCCTCGGAGGGCGGCTCTCTGAAAGTCACTGGAATGTAAGGGCTTAACCTGGTCGGGGCGAGAGGATTTGAACCTCCGACTCCCTGCTCCCAAAGCAGGTGCGCTACCAGGCTGCGCCACGCCCCGACCGAGCCAGAATACCCGTTCGGCGGCGCGGGTGCAACGCTGGTGGTGCGGGCGGGGTGCATGTGGCGGGCGGCGGGCGGGGCGAAAGGAAACCGGGGGCACTGGGCCCCCGGCGTATAGGGAAGGAAAGAGGGATGCAGGAAGCAGGCCGGTCCCCCGTGGCGGAGGATGGTCACCTTTGTTCAGATGCACGGGCGGCGAGAAGGTAACAGCCGCTCGCTGGCGGCGGCCATGAGCGCCGCTATCCGCGCCGGCGGTCTTTGCCGTCCATGGTGACGGCCCTGCACATCTCGAAGAGGCGGGAGCGCGTGGGGGTGCTGATGCGCTCCTCCAGCGTGGAGACCCCGGAACCGGGGCCGTCGGGAAAATTGCTCGTGCAGAGGGTGGGCTTGAGCCGGTTGTACCGCTGGCTGATGAGGTAGTGGAGCGTGTCCTGGGCCCACGGGCTGTTGAGGCAGCCCAGCTCGTCGATGAGCAGGAGCGGGGCCTCCACCAGGGGGCCCATGATGTCGTACTCGGTGGTCTCCGCCTCGCGGTTGTTGTAGGTGTTGCGGATCTCCCGGTAGAGGTCGTTGAGGTCCACGAAAAGGGCCGGAAGGCCCTTGCGCATCACCACCTCCATGAGGATGGCCACCGCCAGGTGCGTTTTGCCGACCCCGCAAGGACCGATGAAGAGCAGGCCGTTCTTCTCCTCCGGCACGGCGGGGAAGTTCTCGGCGTAGCCGCGCGCGATGGTCAGCGCCTCGTCCTGCTTCGTCCCGGGCTCGGGGTGGTAGTGCTCGAAGACGTACTTGAAGCGGTAGCGCTCGGGGATGCCCGAGGCGCCCATCCGCTCGCCGGCCCGCTCCGTCACGCGGCACTGGCAGGGCCTGGCCACCAGGCGGCCCTCGTCTTCCTCCACCAGGTATCCGTGCCCCCCGCACAGGGGGCATCCAGAATTCGTCATGGCCTCTCCCCTTCCCGGGGCCCTCTCAGGAACCGGTGCTCGATCCAGGATCCCAGCGCCTCCACGTCCTCCAGTCCGAAAACCGGCAGCGGCAGCGAAGCGGGAAGGTCCGTCACCAAGGCTACCAGGGTCTCGTCGCCCAGGCAAAGGGGCTGGGAGGACAGGGCGCTCCGCACCACCTCGATCTTGGGCCAGCGCCCCGTCTTGTAGCCCTCGGTGATCACCAGGTCCATGCCCTGGAAGAAGCGCTCGACCACCGCCTCGCGTTCGGGAGGCTCGTCGAGGCGCTCGCGCAGGGCCAGCTCGGTGGTGCCGGCGATGACGACGCGGCGCGCGCCCGCCTCGAAGTGGCGGTAGGTGTCCTTGCCCTCGTGGTCCATGGTGAAGCCGTGCACGTCGTGCTTGAGCGTGCCCACGCGCCATCCCCTCGACGAGAGCCACGGCAGCAGCTTGACGATGAGCGTGGTCTTGCCCGAGTTGCTGCGTCCCACCACGGAGAGCACGAACGGCTGGTCAGGCATGGCGCTGGCTCCTGGGTTGAATCGGAACGGCTCCGGGGCCCGACTCGCCTCCGGCGCCTATCGGGATTGTCCCATACCGGACCGAGGGGGCCAAGGGGCCGGCGCCGGCCCGCGCGGGTCGGCCCCGCACGGCTCGACGGGCCGCCCGCTTCGTCCGGGCCGCCCGCGGTGTTATGCTCGGGCCCGGAGGCTCCCCATGCGATTCCGCCTGCTGCTTGCCGCCCTGCTCGTGGCCTGCGTGGCGGTGCTGATGCTGGCTCAGGACCGGCGCGTGTCGCTCCGCTCCACGTGCGGGCCCGACTGCCGGCCGGAGGCGAGCACCATCGAGGTGCCCGCGGGGATGCGCGCGGAGGCATTTCGGGTGGACGACCTGGTGGAAGGGGCCTGCTGCACGGGAGGAGGAACGCGCCGCCTCGCCGGATTTTCCATCCGCCGGGGCTCCCGGACGGTGCTCATCTATTATATGCGGCCCAGAGGCCCCGTCTCGGACCCCGTGCCCCTCGATGCGCTCACGCTGTCTCCGGGGCGCTACGAGTTCCGCGTGGTCTCGGCCAAGGGCGCCTCCGCCGCGATCTCCTTCGATCTGGCGGCAACCATGGCTGTCCAAAACAATTCCAGCTCGCACTTGTGAGGCTTGCCTTCCGG
>JBAWEQ010000061.1:0-5426 GCA_049591295.1 Acidobacteriota bacterium
CCCAGGTGGCCGCCCTCTTCTACACCCTCTTCGAGACCGCCAAGCTCTGCGAAGTGGAGCCCAAGGCCTACGTCTTTCAAGCCGCCCTCAACGCCATCCGTACCCCCGGCGCCGTCACCCTGCCCGAGCCCCTGAACGCCTGAACGGCTCAACCCTCCACCCTCCGCATCTGATAGTCTGACTGCCCCGCCCCGGAGCGCTCACGGCCCTCCGGCGCTACCCGGATCCCACGGTCCCCGGCTCCCCGGCAACCTCCCATCCGCCGCGCCCGCCATCCCAACCCGCCCCAGGCTATCCTCCAAGCGCCTCACTTCGCCAGACGGGGTACGGCGAGGATTTACATTGTATCCCGGATGGACTCAAAGAGAGACTCATCGACTGGGTCAAGAACCTCTCCTGAAGGCGTCGCCCTGAAAGTGATTTGTTGCCCTGCCGCTCTCATGGTGATGCTCACGTTCCCATCCGTGAGCAACTGAGTCGTTATTCTTCCATTCGGGAGCACAGCCGTAACGATTCCTTGGCTAGAAGAGAGAGAAATTCTCTTGCCAGCACTCGATGTATATGTTGCCCACATGTCGGTTCCAGATGACGAGGCCACTATGCTCTCAACGGATAGGGTCCCCGTAGAGGAAGTCGCGTAATAGATTAGTTGATAGGGATTCGGCGGTGAAGGATCATTATCCAGGGCCATTAGCGGAGGGCCATAAATTGCCATAGATAGGAAGGCAATAATAGCCAGTAGTCGAGAACGCTTCTTACAAAACACCTTCGTTAATCCCATATCTCCTCCTTCCACATTTGCTTAGAGCCGATGTTAAGTGACGAGGACCTCCCCACTTACGCTCAGGACCATAACAACTGTCTGAGAATCAGAAAATCCAGAGTTCCAGATCTCGTCCGGGAGAAGTTGTAAGCATAAGGCGTTATGCGGAACTTGTCAATGTGCATGGGCTCAGGCTTGCGTATGGGCATATTCCCGCTCCTCACGGCACAGAGCTTGGTGCGGAGTGTGCACTCTTCGAGAACGGAGTGATGTCGTGTTTTGCGACATCGTTCATCGTCTGGCCCCGCTCCTTGATGAGTCTGGCAGCAGTTGCGTGGGGCCGCCCCTTCCCGAGGTGGGAAAGGTGTGATCCCGAGGTGCGCCCTCCCCTGTCCGGGGATGCAGTCCCCCTTGTCCGGAGTTGGGAAGGGTCCGTTCCGAGGGGAAAGGTGCGATCCCGAGGTGAGCCCCCCCCTGTCCGAGGGTGCGCCCCCCCTGTCCGGGGTTGGGAAGGTTCCGTTCCGAGGTGGGAAAGGTGCAATCCCAAGGTGCGGCCCCCCCTGTCCGAGGGTGCGGTCCCCCCTGTCCGGGGTTGGGAAGGGTCCGTTCCGAGGTGGGAAAGGTGCGATCCCGAGGTGCGGCCCCCCGTGTCCGAAGGTGCGGTCCCCCCTGTCCGGGGTTGGGAAGGGTCGGTTCCGAAGGCGGAAGGGGGCGGTCCCGGGTCGCGGCCCCCGGCGTCGGGCTGCGGGTGGAGGTGGTCCGGTGCGGAGATCCCCCGTGCGTCCAAGTGGATACCTCGCTGTGGGTGTCTTCTTCCCCCTCGGGTTCGGTTCGACTTTAAGTATATCCCGAATTCCGCGATGGAACCGCGGGTGGCTTCGGCCAAGCTTCAGGTTCACGGGGGAAAGACGATGTCTCTTGGACGGGGAGGCCCCGGCGTTCTTTCTCTGCTCCGCGGGCCAAGCCCGGCGGAACCGAGGTCTGCCCTGCGGGGCCCTGCCCCACGGCATTGTCCCGCTGGGCCCCCACCCCGCCCTCGGGGCTTCCTCCCCCGGATCAAGTCCGGGATCGGAGGCAGCCCAAATCCCTTGGCGGGTGAGGAGCGTCTTTCACGGAAGCCACCTTCCCTTTGCCTTTCGGAGCCACTCCCCTGTCCCATCGCAGGATGTGGGCTGACCTCTTCCTGCGCGGGTCCCTGGTGGTGAATCCCTTTTCCCGCCTTCCGAATATCCCCTACTCGCCCTCGTAGGTCCCGAAGGTCCGCTTGAGCACGGCGATGATCTCGCCCACGGATGCATGGGCCTTCACTGCCTGGAGGGTGGGCTCCATGAGGTTGGCGCCGTCCTTGGCCGCGTCGTCCAGGCGTCCGAGCGCCCGCGTCACTTCGGCCGCGTCCCGCCTCTCCCGCACGCCCCGCAGCCGGGTGACCTGCTGGCGTTCCAGTTCGGGATCCACGTGGAGCACGGGAGGGTGGACTCCGTCGCCCTCCGCAAACCGGTTCACCCCAACCACCACCCGCTCGCCCTTTTCCACCGTCTGTTGGAAGCGGTAGGCCGCCTCCTGGATTTCGGCCTGAACGTAGCCGGCCTCGATGGCCTTCACCATGCCGCCGCGTCTCTCCACCTCGGCCATGATCTCCAGCGCCCTGGCCTCCAGGGCGTCGGTCAGGGCCTCGATGACGTAGGAGCCGCCGAGGGGGTCGATGCTGTTGGCGACGCCGCTTTCGTGCCCCAGGACCTGCTGCGTCCTCAATGCGAGGGTGGCGGCCTCGGTGGTGGGCAGGCCCAGGGCCTCGTCGAAGCTGTTGGTGTGAAGGGACTGGGTGCCGCCCATGACCGCGGCCAGGGCCTCCACGGTCGTGCGCACGACGTTCACGAGGGGCTGCTGCGCCGTCAGCGTGGATCCGGCCGTCTGGGTGTGGAAGCGGAGCATGCAGGCCCGAGGGTTGGTGGCTCCGAAGCGGTCGCGCATGAGGCGCCCCCAGAGCCTGCGGGCCGCGCGGTACTTGGCCACCTCCTCCAGAAAGTGGCTGTGGGCGTTGAAGAAGAAGGAGAGGCGCTCGCCGAAGGCGTTCACCTCCAGCCCCTTGTCCACGGCCGCCTGAACGTAGGCCAGGCCGTCCAGGAGGGTAAAGGCGATCTCCTGCGCCGCCGTGCTGCCCGCCTCGCGGATGTGGTAGCCCGAGATGGAGATAGTGTTGAAGCGCGGAAGGGCCTGCGTGGCGTATTCGAAGACGTCGGTGATGATGCGAAGCGACGGCCGCGGAGGGAAGATGTAGGTCCCTCTCGCGATGTACTCCTTGAGGATGTCGTTCTGGATGGTGCCCGTCAGCGCTTCGGGCGCCACCCCCTGCTTCTCACCCACGGCCATGTAGAGGGCCAGCAGGATGAAACCGGTGGCGTTGATGGTCATGGAGGTGGAGACCTTGTCCAGGGGGATGCCCGCGAGCAGGGTCTCCATGTCATCGAGCGTGTCGATGGCCACCCCCACCTTTCCGACTTCGCCCTCGGCCAGCGGATCGTCGCTGTCGAGCCCCATCTGCGTCGGCAAATCGAAGGCCACGGAGAGGCCCGTCTGTCCCTGCTCCAGGAGATAGCGGTATCGGCGGTTGGACTCCTCGGCCGTCCCAAACCCCGCGTACTGCCGCATGGTCCAGAGGCGCCCCCTGTACATGGTGGGCTGGATGCCGCGCGTGAAGGGCGACTCCCCCGGCACGCCCAGCTTCCCGGCGTAGCTCCAGCCCTCCAGATCGAGGGGGGTGCAGAGGGGCGCCAGCGGGATGCCCGAATCCGTCTCCACCGATCTTCTGCCGCCTTTGGCGAACTGTTGGTCGAGTTTCCGCCGGTAGCGATCGAGAAGCGCCACCAGATCGTCCTTCTGAGTCTTCTCGGGCATGGTTCGCTCTCCTTGCGGATAGGGCCCTCAACCGGCCCAACGCGATCGCCGCCCCGCCAGCGTTCTCCCGGGCCACGGTCTTGAGCACCAGCATAGCCTCTCGCCCGGATGGGAACAATTGGCCGGGCCTCCGTGGGCTCGGGACGGGCTCCTGCCCCGCGGAGGATTTTGGATCACCCCAGTTCCGTGAGGCTTTGGAGGGGAGGGGCCAGCTCTTCCAGCGGGGCGGGCGCGAGGGGTAGGAAGTGGAGGGCGTGGCGGGCCTCGGCGGCCATGAATTTGAGGTATCGGGCCTTTTTTCGGCGCGTCACCTGGTAGCCGAAGGTGCCCAGCGCCTTGAGCGCCCGCTGAAGGGCCGTGCGTCCGAATTCTTCAGCCGCGACTCCGGCCTCGCCCGACCACCCCTCGGCGAAGAGGTCCCGGATGGCCGGACGCTGGTCGCGGTAGGCATCCACCGCCAGGGAGGCGGCGTCGTAGCACCGGGGCGCCAGCAGGGCGTCCTGGAAATCCAGCAGCACGAGCCGGCCCTGTGCGGTGGCGAGCACGTTCTCGGAGTGGAGATCGCGATGGGCCAGCCGGCGCGGGTAGCCGCCCACCTCCTCCGCCAGCACGGAGAGGCCCACCGACACCGACGGCGACACGGAGATGTTGAGAAATCCCTCCAGAAGGTGGACCGAGAAGAAGGAGAGCTCGAACTGGAGGCGGGCGCGGTCCAGCTCCAGCAGATCCGGGCCCTCGCCCCAATCCTGGAGGGAGGAGATGACTCGCGCCGAGGACAGAAGGCGATCCCCCCATTCGGGCCGCCACCGGCCACGGGAGAGGGCCCAGCCCTCTACCCAGCTCTCGATCAGCCAGTCCGGGTCTTCCGGCGGCACGTGCAGGATCTCCGGGACGTCCAGGCCGCCCCCCGCGAACAGGTTGCGGACGTGGACGAAACGCTCGAGGCCGTCCCTATCGCCCCCGAACTGAGCCAGGAGCGCCGGAGCCCCCCACCATTCCCCTTTGAAATAGCGCCGGGTGGAGGCATCCGCGGCCAGCGGGAGCCAGCGCCCTGGCGGAAGCATCTGGGCCTCCGCCTCAGGGAGCCGGGTGGAGGCTCTTGGCCTTGGCGGCCGCCTCCGAGTCCGGAAAGTTCTCCGTGAGCCTCCGGATCGTGGCCTCCGCCTGCGGCTTCAGCCCCAGCTGGATCTGGCATACGGCCTGTTTGTACATCGCGTCGGGAACCTTGTTGCCGAAGGGAAAATGCTCCGAGACCGCCTCGAAGGCCTTTTCGGCGTCCTGGTAGTTCTTCTCGCTGTACAGGCATTCGCCGATCCAGTACTGGGCGTTATCCGCCAGGTCCGACTGGGGGAAGCGCCGGATGAAGTCCGCGAAGCTCCGCTCCGCCTCCGTATACTTGCCGGCTTCCATGAGGTCGAAGGCCGTCTTGTAGAGGGAGGCGGGGTCGGTGGCGAGGTTCTGGATCTCCACTCTGGGCGACGCCTCCTCCATGGGGACCGCCGCCGCGGGCGCCGAGGCCTGGGCCGGAGCCTGGGGCGGGGCGGACCCGGCCTGGGCGCGGAGCGCCTCCACCTCTTTCGCCAGCTGCTTCTGCTGGGCCGTGAGATCCTGAATGTCCTGCCGGAGATAGTCCACGCGGCGGGAGAGATCGTCCCCCGGCCCGACGAGCGAGGAGCAACCCCCGATCGTCGCCAGGACGGCCCCGGCTAACACGATGCTGATCGCGCGCATGCCCTCACCTCCCCTCGGCCAGGCGCGTGAGGACCTT
>JBAWEQ010000062.1:0-25240 GCA_049591295.1 Acidobacteriota bacterium
GGTGCGGGGAGGAAGCCTCCCCGCTCTTTTGGGGTAACAGCCCGCCGCAGGCGGGCGCCCTAGGGGCGGCGCCCCTTGGGAAGTGTTGTGTCCCAGGAAGAGGCTATTGTAAACGCGAGACGGGGACACAACACTAGGATCGCGCCGCCCCGGCCCTCGTTGGCGTCTTCGGAGGTCTCCATGTGCGGGATTTTTGGAATCTACCGGCATTCGGAGGCGGCCAACCTTGCCGTGCACGGGCTGTACGCCCTTCAGCACAGGGGCCAGGAGTCCGCGGGGGTGGCGACCTGCGATGGCAGTCACCTCCATCTCGTCAAGGGCATGGGGCTGGTCTCGGAGGTTTTTGGAAACCGGGACCTCTCGGACCTGCCCGGGGACTCCTCCATCGGCCACGTCCGCTACTCCACCTCGGGAAGCTCCCACGTGCGGAACGCTGGCCCGATCCTGGCGACCACCCAGCACGGGGAGATGGCCCTGGCCCACAACGGGAACCTGGTGAACGGGCTGGGCCTCCACGAGGAGCTGGAGAAGCAGGGAGCCATCTTCGCCACTACCACCGACTCCGAGGTGATCCTCCACCTCTTTGCCCGATCGAGCCAGGCCGATCCGGTGGATGCCCTGGTCGACAGTCTCCTGCGCCTCAAGGGGGCCTTCAGCCTGGTCATGCTCATGGGCAACAGCCTGGTGGCCGTGCGTGATCCGTGGGGCTTCCGGCCCCTGGTCCTCGGCGACCTGGCGGGCTCACCCGTGCTGGCCTCCGAGACCTGCGCGCTGGACCTGCTCAAGGCCGAATACGTGCGGGAGATCCAGCCCGGCGAGGTGCTGATCGTGTCCGAAAAGGGTGTGCGCTCCCTCTTTCCGTTCCCCAAGATCGCCCAGGTGCCCTGCATCTTCGAGTACGTCTACTTCGCCCGTCCCGATTCAGATCTGTTCGGGCGGGTAGTCTTTCCGGTTCGCGTCGCCATGGGGCGGAAGCTCGCCCAGGAGAGGCCGGTGGAGGCGGACGCCGTCGTGCCCGTGCCGGACTCGGGGGTCCCGGCGGCTATCGGCTACTCGGAAGAAAGCGGCATTCCGCTGCTGTGGGGGCTCATTCGGAACCATTACGTGGGCCGGACCTTCATCGCGCCGCGGCAGTCGGTGCGGGACATGTCGGCGAGGCTGAAGCTCAATCCCGTCCGCTATCTCCTGCAGGGCAAGCGCGTGGTCCTCGTGGACGACTCCCTGGTTCGCGGCACCACCTCCCGCAAGATCGTCCGCCTGGTCCGGGAGGCCGGGGCCTCCGAGGTGCACCTTCGCCTCTCGAGCCCGCCCATCGTGAATCCGTGCGTCTACGGGATCGACACGCCGGAGCGCTCCGAGCTGGTGGCCGCAAACATGGACCTGGCTTCGATCTGCGCCTTCGTGGAGGCGGACTCCATCGGCTACCTGAGTCCCGAGGGGATGCATGAGGCCGCCGGCCTGCAGATGGGCCAGGCCTGCCACGCCTGCATGGGAGGGGAATACCCGGTCCGCTGGACCGAGCCGAAGGGCGCCCAGCGGCTGCTCTTCGAAAAGACCCACCGGTAGGCAAGGACCGAGAGCTGAATGCGGAGCGCCGAGCGGGAAGCCCCAGGGTCCCATCGGCCTCGACCTCCCGGATATCCCCATCAGAAGTTCGCCCTAAGCCCTGAACATCCCACCCTCAATACCGCGGTGTCCTGCGGTCTTTGTTGTGACTCTCCTTCCCCTTTCTTGCGCCCCGCAGGGAAGCCGACTTACAATGGGCGCAGTCCAAGGTCGGGGACGATCACCCATGAGGGAGGGAGAGCCGATGCCCTGGCTCAAGTTCAAGACGAAGAAATTTCTCTACGACCTGGCGCCCATTCTCTTTGCCCTGGTCGTGGCCATCCTCTACTTCCTGTCGGTAGTGCCCAATACGCGGCCTTTCTGGCAGAAGTACGTCTTGACCGTCCTGGGCCTGCTCATTCTCGACCGCATCATCATCACCTGGTACGCCCGTCACAAGATCATGCCTTCCATCATCGCCTACAAGCGTGGAAAGCGCGCGGGCCGGGTCTTCACCCGGGCCGAGCTGGAGGAGTTCTATCGGGACTTCGCCGCGCACGTGCCCAGGTCGCAGATCATGACGAGCGTGTCCTGGGTGATCGCGGCCACGGCCTTGGCGACCATCAGCTACCTCTGGATCCAGCGAAGCTGGATCGTCTTTTTCGGAATCCTATTCACGGGCATCATCGCGGCCGCCATCTCGCTGGGCTTCGCCTACTTCCTCCTCAAGAGCCAGATCCGCCCCCTGATCGAGGAGGTGGCGGCATCGCTGGATCGCCTGCCCGACGTGTCGGACGCGAGGCTCAGCTTCATACTCAAGATCGGGGCCTCGGTCATCGGAATCGCCCTGGTGGCCTTCCTCTCCTTCGGCGTCATGATCTACTCCCGGTTGAGCATGGAGCTGGACCGGTTCGCCCTCCAGTCGGGGGCGCAGGCGGCGCAGGAGCTGGCGCAGCGGCTTCAGCAGAGCCCCGAGGAGCAGTGGGGGGGCATGCTGAAGGCCAGCGCCAATCCGCTCTGGGTCGTCGTGCCGGTGGATGCCAACGGGCGCGTGCTCGAGGCCCAGGCCAGCGGCTCCTACTCCCGCCGGGCCGTGGAGAGCGCCATCCAGCAGGTCACCGGGGCGCCCGCGGATCACGAATTCCTCACCACCTACGGCCGGGTCCGCCTGATTCCGGCGGGGTCCCAGCGGTATCTGGCGCTGCTGGCCAACGAGGGCTACCTCAGCGACGTGGTTAAAAATCTCAGCCTCGTGGGAATCATCTTCCTCATCGCGACCCTGGTGGTCTTCAGCGGCTACATCCTCTGGCTGGGCAGGGACACGGCCCGGACCCTCAAGGAGACGGCCGCCTTCAACAAGCGCCTGGCCGCGGGCGATCTGACCCGCATACCCGCCATATGGTCCGACGACGAGCTCGGAGTCATGGCCGACGACCTGCGCTCCACCTTCCAGGGGCTGGGCAAGCTGGTCCGCGAGGTGGCCGGCGCCACGGCCGCCGTGGACGAAGAGGTGGCCCAGACCCTCGGCGTGACGGAGGGGCTCCGCCATCACGTGACGAGCCAGACCGCCTCGGCGGAGCGGACCACGCAGTCGATGAAGGTCATGGAGGAGGGGATGCAGCGCGTCTCCACCGCCATGACCCAGGTGGCCAACTCCACCCAGGAGGTCTCCTCGGCCATCCTCCAGATGCAGGCGAGCGTGGAGGAGATCGCAAGGAACGCCGACGTGCTGATCCACTCGGTGGAGAAGACCGCCTCCTCGTCCAACGAGATCCTGGCCACGGCCGAGGAGGTGAAGGGCGGCACGGACCAGCTCTACACCGGAAGCCAGGAGGCGGTCTCCTTCCTGAACGAGCTGGACGCCTCGCTGGAGGAGACCCGCCGGAACGCCGCCTCCCTCTCCGAGACGGCGGGGCGCGTCACCCGCGACGCCGAAGCCGGCTTCACGGCGGTGGCGGCGGTGGAGGAGCAGATTCTGAGGACGCGGAAGGCCAGCGAGCAGGGCCGGTCCACCCTCGAGGAGCTTCTGCACTCCATCGAGAGGATCGGACGCATCGTCGACCTGATCCAGGACGTGACGGAGCAGACCAACCTCCTCTCGCTCAACGCCTCCATCATCGCCGCGGGCGCCGGCGAATACGGGAAGCCCTTCGCCGTGGTGGCCACGCAGATCCGGGAGCTGTCGGCCCGAACGGCGGGCAACGCCAAGGAGATCCGGACGGTGATCCGGTCCCTCACGGAGAGCGGAGGAGAGATGGCCGGTTCCATGGACCGGACCTTCCAGGTGGTGGAGGGCAGTGCCGAGCTCTCCCGGATGGCGGGCAAGGCCCTGAGGACCATCCTGGACTCGGCCTCTTCACAGGAGGAGAACTCCCGGCGCATCGCCTCCGCCACGGAGGAGCTGGCCCACGGCGGCCAATCGGCCAACCGGGCCATGCACCAGATTTTCGAGATGATCCAGGGAATCGCCCGCGCCACTCAGGAACAGGCGCAGTCCACGCGCTACCTGAACGAGGAGGCCGAGAAGGTCCGAGAGGTGGCGCGCCAGTTGAGGAATGCCACGGACGAGCAGGCCAAGGGAAGCCGGGTGATCAGCGAGGCCGTGACCCGCATCATGGACGACAGCCGCCAGACCAATCAGGCCGTGCAGCTCCAGACCCAGGAGGTTTCGGGCATCTACGACGCCATGACGCAGGTGGCCGACACGGCCCAGGCCATAGAGCAGGCCTTCAGCCAACTCATGGAGGCCTTCTCCCACCTCCAGAAGAGCTCGTCGCTCCTGCGGCAGGAGGTCCAGAGCTTCAAGCTGGTCTAGGGGCCGACCGGAGGACCCACCCCGGAAGCCCGCGGAGACGGGCGCGGCCGCAGAAGAAACCGAAGGAACGTGGAGCGAAGGGGCCATGGAAGACAAGCGAGGGCTGACCTACAAGAACAGCGGCGTGGACATCGACGCCCAGGACCGGGCGCTGGCGAGAGTGAAGGCCATCGCGCGCTCCACCTTCACCCCGGGCGTCCTCTCGGAGATCGGCCTCTTCGGCGGGCTCTTCGCCCTGGAGCCGGACCGGGAAGATGGCCCCGTCCTGGTGGCCTCCGCGGACGGCGTGGGGACCAAGCTCAAGGTGGCCCAGATGGCGGGCCGCTACGACACCGTGGGGCAGGACCTGGTCAACCACTGCGTCAACGACATCCTGGTGCAGGGGGCGAGGCCGCTCTTCTTTCTGGACTACTTCGCCGCCGGCAAGCTCATCCCCGAGCGCCTGGCCTCCGTCGTCGAGGGGCTGGGAAAGGCCTGCCGGGAGAACGGCTGCGCGCTCATCGGCGGGGAGACCGCCGAGATGCCGGGCCTATACGGCGGCGAGGACTTCGATCTTGCCGGCTTCATCGTGGGCGTGGTCGAGAGGAGCGAGCTTCTCCCGCGCGACGTCCGGCCGGGCAACGTCCTTCTGGGACTGACCTCCACGGGCCTGCACACCAACGGCTACTCCCTGGCGCGCAGGCTCTTCTTCGAGCGGCAGGGGATGAGGGCGGATTCGCGGGTCGAGGAGCTGGACTCCACGGTGGGGGAGGCCCTGCTCGCCGTGCACCGCTCTTACCTGCGGGCGCTGTCGGGACTGCTGGTGAGGGGCCGAGGCGTGACGGCCCTGGCCCACATCACGGGCGGGGGAATCCCCGACAACCTGCCCCGGGTGCTCCCCGAGGGAGTCCAGGCCCTGATCCAACCGGGGTCATGGGAGGAGCCGCCCCTCTTCCGTTACATCCGCCGCGAGGGGGCCGTGCCGGAGGAGGAGATGCGCCGGACCTTCAACCTGGGCGTGGGGATGGTGCTCTGCGTGGAGGCCGGATCGGCGGGAAGCCTGAGGGCCGAACTGGAGTCCCGCGGTGAGAAGGTCTTCACCATCGGGGAGCTGAAGGAGGGGCCGCGCGGCGTCGTCTTTGCTTGAACGCGGACGGCCGCGTCGTCTCCCCACCCACCGCGCGATTCAGGGGCTTCAACCGGCCTGACGACCGCCGTCCTGGAAGTAGGCCTCTAGGTCGTTGCGGATCTTGGCCCTGGCCCTGTGCAGGCGCATCTTCACCACGTCCTTGCTGAGAGAGAGCGCCGCCGCCGCCTCCTGGGTATCCAGCCCTTCCAGATCCCTCAGGACCAGCACCGAGCGGTAGGTGTCCGGCAGGTTGAGAATCGCCTCCCGAATCTTCCCCTTCACCTCGCCGCCCAGCACCACCTCGTCGGGAAGCCTCTGCCAGGGGGTGTCGGCCCTGGCCGGGCCGGGCAGGGCCTCGTCCAGGGTGATCTCCTCCTTGAGGAACTTGGATTGCCGGCGGCGCATGAGGCAGGCGTTGGTGGCGATGCGGTAGAGCCAGCCCTTGAAGGCGCCGCTGTGCTTGAGGTCGCCGATGGATTCGAAGGTCTTCAGGAGCGTCTCCTGCAGGACCTCCCGGGCGTCCTCGGTGTCGCCGCACATGCGGAAGCCGAAGCTGAGCAGCTGCTTGCCGTAGAGGGACAGGAACTCCTCATAGGCTGCGGGGTCCTTCCTCTTCAGCCGATCGATGAGCTCCTCGGGGACTTGCACCGCGTCACCTCCAGGGAGAGGCAGTATAGAACGCACGGCCGAGGCCGGACAAGGCGAGCTGGTGGAGAGTGGAGGGTCGAGAGGTGGCGGTGGTCGGGCAGGGAGACGCGGGCCGGGCCGGCGCTACTTTCCGGGATCGCGCTGGAAGAATTCCAGCCAGGCGTCGACGTCTACCGCCGTCGCTGTGGGCTTCTCGCCGCCCTCGGCACGGCTAGGCCTCATGGAGGCGAAGAACCGGGCGGGAGCGACGACCTGGGCCTGCCGGTCGCGGCAACGGAGAGCCAAATCTCGATCGGCCGTCACCACCCGGTCGCCAGGGCGCACCCTCGCCAGGATGGCGGAATCCGCCGTGGCCTTTCCCGCGTAGAGGACCGAAGCCTTGCCGCGCCGGAGCTTGGTCGAGGCGGCCTCGGGTGGGGGAGGGCCGTCAAAGACCACGACCGCGGGGGAGGGGACTCCTCTTTCCAGCAACCATTCCAGGAAGGACTCTCGGCTGCCCTTTTCTGCACTGCGCCGGAGGAATCCCATGAGGTTGTTGCCGTCGAGGAACCAGGTCACGGCGGCCTACCGCGAGCCCTTGGCCTGATCCCACGGGGCCACCCGTGGAGAGGAGGCCTGGAGGAAGAAGGAGGGCATGGCCTTCAGGGCCGCATCCGCCGACTCGCGGGCGGCGTAATGGCCCCAGATCACCTGGTAGCACGAGCGTCCGTGCAGGTCGTAGGGCAGGATGCGATAGTCGTCGCTGGAGCCGGCTGCCGCCAAGCCCTTCTGGATCGTCTCGGGCTGACAGGCCACCTCGACCTGGATCGTGTAGCCGCCCCGAATGGGGTCCAGCGCCATCCGGAAGGCCTGGGCCGCCTCGGGGAGCCGCCCTTCCTCCAGCAGTTTCCGGGCTTGCTCCAGGCTGGCCGGAGAGGAGATCTGCGGGGCGGTCTTTTCAGCCGGGGGACTCGGCTTGGGGATCGCAGGCTGAAGCACCGACGCCACGGGCGCGGGTTTCGGCATCTCGGTCCGCGAGGCCATCCGTGGGGCCTCGGCGGTTGTCTCGGGGGTGATGGGGGCTGGGGCGGACTGCCCGACAGGCGCCGCAACCGGAGTCTCCACGCTGGTTGCCCCGGAGCTCTGGTCGGGCTTCGGAACCGCCGGCTGGCTAGCGGGTGGAGGCTGGGGAGTCGGACGCTGGGGCATCCGCGTCTTGGCGGCGGGCACCTCCGGCTGCATGGCCACGTACTCGCCGCCGCCCGAGAAGAAGACGTACCAAGCGGAGGCGCCGGCCAGGACGACCACCGCTGCAGCCGCCGCGATCCAGAGCCATCGCCTGGATTTTCGCCGCCTGGGAGCGGCGGCGAAGATCAGGGAGTCCATGGCCGGAGGGGTCGGGGCCGTCCCCGCGGACTGAAGCGGGGAAACGGCCCAGTTCGTGGCAGTCTCGCGCTCCACCTCCGCCGGGGGCGCCGGCACGGCGAATGGCTCCTCTTGCGGGCGGTCCGGTCCGGCAGGAGGGCCCGAGGGTTCAAAGGGGAGCGGCTGGGAAGGCGGTGCCTTCTCCACCGCCGGCGGGGCGGGCGGCTGGACGGGCTGTTTGTCGGGAACCCTTGGCGGCTCTGCCGCGGCCCCTTCGTCCATGGACTCCAGGAAGGAGAGGTCCATCGTCTCCACCGGCGATTTGCCCTTCGGCGTGGGCGCCATGGCTTGCTGGATGTGCAGAAGGCCCAGGCAGGTGAGGCCCATGAGGAAGCGGGCGCCGGTGAAGAGGTCCACGTTGGCCGCGTCGCACACCTCTCGGGCGCTGCTCCTGCCGTCCACCTGGTCCAGGATGTGGGCCTCGGCGGGCGTGGGAAGGATCACCGCCGCGGCCTCCCTCTCCGCCGTGCTCATCTGGAGCGTGGCCGACAGTTGCCCGAGTCCCTGGGAGACCCATTCGCGGCTCGGAATCGACAGGGCCGTGTCCACGATGAAGCGGGGGGTCGAAACCGGAAGCCTGGCGAGATTCGGTGGGAGCACCCCCGGCTTGAAGGCCGACGTGCCGCTCTCCCAGGCGGCCGCGGAGGAGGCTACGCGGCGCATCTGCTCGACGAGGGCGTCCAGGAGGTCTTCGGAGGCCAGGAACCCGAGCTCCACCAGGGTCCTGCCGATGGTCCGGCCCTCCTTCTTTTCGGTAGCGAGTTCGAGCTGCTCCTCGGAGAGCTTGCCCTTGTCGATGAGGATCTGGGTAAACTTGTCCTCCGGAGCATTGGAGGCGGCGAAGATGATCTGCCCGTCCTGGGCATACAGGAACTTGCTGACCTCATCCCTCTGAAGCACGAGGGTCCCCGTCTCCTTGCCCTGATAAATCTCCCCCAGAATCGCCAGCAGCTCGCCGACTTTGAGCGATCTCGCAGCCTGGACCATTCGGACCTCCCGCTCCGGCTATTATTTTGGCGGAAGCTCTCTGCTGTCAAGGAAAAGAGGCCGTGCTATCCTTTACGGCTATGGTGGTGGAACGGGGATCCCGCCTGCTCGTGATCCGGCTCTCCTCCCTCGGCGACGTGGCCAGGCTGTTGCCGTGCCTCCAATCCCTGAGGGCCAGCGGACATCTGGCGCGGCTGGACCTAGCCGTGGAGGATCGCTTCGCGCCGCTGCTGGAGCTCTTTCCAGTGGTGGACCGGGTGGCCGCCTACCCGCGGCGTAATGAGGGACTTGGCTACAAGCCCCTGGCGTGGGCCCGCGCCATGGGCTCCTACCTCACGGATCTCAGGGCGGCCCGTTACGACTGGTCCGTGGACCTGCACGGCATCCTGCGGTCTGCCCTCCTGGGTCAGGTCTCGGGCGCTGCTCGCACGGCCGGCTACGCCCGCGGCTTCGGGAAAGAAGGCAGCCATCTCCTCTACGATGTGCCCCTGATCTGCGCCGCGACGCCCCGCATCTCCCGGTATGCACGCTACGCGGGGGCAATGGCGGCCCTGGGCCTTCCGGGGCCGGCGGAGGGTTATCTCTCGCCCCGGGTGCGGGAGGGCGTCCGGGCGGAGGTGGAGCGGTTTCTGGAAGGACGAGGACTGGAGCCCCGAAGGTTTCTATTCGCCTTCATAGGGACGAGCCGGGCCCAGGCCTACAAGCGCTGGCCTCTGGAGCGGTTCCTGGAACTGGCCTCCCTGGCCTGGGAGGACATGCACCTTCCGACCGTCGTGGGATGGGGTCCGGATGAGGCGCAGGAGGTGGCCGCGCTGCCTTCGCGGGGGCACCTGCACACCATCCCCGACTGGCCTCTGCCGCAGCTGCTGGAGTGCATCAAAAGCTCGGCCGTATTCGTGGGGGCGGACACGGGCGCCATGCACCTGGCGGCGCTCATGGGAGTGCCCACGGTGGCTCTGCTGGGGCCCACGGACCCGGTGCTCAACGAGCCGTGGGGCCGGAGGGCGAGGGTCATCTGCCGCCCCGGAATCCACAGGCCCTGTTCGGGTCTGGGCTGTGATCATCGCTCCTGCATGGGGGCCATCGGGGCCCGAGAGGTTTTCGATGGATTGAAGGAGGCCCTGGCGCGGGAGGGCCAGGCCGTCGTCGATTCAGGCGATGGATCTTAGGGAGACAGGCATGACGGACCAAGAGCTTGCCTTCTGGACCGACTCCCACTGCCACCTCGCCATGGAGGAGTTCGACGCGGACCGGAGCACCGTGCTGGAGCGCGCCGAGGAGGCCCGCGTCCGGCGGATGCTGGCGGTGGGCACGACGCCCGAGGACTGGCCGGCCTGCGCGGCCCTGGCGGACGGGAAAAGGCTCTGGGCCACGGCCGGCCTCCATCCCCACGAGGCTTCGCGATGGGACGCAGCGGTCGCGAAGGCCCTCGGCGAGGCCCTGAGCCGGCGGTGGGTGGTGGCGGTAGGCGAGATCGGGCTGGATTACCACTACGACCTTTCGCCCCGCGCCGTCCAGCGCGCGGCATTCGAAGCTCAGGTGGCCAGGGCGGTGGAGAGAGGCCTGCCGGTGGTGGTCCACTCCCGCAAGGCCTTCGAGGACACGGTGGCGGTCCTCAGGGGAGCAGGCGCCGCGCTGGCCGGGGTCATCCACTGCTTCACCTACGGCCCGAGAGAGGCGGAGATCCTGCTGGGCCTGGGCTTGCACCTCTCCTTCTCGGGAATCGCCACCTTCCCCAGGGCGCCCGAAATTCGGGAGGCGGCCGCTCTGACACCCTCCGACAGGATGCTCGTGGAAACCGATGCCCCCTACCTGGCGCCCGTTCCATACCGAGGCAAGCGCTGCGAGCCGGCCCACGTGGCCGACGTGGGGCGCCACCTGGCGGGACACCTGGGACTGGATGTCCTGGAGTTCGCCCGCCTCACCTCGGACAATGCGGCCCGCCTGTTTGGTTGGGGGCCACTGGATAGTGAATAGCGAAAGCAGGGGATTGAGCCGCTCACCGGTAGCCGGTTCCCGGGGGACTCCTTCAACAATAGACCCCATAAAAAGAGATGGACGGCCGGAATGGGGGGGTATTCCGGGCCGTCCAACGAATACTCGGCAGTACGTTGAGAGAGCCGCCGAGCACCCTGAATATAGCACCTTTTGCCTAAAAAATCACCCCTCGCATTCAACCCCCGTTCTGGGCGGCCCGACGGGCGGCTGGATCGGCAGGGAACGAAGAACAGGCCGCAGGTTGCCGGATCGCAGGGAGGGGCTCATGAGATACGCTTCCGACGTTCTCCGTGGCCCTTAAGGATTGGCTTCCCTCTCCGCCCCGCTCCTCACGTCTCCCCCTCGGCCTCCTGGGCGCGTACCGTCACCACCGGGCAGGGGGCCTTCCGGATCACCCGCTCGGCGGTGGAGCCCAGCAGGACGTGCGCCATACCCGTGTAGCCGTGCGTGCCGATAACGATGGCGTCCGCCTTGGCCTCCTCCGCGACCTTGCACACCTCCAGCGAGGCACGGCCACGCTCGACCTTCACCTCGACCGCATCTTCCGGCAGGTCGAGGGTGGCGGCCAGCTCGGAGAGGGCCTTGCGGGAACGTTCCACGAGCTGGTCCTCCAGCTCGCCCGCATTCACGGGGCCCAGGGTGAAGTCGGCGGGGGCGATGATGGGCTCCACGACGTAGAGGAGCACGAGCTTCCCGCCGCAGGCCTTGGTCAGGTCGCATGCCAGGCGAAGGGCTCCCCGGGACACCTCGGAGAAATCGACGGGGCAAAGAAACTTCTTCCACTGGAACATGTGAGCCTCCCTTTTGATAGAATATAGAGCCTGAAGCGACGTTCGGGCCACGCGGAGGGCCGCGGGCCCCCGGAGGGAGGCAGGTGCCATCGTGAACAGCCGATTTCTGAAAGCATGCCGGCAGCAGCCGGTGGATACCACCCCCATCTGGATCATGCGCCAGGCGGGCCGCTATCTGCCCGAATACCGCTCGACCAGGGCGAAGGCCGGGGATTTCCTCACTCTCTGCAAAACCCCCGACCTGGCCTGCGAGGTGGCGCTCCAGCCCGTGGAGCGCCTCGGCGTGGACGCAGCGATCCTCTTTTCGGACATCCTCGTCCCCGTCGAGGCCATGGGTGTGGGGCTGCGCTTCACCGAAGGCGAGGGCCCCCAGCTCGAGCCGGTGCGCGGCCAGGCCGACCTGGCCCGGCTGCACGTGCCCGACCCCGTGGCCGAGACCGGCTTCGTCATGGACGCCGTGCGGGCCATCCGGCGGGCGCTGCCCCCGGAGATCCCCCTCATCGGTTTCTCGGGCGCTCCCTTTACGCTGGCGAGCTACATCGTCGAGGGGGGGACTTCGCGCAATTTCCGGCACATGCTCGGCTGGCTCTACGAGGACCCGGCGGGGTTGGGCCGTCTGCTGGACCTGCTCACGGAGACGGTGATTCTCTACCTCAAGGCGCAGGTGGAGGCCGGCGCCCAGGCACTCCAGCTCTTCGACACCTGGGCCGGGGTCCTCTCGCGGCGGCAGTATCGCGAGGTGGCCGCTCCGGCTACGGCTCGCATCGCGGCGGCCCTCAGGGGGCTTGGCATCCCGCTGATCCTGTACGTGAACGGCTCGGCGCCCTTTCTGGAAGAGATGGCCGGCACGGGCGTTGATGTGATCTCGGTGGACTGGCGCCTCTCCCTCGGTGAGGCCGCCCAGCGCACCCGCGGAGCGACGGCCCTCCAGGGCAACCTCGACCCCATGGCCCTCTACGCCCCGCCGAAGATCCTGGAGCGCGAAGCGGCCAGGGTCATCGCCGAGGCTCCGGCGGTGGGACACGTATTCAACCTGGGCCACGGCATCCAGCCCGACACGCCGGTGGAGTCGGCCGTGGGACTGGTGGAGGTGGTCCACCGGCTCGGAAGAAAAGAGATTTGAAGATTCGCCACGGCGGCACGACGACACCAAGAAAGGGATGGGATCTTCTCGGAGCACGAGAAAAGGCCTGAGCGAAAAGAAAGTGGTAAGGCCCCAGGTTCTGATCCAGCAGCCGCTTCTTCGTGGCGTGGGTTTGCCTTAGGAGTTCGAGATGCCCGAACGCTGGGATCCGCCTGTCTTCGACAAGGAGATCATCCTCAAGTACGACAAGCCGGGGCCGCGGTATACCTCCTACCCCACGGCGCCCTATTTCCATGCTGGGTTCGACGGACAGGCCTACGAGCGCGTCATCGAGGAGACCAACCGCGAGGCCGATCCCCCGCCGCTCTCGCTCTACTTCCACCTCCCCTTCTGCCAGTCCGTCTGCTACTTCTGCGGCTGCAACGTCACCTTCACGAAGGACCGCACCCTCGGCGACCTCTACGTAGACCACGTGCTGAGGGAGATGGACGCCCTGGCCGGCCGCATGAAGCCGGGCCGGAGGGTCGTCCAGCTCCATTGGGGCGGAGGGACGCCCACGTTCATCCCGGCCGGGGTTCTCGAGCGCCTTTGGGAGGGTATCAAGGCCCGCTTCGAGCTGGCTCCCGACGCGGAGATCGGAGTGGAGATCGACCCCCGCGAGGTGACGGACGAGCACCTCTCCCTCTTCGCTCAGGCCGGCTTCAACCGCATATCGATGGGAATCCAGGACTTCGACCCGCTGGTTCAGAGGGCCGTCCACCGCATCCAGCCGGAGGAGCTCACGCGCCGCGTCTTCGACCGATGCAGGGCCCTGGGCATGGAATCCATCAACGTTGACCTCATCTACGGCCTGCCCTACCAGAGCCGGGACCGCTTCCGGGACACGGTGGAGAAGATCGTCGCCATGGGGCCGGACCGCATCGCCGTCTTCAACTTCGCCTACCTGCCGGAGATGATCGGCCACCAGAAGGCGATCCCGAAGGAGGCCCTTCCCTCCCCCTCGGAGAAGCTCTCCATCCTGGAGATGGTGGTGGAGCGGTTCACCACCGGCGGCTACGTTTACATCGGGATGGACCACTTCGCCCGGCCCACCGACGAGCTCTGCCTGGCGCTTCAGAATCGCACGCTCTACCGGAACTTCCAGGGATACACCACGAAGGCCGGCTGCGACCTCTACGGGATCGGTGTGACCTCCATCGGCCAGGTGGGCCGCTGTTATGCCCAAAACGCCAAGGAGCTGGGCGACTACCAGCGGCGGATCCGTGAGCAGGGGCTCGCCGTCTTTCGGGGAGTGCTCCTCACGGATGACGACGTGATGCGGCGCGACGTCATCACCCGGCTCATGTGCCACTTCGTGCTCTACAAGGCCGAGATCGAAGAGCTCTACGGAATCCGCTTCGACGAAACCTTTGCCGATGCCCTCGAGGACCTCAAGCCCATGGAGGCGGACGGACTCATCTCCCTCCACCCCGACCGGATCGAGGTCTGCCCCCTGGGCCGTCTCCTCGTGCGCAACATCGCCATGCCCTTCGACGCCTACCTGCGCAAGGCCGGCGAGGCCAAGCGGTTTTCGAGGACGGTGTGAGCGGGACGCCGGGATGGCGAGATGCCGGGATGCGGGGATGGCGTACATGGGGGATTTGCCCTCGTCTCCTCGCCTCGAACGTTCCGGGAGCGCCGGGATGAAGAGTGACGAGAAACCTCGCGTCGCCGACGCCGTCTCCCCTCATCTCCCCATCTCCTCATCTCCTCATCCCGATCCTTCGAAGGCCTTTGCCACGGCGGTCCTGCTGATGAACTACGGCGGCCCGACGCGGGCGGAGGACTGCCGGCCTTACCTGCGCAACATCTTCATGGACCCGGACCTCATCCCCATTCCGGGCCTGGTCAGGCCGCTCGTGGCGTCCCTCGTCTCCCGCCGCAGAGCCCCCGTCCTCGCGAGGAACTACGAGGCCATGGGCCAGTTCAGTCCCACCCTGCGGGAGACGACGGCTCAGGCGAAGGCCCTGGAGGGAGCCCTCGGCGAGGGATTCCGCTGCTTCGTCGGGATGCGGTACTGGGAACCCTATATCGCGGAGGTCTGCCGGGAGATCGAGGCGTCGGGGTTCGCGAGGATCGTGCTCCTTCCCATCTACCCCCACGAGTCCGTCACCACCACCGGCTCCTCCATCCACGAGGCCCGGCGCGCCTTGGAGAGGCTCCATTACGGCGGGGAGATCCTGGATGTGCGCTCCTTCTGGGAGGAGGAGGGCTACCTGGGGAGCCTCACGGATCGGGTGCGGGAGGCCCTCTCGCGCTCGCCCGGCGGCACCCGCGTCCTCTTCTCCTCGCACGCCCTGCCCGTCTCCGTGGCGGCGGGGGATCCCTACCCGGGCCAGGTGCTCGACACGGTGCTGGCCGTGAGCCAGAGGGTGGGCCTCTCGCTGGAGCCCATCGACCTTCCCGGTGTGGCCCGGCGGAGCTTTTCTCCGAGGGGGGACGCTCAACCGCTCGCCGCCCTGGCCTGGCAGAGCAAGGTAGGCCCCATGAAGTGGCTGGAGCCCTCCGTGGAGACGGTTCTGGAGCGCTGGGCGGAAGAGAAGGTCCGCCACATCGTGCTCGTGCCCGTGGCCTTCGTCAACGAGCACAGCGAAACGCTCTACGAATTGGACGTCCTCTACGGGGGCATGGCCAGGAAGCTGGGCATGAGCGTGGACCGGCTTCCGACTCTCGGCACCGAGCCCGCCTTCATCGAAGGGCTGGCGGGGCGGGTCCGCAGGGCGGCCGGGTCGCCTGGATCATCCCCGTGAGCACCGGTAGGAGCGCTCCCCAGAGCGCGATGCGGATAGAGAGAGAGCTGGCACGGATGCGGGAAGATCGGTCTCGTCGGACGGAAAGGCGGTGGTTTCGTGGGCGTCGTTGACGTGGCGGTGCTGGGCGGCGGCATCAGCGGGCTCACCGCCGGTTTTCTGCTCCATCGGAAGGGGTACCGGGTCGCGGTGCTGGAGCGTTCGGAGCGGCCCGGGGGGTGCATCACCACGTGGGCCAGGGACGGCTTCCTATTCGAGCTGGGTCCCAACACCGTCCTGAACAACGCATTCGAGATCGACGGGCTCTGCGAGGCCGCGGGCATCCTCGGCCAGCGGCTGACGGCCGCGCCGGCGGCCAAGCGGCGGTTCATCGTCAAAGGGGGGAAGCTGGTGGCCCTCCCCGGGGGACCCCTCGGCTTCCTGGGCACGAGCCTCTTCTCGTGGCGGGCCAAGCTGCGACTGCTCAGGGAGCCCTTCATCCCCCCCGCCCCGCCCGAGGACGAGGAGTCCATCGCCCGGTTCGTGAGGCGCCGGCTGGGGCAGGAGATGCTGGACTACGCCGTGGGACCGTTCGTCTCGGGCGTCTACGCGGGCGATCCCGAACGGCTCTCCATCCGGCACGCGACGGGCAAGATCTACGCCCTGGAGAGGGACTACGGGAGCCTCATCAAGGGGGCCGTGCGCAAGCGGAAGGGGCCGGCGCCCGCGGGCGGCCTGTTCTCCTTCCCCAGAGGGCTGGTCTTCCTGCCCGAAAGCCTGGCCCAAGGGCTGGGCGAGGGCTTTCTCACGAACACCGCCGTGGCCGCCGTGGAGAGGAAGGGCAATGCCTTCCTGGTGACCGCCGCAGAGAGGAACGGTTCCAGCCGCACCGTGGAGGCCCGCGCCGTGGTGTGCGCCCTGCCCGCGAAAGCCGCGGCCCTCGCGCTCAATCCGCTGGACAGCGAGTTCCCGCGCCTCATCCTGGATCTGCCCTACGCCGACGTGGCCCTCGTCTGCATGGGATTTCGCAGGGAGGACGTGGACCATCCCCTCGACGGGTTCGGCTTCCTCGCCCCGGAGGTGGAGCAGCGCTTCGTCCTCGGATGCCTGTTCTCTTCGAGCCTCTTCCCGGGACGCGCTCCCGAAGGCCACGTCGCCCTCTCCGCCTTCGTGGGCGGAGCCGTTCACCCGGAGCGCGCCTCCGAGGGCGAGGGACCGCTTCTGGAGAAGGTCCTCGCCGACCTCACGCCCCTCCTCGGCCTGAGGAGCCGGCCCGTCGTAACCCGCGCGGAGGCCTGGCGCCCCGCCATCCCCCAGTACAACCTGGGCCACGGCGCCCTCAAGGAGTCTGCGGCACGGTTCGAACAGGCCGTCCCCGGACTCTACCTCTCGGGCAATCTGCTCCACGGCGTCTCCGTCGGCAACTGCATCCAAAACGCCACCGCCGTCGCGGCGCAGGTTCACTCCTATCTAGCGCGGTAAGGCGGTGGCGTGTCGAAGGGGAGTGGGGGAACGGGGAGGTTCCCCCACGGCGAAGGGCGTCCCGCGACAGGGCAGGGGGAAGCAGGCCGCGAAGCGGCCGCTGAAGGGGGCGGGCTGACGCCCCCTTCAGGGAGCGCGCCCCCGCGCGACGCCACCGCCGTCGCGGAGCGGGTTCACTCCTACCTATCGCCGTAAGGCGGTGGCGTGTCGAAGGGGGAGTGGGGGAACGGGGAGGTTCCCCCAAGGCGAAGGGCATCCCGCGAAAGGGCGGGGGGAAGCAGGCCGCGAAGCGGCCGCTGAAGGGGGCGGGCCGACGCCCCCTTCAGGGGGGAGCGCGTTCCTGCGCGTCGCCGACCGGGTGAGCGCCTTTCCGAGGGGGGGATGAATGGGCGGTCTCAACGACGCCTGCCGGTGCGGCTACCTCCGCGCAAGTGCTTGCTTGGGCTGGAATTGACCCCAACTTTTGCGGTCGGTATACTGCTCACTTAACAGAGGGGGTACTGATGCCGGTTCAACCGACTGAATGGATTTGGATGAACGGGGAATTCCTTCCCTGGAAAGAAGCCAAGATTCACGTGCTCTCCCACGTGATTCATTACGGAACGAGCGTGTTCGAGGGCATCCGCTGCTACAAGACCCCGAAGGGCTCGCAAGTGCTGAGGCTGAGGGACCACATCCGGCGGCTCTTCGATTCGGCCAAGATCTATCGGATGGAGATTCCCTACACCATCGACGACTACTGCGAGATCTGCCTGGAGGTGATCCGGCGGAACAAGATGGAGGCCTGCTACATCCGGCCCGTCGTGTACCGCGGGTACGGCGACGTGGGGGTGAACCCCTTCGGTTGCCCGGTGGAGACGGCGGTGGCGGTCTGGGACTGGGGCGCCTACCTGGGGCCCGAGGCCCTGGCCAAGGGGGTGGACGTGTGCGTCTCCACCTGGTCGAGGATGGCCCCCAACACGCTCCCGGCCATGGCCAAGTGCGCCGCCAACTACATGAACAGCCAGCTCATCAAGATGGAGGCGTTGATGGGGGGCTACGTGGAGGGCATCGCCCTTGACGTGAACGGCTCGGTGAGCGAAGGGTCGGGAGAGAACATCTTCGTGATCCGCAACGGCACGGTTTACACCCCCTCCCTCAACCACTCCGTGCTACCGGGAATCACCAGGGACGGAGTCCTGACTCTTCTTCAGAAGGAGCTGCACAAGGAGATCCGCCACCAGGCCATCCCGAGGGAGATGCTCTACATCGCTGACGAGATCTTCTTCGCCGGCACGGCCGCCGAGATCACGCCGGTGGCCACCGTGGACCGCCTCCCCGTGGGTGCTGGACGCCGGGGGCCGGTCACCGAGGCCGTCCAGAAGCGCTACCTTGAAATCGTGACGGGACAGGCCGAAGATATCTACAACTGGCTTACGCCTGTAAGGAGCTGAGTCCCGGGCCGGCGACGGAGCCGGCAGGATAGGGGCGGCACTCCGAGAGTCGGTCGTCGGGAGCCTGAGGCATGGCCCTGGCCAGGGAGTCAGGGAGGAGGGCGCGTCATGCACATCAACGACCTTTTGAAGGTGGCCATCGACCAGGGGGCGAGCGACCTGCACCTCAAGGTCGGCTCGCACCCGGTGATCCGAGTGGACGGCCAGCTCCGCTCCCTGCCGGAACAGAAGCGCCTCATGCAGGAAGACACCATCGCCATGGCCTTCTCCATCATGGACGCGAAGCAGAAGGAGAAGTTCAAGACCAACCTGGATCTGGATATCGCCTATTCGGTCCCGGGCCTAGGGCGCTTCCGCGTGAACATCTTCCAGCAGCGCGGCACGGTGGGCATCGTCTGCCGCGTCATCCCCATCGGCATCAAGACGATCCGGGACCTGATGCTGCCTCCGGTCCTCGAAAAGATCGCATCCGAGCCCCGGGGCCTGGTCCTCTGCACCGGGACCACCGGTTCGGGTAAGTCCACAACCCTCGCGGCCATGATCGACCAGATCAACGCCACGCGGACCGAGCACATCATCACGGTTGAGGACCCCATCGAGTTCCTCCACAGGGACAAGAGGTCCATCGTGAACCAGCGGGAGGTGGGGATCGACACGCGCAACTTCGCGGCGGCCCTCCGCTCGGCCCTCCGCGAGGACCCCGACGTCATCCTCGTGGGGGAAATGCGGGACTACGAGACCATCGAAACGGCCCTCCTGGCCGCAGAGACGGGTCACCTCGTCCTCTCCACCCTCCACACGCTGGACGCCACCGAGACCATCACCCGCATCATCTCCGTCTTTCCTCCGCACCAGCAGAAGCAGGTCCGGCTCCAGCTCGCGGCGGTCCTGAGGGCCGTGGTTTCTCTCCGCCTGCTCCCGAAGGCCGACGGCAAGGGCCGCGTGCCCGCGGTAGAGGTGATGATCGCCACGGCCACCATTCGGGACTGCGTCGAAAACAAGGAGAAGACCAAGCTCATCCGGGATTACATCGAGCAGGGCTTCAGCCAGTACGGCATGCAGACCTTCGACCAGTCCCTCCTCTTCCTCTACAAGAACGGCCACATCACCCTGGAGGAGGCGCTGCGAAGGGCCACGAACCCCGACGACTTCCGGCTGAAGATCGCCGGCGTCCATTCCACGTCGGACATGGCCAGGGAGCAGATGGAGGCCGTCGAGACGCCGGGACAGACAGGCATGCCCCCCTCTTTTGTCAAGTATTGATGGGCGCGGGACCACAAGCATCGGCGGCCCGGCGGGCCGCCGAACGGCTTCTGGGGAGGCGGGAGCACGGCCGGGAAGAACTCAGGCGCAAACTGTTGAGGCGCGGATTCTCCCACGAGGAGGTCCGGCTGGCCCTGGATGAGCTTCAGGCCAGGGGGCTCCTGGACGATCCCCGGTGCGCCGAGGCATTGGCGCGCTTCGAACTGGAGCGCGGGCACGGTTTGGTGTACGTCCGTGCCAAGCTCCGCCAGCGTGGGCTCTCCGGGGAGGAGGGCTTGCCGGGGTCCGAGGCGGAGGCGGCCTCCTTGAAGGCCCTGGTCAGGCGCCGCGGAATCGACCGCAAATCGTTGACAGAACCCAAGGAACGCGCCAAAATCATTCGCTTCCTGAGGGGAAGGGGCTACAGCGGCGCGGCCCTGGCCGCAGTGCTCGGTTCCCTCCCGGAAGAGGAGTGAGCGCGAAGGCGCGCCATCGCAAGACCAGACCAAGGAAGAGGGCAAGTCATGACCGGCAACGAGATCCGATCGGCATTCCTGGCGTACTTCGAGGAGAGGGAGCACCGCGTGGTGCGCTCCTCCTCGCTGATCCCAGCGGGGGACCCCACGCTGCTCTTTTCCAACGCGGGGATGAACCAGTTCAAGGACGTCTTCCTCGGCAAGGAGAAGCGTGACTACCGACGGGCCACCTCCAGCCAGAAGTGCGTGCGTGCGGGCGGCAAGCACAACGACCTGGAGAACGTGGGGCGCACGGCCCGGCACCACACCTTCTTCGAGATGCTCGGCAATTTCTCCTTCGGGGACTACTTCAAGGAGGGCGCCATCGACTTCGCGTGGGAGTTCCTCACCGGGGTGTGCGGCCTGAGTGCGGACCGCATGGTGGCCACCACCTTCAACGGCGAGAACGGCGTCCCCCGCGACGAGGATGCCCAGCGGTTCTGGTCCAAGCACCTGCCGGCGGAGAGGATCCTCGAACTGGGCATGCACGACAACTTCTGGTCCATGGGCGATACGGGACCGTGCGGGCCGTGCTCGGAGGTCCACTACTTCCAGGGAGACCAGCTCCGGTGCGCCGAGGAGGCGTTGGGGCGGCGTTGCCTCGGTGTGGCCTGCGAGTGCGACCGATGGATCGAGATCTGGAACCTCGTCTTCATGCAGTACAACCGGGACGAAGCGGGGAATCTCGATCCGCTTCCGGCCCCCTGCGTGGACACCGGGATGGGGCTCGAGCGCCTCGCCGCCGTCATGCAGGGCAAGCTGTCCAACTACGACACGGACCTCATCCAGCCGCTGATCCAGGCGGCAGCGTCCATGTGCGGTGTTCCTTACGGAAAGGCCGATGAGAGCGACGTCTCGCTGCGCGTCATCGCGGACCACGCCCGGGCCGCCACCTTCCTCATCGCCGACGGGGTGATCCCCTCCAACGAGGGGCGGGGGTACGTCCTGCGTAAGATCCTGCGGCGGGCCCTGCGCCACGGAAAGAAGCTCGGCCTTGAGAGGCCCTTTCTGAAGGATCTCGTGGGCGTCGTCTGCGACGAGCTGGGTGCCGCCTATCCCGAGATCGTGGAGGGGCGCAAGACCGTCGAGACCGTCATCCTCATGGAGGAGGAGTCCTTCGCCTCCACCCTGTCGGTGGGGCTCAAAAAGCTCCTGGAGGTGACGGCGGCCCTCACCCCTCCCAACGACAAGGCGATCCCGGGTGAGGCGCTCTTCAAACTCTACGACACCTTCGGCTTCCCCATGGACCTGGCGGAGGACATCGCGCGCGAGCAGGGCCTGAGCCTGGATGTGGTGGGCTTCGAGGCCTGCATGGAGCGCCAGCGCGAGCTGGCGCGGCAGTCCTGGAAGGGCGAGATGGACACCCAGGACTACCGAGGCCTCTCGGAGGAGGGCATCACCAGCCGCTTCGAGGGGTACGTGACCACCCGGACGGAGGGCGCCCACTGCCTGCTCATCTTGAAGGCTGGGGAGCGGGTTCCCGCCGCCGTCGCGGGGGAGAGCGTGGAGCTGGTCTTCGACCGCACCCCTTTCTACGGGGAGAGCGGCGGCCAGGTGGGCGACGTGGGCCACATCCGCGCCGAGAACGGCGTCTTTCGGGTGACGGACACGCAGAAGCCCGCCCCCTGGCTCATCTTTCACCGGGGCGAGGTGCTCACGGGCGAGATCAGGGAGGGCGATACGGCCACCCTGGAGGTGGACGCCGGCGCCCGCGCGGCGGCCATGGCCCACCACACGGCCACCCACCTCCTGCACGCGGCGCTGCGCCAGAAGCTGGGCCTCCACGTGAAGCAGGCCGGTTCGCTCGTGGCCCCGACGCACCTGCGCTTCGACTTCCACCACTTCGCCCCCGTGGAGCGCGAGCTGCTGGGGGGGATCGAAGAGTGGGTCAACGAGGCGCTCCTTCAGGACGTGCCAGTCCGCACCGAGGTCATGCCCCTCGACGAGGCGGTGAACTCCGGCGCCATGGCCCTCTTCGGCGAGAAGTACGGGGAGGAGGTCCGCGTGGTGTCCGTGTCGGGCTTCTCCAAGGAGCTGTGCGGCGGGACGCACGTGGCGAGTACGGGGCGAATCGGCCTCTTCAAGATCACCTCCGAGCACTCGGTTTCCGCGGGCATTCGCCGCATCGAGGCGGTGGTCCACATGCCGGCCTACCGCTTCCTGAAGGCCCAGGAGGACGTCCTGCACGCCGCCAGCGCCCAGCTCAACATGCCCTTCGATCGCGTGCCGGTTCAGGTCGAGCAATTGCTGGCCGACAACAAGCGGCTGGAGAAGGAGGTGTCCAGGCTCCGCCTCCAGCTCGCCAGCGGCTCGGCCCCCGACGAGGAGGTTCAGGAGGTGCAAGGGATCAAGCTCCTGGTGCGCCGCGTCGAGGGCCTCAGCCCGTCGGAGGTCAAGAACCTCGCCGACACCCTGCGCGACCGCATCAAGACCGGCGTCGTGGTCATCGGGAACAGGCTCGAGGACAAGGCCAGCCTCACCGTGGCCGCCACCAAGGACATGCTCGACCGCATGAAGGCTGTGGACCTGGCCCGTCCGCTGGGCCGGATCATCGGCGGCGGAGGCGGCGGCAAGCCCGACCTGGCAGAGGCGGGGGGCAAACTCATCGAAAAGCTGGACGAGGCCCTGCACTCCGCCAGAGAGAAGCTGGAAGAGGTCCTGAAAAAGTAGAGCCGGGTAGCAGGCCGGGGAGCCGGCGGCCCCGCGCGTCAACGGGCAGGGAAAAACCGAAGGGCCGCCCTCGCGGGCGGCCCTTGCTGCATTTCTGCCTGCCCGGTGAACCTCAGTTGATCAGGATCACCATGGTCCTCTCGGCCTTGAACTTGTCCTTGTTCAGGATCTTGACTTCGCCCGCCAGGCCGTCAGGCGAGATGGTGTAGGTATAATCCACGTTGATCTTGAAGGTGACGCCCGGGGCGATTTTGATCTTCTTGATCTCCTTCACCCCCGCCTGCTGGGCCGTGAAGGTGATGGTGTCCCCGCTGCGAAGGTCCAGATGGTCCGGGAAGTTGGCCTCGTCGAACTTGACCAGGCGCGGCTGACCGTACCACGGGTCCTGAACCAGTCCCTCCTTCACCATGGCCTGCCGGTCGCCCACCTTGTAGAAGATCGAGTTGAGACGGGCCTTCAAGTCGTCCGAGAGGTTCTGAAGGTCGTTCATCTTCTTGAGAAGGTCTTCCCGCTCGGCCTGGAGCATGGCCACGTCCTGGTTGAGCTGGTCGCGTTTCTTCTCCAGGTCCGCCACCTGCTCCGTGAGGGTGGCCTTGTCCTTGGCCAGGCTGTCGCGCTGCGAGATGGCCTCGTTCTTGGCCGAAACGAGCTGCTGCTTGGCCCGCTGGATAACGCGGTAGGGGCTGATGGAGGCGTCACCCTGCGTCACGAAGGTTCCGTAGACGCCGTTGTCGTAGAAGTTCCATACCTTGAAACCGGGCACCAGCTCGTCCATGAGGTTGACCCTCTCCACGAGCTTCTTGGCCGTGGCCGGGTCGAGTCCCTTCTCCTTCGTGAGGAAGTTCATGGCGATGTCGTAATGGCGCTCGCCCGGCTTCACTACCACGGCGGAGGGCAGTTTCTTTTCGAGGTCCTGGATCTGAACGCGAAGGTCCTCGACCTCCTTCTGCCTGCCGAGGATGTCTGTGATCAGGTCCTTGTAGCCGATGCCCTGCTCCTTCTGGAGCTTCTGCTCCAGAAGGGCCTTCTGCTCGGGCGTGAGGCTCTGGCCCATGACCGTCCCCACGTCCTTGCCGCCCTCTTGCACGTACTTCTGCAGGAGCTGGTTCATCTGCTCCTGTTTCTTGTCCACGTCCTGCTCGAGCTTGGCGATCTTCTGCGCCGTCTCCATCTGGCTGGAGACCTCTTTCGATTCCTTCTTGCCGCAGGACAGGGTCAGGACAAGGCCGAACACCATCAAAATGGTTGACAGTCGTCTCATATGACCTCCCTCCACGCGAACCAGTATAATCCTTCGAACCTCACCTGTTAAGGGCTTGGGCTAGGGAATACAGGAGAATGCTGCCCGCCGCGGCCACGTTCAGGGAATCCCACCCTGCTTCCATGGGAATACCGACGCGGGCATCCGCCGCGGTCCGGATGGGCTCGGAAAGGCCCCTGCCCTCGTTGCCGACGGCGAGGGCCCATGGGCCTCGTGCCAGCCCCTTATCCCAAGTGGCAAGGCCTCCCGCCTCCGCGGCGAGGAGAGTCACGCGGTGGCGGGATTTCCACCTCAGGAAATCCTCTGCGTCGGTCGCCACGAAAGGGATGTGCAAGGCGGCCCCGGCGCTGCGGGAGAGGGCGGTGGGGCGGAAGGGGTCGGCCGTGCCGGGTCCGACGAATGCACCGGCCACCCCGAAGGCCCGGGCGGATCGGACCAGGATGCCCACGTTGACGGGATCTTGGACCGCATCCAGATAGAGAAACCGATCGCCTGGCCTCGGGCTTGGCCAAGGCCGGTCGCGCCGGGTTCCCAGGGCCAGAACCCCCTCCGGAGAGGGAGCGGTTCCCAGGCGCCGGAGGAGGGCCGGAGGGCAGAGAAAGACGCCCTCCTCCATGGGTTCCAGCGCGGTTTGCCAGCGCTTCCAATGATCCTCGTCCACGAGGACGCATTCCAGCGGCCATCCGACGGCGAGCGCCTCCCGGAGCAGGTGCCGGCCTTCGAGCAGGAAGGCCCCCGCCTCCTCGCCCTGCGCCGCCGACCGGACCTTCTTGGCGAGCGCGTTCTGCGGGGAGCTGATGCGTTTGGGCTGCATACGGCCAGTTTAGCGGCGGCCGACAGCGGTGACAAGGTCCCGGGGAGGGGCGGGAGAACTGGGATATGGAGATGAAATGACACCCGAAGCCAGATTTCACGGCGGTTGCGAGCGCTCGCTCCCGGCTCGCGTTATCGCGGCGGGACTGCGCCGTGTCCCGCCCTTCGGGCTCCCCCCTCCTGTGCCTTCGATGATGAGAGAAACAATTCGGGGAGGGTTTCCCCTCCCCATTCGGGTTAAAGCATGGTGCCGAAGGGGGGACTCGAACCTGCGCTGCCTAGAAGCCTCGCGCCCAGAGGGCGCTGCGTTTCAAGGCCGCCCACGGTTCCCGGGGCGGGGCCCCTGCCGGGTGTTCTACGGCTCCGCACCAAACTGTTGGCGCCTCGCCTTGAACACCACGGCCCGCCCCGCCCTTCGAGTCCCCCCTTCTCGTGCCATCGATATCGCTGGAGACGCCAGTGGGGAGGGTTTCCCCTCCCCACGCGGGTGCTATTCTTGGTGCCGAAGGGGGGACTCGAACCTGTGCGGCCTAGAAGCCTCGCGCCCAGAGGGCGCTGCGTTTCAAGGCCGCCCACCGTTCCCGGGGCGGGGCCCCTGCCGGGTGTTCTACGGCTCCGCACCAAACTGTTGGCGCCTCGCCTTGAACACCACGGCCCGCCCCGCCCTTCGAGTCCC
>JBAWEQ010000063.1:0-9070 GCA_049591295.1 Acidobacteriota bacterium
GCGCAGCGGTGAGGGTCCCTCGGCCTGGGTGTTCCTCCTGGCGAGCCTTCTGCTCGTGCCCCCCTGCTACGCCCTGCTGGCCTGGGCGCTCTTCTCGTGGGGCGGGATCTCGGCGGCCCTCGCCGCCCCCGTCGCGGCGCCCCTGGCCGGCCTGTGGCTGATGGAGGCCCCGGGCTTTCTGAGGCGCCGCCTCACGGCGTGCCTTTTCCTGTCGCGTTGCCCGGCCCGCGGCACAGGCGCCTCCGTCCTTCGCGCCCTCCGGTCCGAGGTGGACCGGGCCCTTTCCGCCCTGCCCGATCTCTACCGCGAGTGACGCCCTTTTGCCCTCCGGCGAAGCGAGAAGGGCCCCACCCCGCACATCGCATCCCCTCCCTGGCGCCGTGCCACTCGCTTTCCGCCGCAGGCGGAAAGCGGCGTCCCGACGCGTCGCGCAGGCGCTCCCCAAGGAGGGGCTCTGCCGCCCCTCCTCGGCGCTCCCCCCGCTTCGCGGGACTCGCTGCTCCTCTCTACACTCACGTGGGATGCCCTCTGTGCGGGGGAACGTCCCTGTTCCCCCGCTCCCCTTCCCCTAGCGCCGCGCCCTGGCAGGGGGGGGAGCGGTCCTTCGAAGGCACGAGAGCCGGCCGCCCGAAGGGCGTGCCAGGACGCGCGCGGCGGCGGGGAGAAAGGCCCAAACATCGGAGAAGCACTTTCCGTCAGGTCTGGGAAAGGCCACGTTCGAGGCCGGTCTGGCAACCAAGCCTTTCGCCCCGGTGGCGCCGCGTCCTGGCCAGGGCGCCGAAGGCGCCCGGCCGGCTCGCCGGGGTGAGTCGGGAGCGCCGTTGACGAATGGCTCTCTGGAGAGAGCTCCTACGGCGATGACCCCCTCTTCCCTTTGGCCTGGCCCCGTTTTCTCTGTGCCTCTGTGTCTCTGTGGTTCGACTACGAGGCGACCTGCCCCAGCAGGCGGCCGGCGATCTCCCGCACGGTCTGCCGGCGCGCCTCCCACTGGGCCGCCAGCCCCTTGGGGCGCACCTCCTCGTCCATGCGGCGCGCACAGGCGGCCCATACGGCCTCCAGCCGGCCCAGCTCCCTGTCGAGGCGGCTCAGGGCGGGCGGCCGCTCCAGGTGCAGCCGGCTCCGGTGGAGGATGGCCTCCTGGACCTGCCGCGCCCGGAAGAGCTCCAGCCTCTGCTCCGGGGCCAGGGCGCCCGCCGACTCCAGGCGGGAGAGCAGGGCGGCCGTGCCACCCGGGCCCGGCGCGAGCCGGCTCTTCACCTGCAGCACCAGCAGGAGGATGTCCAGGTGCAAGAGCCCCCCCGGCCAGAACTTGAGGGCCGCCTCCATGTCCCGCGCCCCCGCGCCGAGCCTGGAGCAGAGCTTTTCCACCTGCGAGAGGTCCGGCGCGCTCACGCCCCGCTCGTACGTGGCGGACCAGACCCCGCGCAGGATCTCGGCGCCCAGCTCCCTCTCGCCGGCCAGCGGCCTGGCCTTCAGGTAGGCCAGCCGCTCCCAGAGCTGGGCCGGCCCCGCGAAGTAGGCCAGGACGGCCTCCCGCGATTGGACGTGGGGGCTGCTGTCCCCGTAAGGCCTCAGGCGGAAATCCACGTCGTAGAGCGCGCCGTGGCGCGTCACCGAGGTGAAGGCGCCGGCCAGCGTCCGGATGAAGCGGGCCTCCACGCGCGCCGACCGCTCCGGCTCCTCGGGCACCACCCAGCGGCGGCGCTTGAAGCAGGCCAGGTCGAGGTCCGAGCGGGGGTGCATCTCGCCGAAGCCCAGCCGCCCGAGGGCGACGAGGACGAGTTCCCGCGAGAGGAGCCCGCGGGGCAATCCCTCCGCCTCCTCCATCTCCCGGGCCGCTCCGGCGAAGACCGCGTCGCAGACCCGCTCGGCCAGCCGCGTGTAGACCCCGTGCGAGAAGGCCAGGCTCTCGCCCATGACGATCTCCCGGCTCCCCGCCAGGAAGAGGACCTCCTTCTGCCAGCGCCGCAGGGCGTCGGTCGAAGGGGCGCCGCCGCCCGGCGGCTCCAGCCTCCTCTCCAGGTCCCGCATGGCCTCGTAGCGCACCAGGTCCAGCAGGAAGGGCCACCGCTGGAGATCCAGCAGGAGGGGCGCGCTCAGGCTCACGAGGCGAAAGATCAGGCGGGGGAGCCGGGGGCGGTCCAGGAGGGCCGCCACCGCCCCGCTCTCCGCCGCCAGGGAGGCCACCAGGTTCTGGAGGGCGCGGAGGCCCTCGTAGGGTTCGGGGGCGGACTCGAACTCCCGGGCCAGGGAGTAGTGGATGCGGCGGAAGTGCTGGCGGCGCGCGGGCCGGTCCAGCATCGGAGCCAGCGACCGGTAGACCGAGGCGAGGTGGGGCAGGGCCCGGTCCGGATCGGGCATGCGGGCCTGCCGGAGCACCTCCAGCATCCCCTCGGCGCTCGTGAGCTGGGCGATGCCGCTCGGCCCGCCGTCCCCCTCTCCCAGCTCCTCCAGGGTCCGGCGGAACAGGGTGCCGAGCGCCTGGCGGTGGGCCGAGACCCGGTTCCTCGCCTCCTCCGCGGAGGCCTCGTGGAGAAAGCGCGCCAGGGCCGCCCACTCCTCCTCCCCGCCCGGAAGCCTGTGCGTCTGGCGCATGTGCTGGAGCTGGGCCCAGTGTTCGGCCCGGCGCAGGAAGACGTACCCCGAGGCGAGCGCCGCCGCCTTGCGCGTGGTGAGGATGCCCTTCTGGCGGAGCTTGCTGAGCGCCAGCAGGGTGTGGCCCTCCCGCACCCAGCGGTCCGTCTGTCCGTGGGCCATCTGGAGGGCCTGCACGGCGAACTCCGCGTCCCTGATTCCTCCGGGCCCCTCCTTCACGTCCCGCTCCAGCTCGCCCAGGCGCCGCAGGCGGGCCAGCGACTTTTCCCGCATCCGGAGGTTCTGTTCGGCGATGCCGGAGAAGGAGTAGGGCTGGTAGACGATCTGCGACATCTGCGCGAGGAAGATGGCCCCGCCCTCCACGTCTCCGGCGCAGGGCCGGCCGCGGATCCAGGCCTGCCGCTCCCAGAGGTCGGCCCACTCCCGGTAGTAGGCGAGGGCCGCGTCGTAGGAGAGGGTCAGCTCCCCGTCGCGGCCGCGGGGGCGCAGGGCCGTATCCACCTTGAGACAGGGGCCGTCGGCGGTGGGCCTGCTGAGCAGGGCCGTGGCCGCCTGCGCCCAGGCGCCGAAGAAGGAGGCGTTGGGATGGCCGCGGTCGGTGGTCCCCTCGGCGCGGTAGAAGAAGACGAGGTCCACGTCGGAGACGTAGTTGAGCTCGCCGGCGCCCAGCTTGCCCAGGGCGAAGACCGTGAGGTCGCAGGGCAGAGCCCGCCCGTCCTCAGTCACCCAGAGAGGGAGCCCGAGCGCTTCGCGGAGCGGCTGGTAGGTGAGGGCGAAGGCCTTGCCGATCAGCACGTCGGCCAGCGCCGTCAGCTCCGCCGTGACCTCCTCAAAATCGAGGACGCCCAGCAGATCCTGGAGGAGGATCCTGGTGGTCTGGAGCGTCCTGAAGGCCGCCAGCGCCTCCGCCGGTGAGCCCCACCGCCGGGTGAGGAGCAGCCTGGCGAGCCCGGCCTCCAGATCTTCCCTGCCCATGGCTCCGGCCCGGACCTGGGAGCCGATGATCGGAAGCTGCTCCGGGTGCCGCATGAGGCCCAGGAAGAGGGCCTCGCTCGATGCGGCGAGGTAGAGGAGGTTGAGGAAGGAGGATTCCGGCAGGCCGGCGCCGTGCCTCTCCACCCATCGCGTCATCAGGGCCGCCGCCTGCTCCGGCAGCGGAAGGCGCTCCAGGTGCCCCTGGAGCAGCCGGCTCAGGGCGGGCGAAAGCTGGTCGCGAAGGTCGCCCAGGGCGATGGAGGAATCCATCGTTTCACTGTAGCGCGGGAGGCGGCCCGCGTGGAAGGCGTGCGCGCCCCGTGACCGCCGTCACGGCCTCCGGCCGGGGGCTTGCCTTCGCCTCCGCCCCCGGCTTGACACTCCCCGGGGGGGCTCCTATCCTGTCGCGGGGAGGTGCACCCATGGAACCCATCGTCCTGGTCCTGACAACGGTAGGATCCGAAGATCAGGGGATTCAGATCGCCGAGACCCTGGTCGAGAAGGGTCATGCGGCCTGCGTGAACATCATCAAGCGGATCCGCTCCATCTACCGGTGGAAGGGCGAGATCTGGGACGACGAGGAGTTCCTCCTGGTGATCAAGACCCGCGAGAGCCTCTTCGAGGCCGTGCGGGACACCATCCGCAGCCTCCACTCCTACGAGCTGCCCGAGGTCCTCTGCGTGCCCATCACGCGGGCGGAGGACAAAGTTCAAGCCTGGATCCTGGACGCCACCCTCACCCCGCCGAAGCGCGAGGAGTAGCTCCCCCCTGGAGAGATGAAGAAGCCCGGCCTCGGAAGAGGCCGGGCCTTTCGTTTGCGGGCGCCGCGGCCGCGCTCCCTTACGGCTCGGGCAGGGGCTTCACGGTGGTGGCGCCGAAGGGCTTGAGCGAGGGCTCCAGCTCCTTGGCGGGCCCCAGAACGAAGTAGGTGAAGCCGCCGGGATGGAGGTACTTCCTCGCCACGGCCAGGCAGTCCTGCGCGGTCACGGCCTGGATCCTTTGGCCATAGGTGGCCATGTAGTCCTCCGGGTATCCGAAGAAGTCCTGCAGGGCCGCCCGGTAGACGATCTGGCCGGAGTTCTGGTAGTTGAAGACGAACTTGTTGAGCAGGCTGCTCTTGGCGATCTCCAGGTCCTCGGCCGAGGGCGGCGCCGCGGTGGCCGCCGTGACCGCCTTCCGGATCAGGCCGCACGCCTCCGCGGTGGTCGGGACGCCCGTCTGGCAGTAGGCGACGAAAACGCCCCGGTCCGTATCGAAGCTGTTCATCGAACCGGCGGTGTAGGCCAGTCCCCGGTTGCTGCGGATCTCCCGCGTGAGGGTGGAGGTGAAGCCTCCCCCGCCCAGGATGAAGTTCATGACATCCATGCCATAGACGTCCCGGTTGAACTCCGCGCCGCGGCCGCGCCGCCCCGAGAGCTCGCCCACGAGGACGGTGGTCTGGGTGAGGTCGGGCTTGTCCATGAGGAGGACGCCCGGGGCCGGCCTCTCGGGCGCCGGGGCCACGGGCGGATACTCCACCTTCTCGGGCTTCCAGCCCTCGAAGAGCCTTTGGAGGTCGGCCGTCATGGCCTTGGGGTCGAAGTCCCCGGCCACCGCCAGGATGGTGTCGTTGGGGTGAAAGTAGCGCCGGTGGAAGGCCGCGCAGTCCTCCCGCGTGAGCCCCTCGACGCTCTTGAGGGTGGGGGTCCGCGCCCAGGGACTGTCGTCCCCGTACAGGACCTTCTTCATCTCGCGGAAGCCCACCTCCCACGGGTCCTCGTTCTGCCGCCTGATCTCCTCCTCCATCTGCGACTTCTCGATGTCCAGCTTGTCCTGGGCGAAGGCGGGCTCCATGAGCACGTCGGCGAAGATGGGCAGGGCCGTTCCCAGGTCCCTGGAGAGCAGGTTGAGGCGGACCTCGCCGTACTCCTCCCCGATGGAGGTGGAGAGCTCGGCGGCGATGGATTCGAGGGTCTGCTCCATGGCGTCGGCGGGATACTTCACGGTGCCCCCCGCCTTGAGGGCGGCCCCCGTGAGTTCGGCCAGCCCCGTCTTGCCGGACGGCTCGTAGATGCCCCCGGCCTTCACGATGGCGTAGAGCGTCACGAGGGGGAGCGAATGGTCGGGAAGCAGGATCAGGCGCATGCCGTTGGGCAGGCTCTCTCGGAGGAGAGTGGGGGGGATGAAGTTTAGGGGCGCCGCCTTCGGCAGTTGCTCGGGGCGGACGGGCAGCGGTCCCTGCTGCGCGGAGATCGCGAGGGATGCGGCCGCGAGGAGCGCGAGGGCGCAGGTCAGCCGTTTCATCGCTGGGCCTCCTTCCCGGCCTCGGGGGGCTTGACGAGGGTGGCCACCGTCCGGTTGCCCGTGGTGAGGTAGGTCGCGGCCGTCTTCTGAATCTCCTGGGGGGTCACCGCCTGCACCTGCTGGAGGTAGCTCTCGATGTTGCGCCAGTCGCCCGTGATGAGCTGGGTCGTCCCCACCAGCTGGGCGGTGGAGAGGGCGGAATCGAGGCGGCGCAGATAGGAGGCCAGGATGCGCGTCTTGGCCTTCTCCAGCTCGGCGGCGGGGACGGGCTCGGTCTTGAGCCGGTCGATCTCCTCGGTGATGGCCTTCTCCACCTTCTCGTACGGCACGCCCTCGTTGGGAGAGGCCTGGATCACGAAGAGGTTGTCGTAGCGCGCGCCGGGGTCGTCGTTCCAGCTCTGCACGTCCAGCACGAGGTGGTCCTCTTCCACCAGCCGCTTGTAGAGGCGCGAGGTGACGCCGTCCGTCAGGAGGTTGGAAATGATGTCCATGCGGGTGTCATCGGGGCTGGGCCAGGTAGGCTTGTGCCAGCCGATGAGCATCTGCGGATTGGCGTCGAAGGGCACCTGGATGCGGCGCTCCTCCTCCTGCTTCGGCTCCTTCGTCACGATGGGGGCCGGGTCGCCGCGGCGCGGGATGGTGCCGAAGAACTCCGCGATCCAGCGCTTGGCCTGAGCCGCGTCGAAGTTGCCCACCAGCACGCCCACCGCGTTGCTGGGGGAGTAGTACTCGTGGAAGAAGGCCTGGGCCTTGGCCATGGTGAGGGCCGGCACGTCGCTGGCCCAGCCGATGGTGGGCAGGCGGTAGGGGTGGGCCATGAAGGCCGTGGCCTCGAACTGCTCGTAGAGCTTGCCCATGGGGTCGTTGTCCGTGCGCATGAGCCGCTCCTGCTCGATGACGCTGCGCTCGGAGTAGAACTCCCGCAACACGGGCTCCCGGATGCGCTGGGATTCCATGAGCATCCAGAGTTCGAGGGAGTTGGAGGGGAGCATGACGAAGTACTGGGTCAGGTCCTCGCCCGTGCTCGCGTTCTCGGCCCGCTCCCCGGCCAGGGTGTACCAATAATCGAACTCGTCCTTCTTGATGTACCGGTGCTCCTCCTCGGAGAGCTCCTTCACCTTTTGGGCGAGGGCCGCGAGCTGCTCCGGGGTCCCCTTGCCCTCGGCCTTCATCAGGGTCAGCTCGTCGCCCGCCTTTTCGAGGGCGTCGTAGATGGGCTTCTCCTTGGCCCAGTCGGTGGTGCCGATGTGGTGCGTCCCCTTGAAGGCCATGTGCTCGAACATGTGCGCGAGGCCCGTGTCCCCCGGCACCGAATCCACCCCTCCCACCCTGAAGGCGATGTACCCCGCGAAGGTGGGGGCGCCGGGCCGCTCCACCAGGACGAAGGTCATCCCGTTGGGCAGCTTGAGCGTCTCCCCGTGGATCCGGACCGCGATGGGGGCCGGCCCCTTCGGCGGCGGCGCCTCGGGGGGGGCGGCGAGGAGCGGGAGGGCCGCCGCCAGGGAGAGCCCCAGGGCCCGCGCCCAGAGTCGTGTCCGCATGCTGTTCTCCTTCCTTATTCCGTTCCCCCCTCGACGAGGGCGCAGAGCAGGTGCCCGAGGACCGCGTGCATCTCCTGGATGCGGGGTGTCGCCTCGGCGGGGTAGACAAGGGCCAGATCGGCCTCACCGGCCATGGCCCCGCCGTCGCGCCCGAGGACGGCGAGGGTGAAGCAGCCCCGGCGCCTGGCCTCCTGGAGGCCGAGGCGGACGTTGGGCGAATGGCCCGAGGTGGAGATGCCCACGGCCACGTCGCCCGGCCGGGCCAGGGCCTCCACCTGCCGGGCGAAGACCCGCTCGTATCCGTAGTCGTTGGCGATGGCCGTGAGGGCCGAGGTGTCGGTGGTGAGGGCGATGGCGGCCAGGCCGGAGCGCTCCTTCAGGTACCGCCCCGTCAGTTCGGCGGCCCAGTGCTGGGCGTCGGCTGCGCTCCCCCCGTTGCCGAAGAGGAGCACCTTGCCCCCGCCGGCCAGGGAGGAGCGGATCCTCTCCGCGGCCTGGAGCGCCTTGTGCCCCAGGAGATCGAGTTGCCGGTCCTCTAGGGCCAGGTTTTCGCGGATCGAAGCGAGTTCTCTCTCCAGCGCCGTCGATGGGTCCATGGCCTCTTCTCCTTCGCGCGGCCGCGGAAGGAAGTTTCTCCGCGGGCCCCCGCTCAGTATACTGAGTCCATGATACGCCTGGGACCGGTCATCGCCACCGCCCTGCTCCCCACCACCTCAGGCCTGCTGGAGAGCGCGCGGGCCGCCTTCGCCGCCGGGGCCGACCGGGTGGAGGTGCGGCTGGACGGCCTGGCGCCCGGCGAAGAGATCGGCCCGCTCGTGGAGCTGGCCGCCGAGAGGCCGCTGCTCTTCTCCGGCGCCCGCGACGCCGTGCGTCCCGGGGAGATCCCCGTCCTGCGCAGGGCCCAGGCCGCCGGGGCGTGGGTGGACGTGCCTTTTTCGCCAGAAATGCCGGAGGACCTGTACGGCCTCCTGCCGGAGCGGCTGGTGCTCTCCTGGCACGATGGGGAAGGGACTCCCTCCGACCTCCAGGACATCCTCCTCCGGATGCGCCGGCGACCGGCCGCCGTCTACAAGCTCGTGCCCACGGCGCGGGACTTCCCCGATACCGCGTCCGTTCTAGACCTGCTGGCCCGGGAGGGCTCCAGCGGCGACCTCTGCGCCTTCGCCATGGGCACGCCCGGCCTTCCCACCCGAATCCTGGCGCTGGCCCGGGGGTCGGCGGCGGTCTACGCCTCGGCGCCGGGATGCCCCCCGGGCGCCCCCGGGCAGATCCCGCTGGGAGAGCTGCTGGGCGTCTACCGGCCCGCCGAGCTGCGCCCCGATGAACCGCTCTACCTGCTCGCGGGCTGGCCCCTGCGCTCCACGCGCTCTCCGGCCCTCTTCAACGCCTGGCTGGGCATGGCGGGCCTGCCCGGACGCTACCTGCCCCTGCCCTCCTCCGACCTGGCGCCCCTCCTCTCCCGCTGGGAAGGGACCTTCGCAGGAATGGCCGTGACCATCCCGCACAAGGAGGCGGTGCTGGCCTACCTGGCCTCCACCTCCCGCCTGGTGAGGCTTCTCGGGGCCTGCAACACCCTGGTCCGCGGAGAAGAGGGCTGGGGCGGCGCCAACACGGACGTCTTCGGCGTCCGGTGCGCCCTGCGCGCCGTGCCCAGGGGCAGCCGCTGCCTCCTGCTG
>JBAWEQ010000064.1:0-6503 GCA_049591295.1 Acidobacteriota bacterium
CGCCTGATCCTCGTCCGCTCCCCTCATCGCCACCTCCATCAACCAATCAGCATGATATCATATGGCTGTTATGGCGACAATGGTTTTTTCAACATCCTGTTAGGCGTGAACAGAGCCGCGATGCCGGCGGAGTCCTGGTGTAGCTGAAGCTCCGAATAGCGCTTCAGCGCTTCATTGACCTGGGCCCTGTCGGAGGCCCCCTTCGAAGTGACGGCCGAACAAGCCATGGCAAGAAAGAGGAGGCAACCCGCCAGAAAGCCCAGAGCGATGCTGTCTTCACGGTCACTCAAGAATACAACCTCCTTGTGGACGGCGGCCCATCGTCTTCGGCCGGAAGGGAACGTCCGGCCAGTTACCCCAACCCGGCACAACCTATGACCCGAGGTTACCACGTCGCTCCAGCGGCTTTCCATCTCCCAGATTCCGCAATTGAACTACCGGTGGCTTCGGCCGAGGTTCAGGTTCACGGAGGAAGGGCTTTGTCGCTTGGACAAGGAGGGCCAAGGACTGTTCCTTGCGGAGAGGGCCGTCGCGGTGGCCGAACGCCTCCCCCTCTCTACCGGCGGCAACGGCGGCTCGGGGAATGCAGGAGGAGGCCAGCCGCCGGCACCGGAGGCGGTTAGGAGCTGAAACGACCCGACACCCCTCCGCCCGCCGGTCCCAACCCGGGGGCGGGGGCGCCACCACGAAGAGCACGCAGAGCACGGAGAAGGCACGGCTGCCGAATGCCCTGGTGCAGCGCTCTCCAGAGCGCCATGCGTGAGGATTCACCGCGGAGAACACGGAGAGTGCGGAGAAGGAAAGGGTGAGGAGGTAAGGAGGTAAAGAGGTGAAGAGAGAAGGGTGGGGTAAGGCGCCGAAGCGGCATGGACCACCGCAACCATTGAACGGGAGCGCGGGAGGTTAGGCAGCGGCCGCTGTGATTTCGGAGAACGGTGGGCATCACAGAGACGATGGGCAGCCCTATTCGGCTCCGGTCCCGCCTCCGTAGTCGCCCCTCAATCTATCGCACAGATGCTCTTCGCCGCCGAATGGGCAGGCGCCTGAGGGTGTGCAAAAGCATCGTTGCATGGGCCGTCTCGTGAGATCCGTGATTGACGTGCATGCTATACTTTCCAGGGCCTTGGAAGCCTCCTTGGAGAAAGATTGAATGGACTCATTATTTGGGTGCCTTCGAGGAAGGATTGCTGATTGGCGCGCGGGTGGCTACGAAGTTCCAGCTTATCCCGCTATCGTTGAGATTCTCGATTTTCAGGTTTTAGCAGAAACAGGGACACCCAGATTCTTGCGACAGGCGCAATTGCGTGCGCTGGACACCTACTGGTATCTTCGGCTCAAAGAGGACACGCCCCATATCCTTGATCTCTATTCGAGGCTGTTTCCAAGGAAGGCGGACCTTATCCACGCCTTGGGCGTTCCGGAGCCTGCCTTCGGGGCCTGTGACTACGAGATCGACGAGCTGTTCAACAGGATTCGGACCGACGACGCCTTTGTGCACGACTTCCAGCTTGAATCCCTGAGAGAGACGCTGTCTCTAGAATACCCCAGCTACATCCTCGCCTTGGCCATGGGCGCCGGAAAGACCATTCTCATCGGGGCCATCATCGCCACGGAGTTTGCCATGGCGCTCGAATACCCCGGAGGGCCCTTCGTCCAGAATGCTCTGGTGTTCGCACCAGGCATGACGATCCTCGAGTCTTTGCGTGAGTTGGCAGCGATGCCCTATGAACAGATTCTGCCTCCTCGCCTCCACAAGCCCTTCGCGGCCTCGGTGAAGCTCACCTTCACGCGGGACGGAGAGAAGGATATCCCCGTCATCCGCGGCAGTAGCTTCAACGTGGTGGTCACCAACACGGAGAAGATCCGCATCCAAAAAGAGAAAATTCGGAAAACGGACCTCGGGGGACTGTTCAGCGAAGAGCGTGAGGAAGATGCAAAGTCCGAGGTGGCCAACCTTCGTCTGCAATCCATCGCCAGCCTTCCCCACCTCGCCGTGTTCTCCGACGAGGCCCATCACACCTACGGGCAGTCGCTCGACCAGGAACTCAAGAAGGTCCGCAAAACCGTGGACTACCTGGCCGCCAAGACCAACGTCATCTGCGTGGTCAACACCACGGGCACACCCTATTTCAAGCGGCAGGCACTCAAAGACGTGGTGACTTGGTACGGCCTGTCGGAAGGCATCCGGGACGGTATCCTGAAGGACCTCGCGGGAAACATCCAGACCTACGAATTCGAGGGGGATGCGCGTGCTTACGTGGGCCACGTCATCGAGGATTTCTTCAAAGACTACGGCGGCGTGTCTTTGCCCAGCGGGACCCCGTCCAAGCTGGCCATCTACTTTCCTCAGACCGACGACTTGAAGGAACTCAAACCTACGATCGACGCTACGCTCGTGCGCCTCGGCCTCAGCCCGGCCCTCTGTCTTGTGAACACCTCCGACGAGAGCCTGACCAAGCCCGCCGATATCGCCGCCTTCAACCACCTGAACGATCCCGGCGCACCGCACCGCGTCATTCTTCTGGTCAACAAGGGAACGGAGGGTTGGAACTGCCCAAGCCTCTTCGCCTGCGCTCTCGCCCGCAAACTAAAGTCTTCGAACAATTTCGTGCTCCAGGCAGCCACGCGCTGCCTTCGCCAAGTCCCTGGCAACGCGGTCAAGGCCAGGGTCTATTTGTCCAGCGACAACTTCGGGGTCCTCGACCGCCAGCTTCAGGAAACCTACGGCGAGGGCCTAGCCGACCTGAACCGCACTGGCCACGAAACGGCGCGCGCGAAGATCGTCCTCAAGAAGCTGGACATCCCGCCCCTCGTGGTGACCCGCGTCATCCGCACGGTCGCGGCCACGGCGGCGCCAGCGGTGGCCATCAAACTGACTCGCCCCGGCGAGGACTCCGCCGGTTCCCTTCGAAAGGCCATATACACCGTTTCTGAACAAGCGGCGACGGACAGCGTGCTGCGCCAACTGGGACCCACGGTGACGATCGACACTGAACCCGGTGGGTTGGATGCTTACGCCGTCGCCGCGGACCTCGCCGCCCGCTACCGGCTCGATCTTTGGCCGCTGGTCGAGGAGCTGCGGCGGCTGTACGGCACAGAGGATGTCCCCGAACCCCATCAACGAGCCCTGGCCGGGCAACTGGAGCAGCTCACCCGCGCCTACGAGGTGAAGGAGGAACGGGTAGACGTGGCCCTGGCTCTCGTCAAGCCCGAAGGTTTCACGAAGGAACTGGACGAGACCGGCGTTGAGGTCTATACCGCCGAAATCGTCTACCCCAAAGATCGTGAATACCTGCTCGTGCCCTTAGAAAAATTTTCCCAATTGAACCCGGCGGCCCTCGGCTTTCACTACAATCCGTACAATTTCGACTCCAATCCCGAACTGAGCCTTTTCGAACAAGTGCTTGCCCGTCTCAATCTAAAGCCGGCCGAGGTGGAGGACATCTACTTCACCGGTGCCTTGACCGATCCCGCCAAGACCGATTTCTTCGTGGAATACAAGGATGACAAGGGAAAGTGGCGGAATTACACCCCCGATTTCGTCATCCGAAGAAAGCCGCCCAAGGGTGGGAGGCGGGGTTCGGGCAAAGCTATCATCGTGGAGGTCAAGGCGGAGCGAGAAAGGGCGCACCCGGTGGATGGGGAGAAGGGCCGGAAGGCCATGGCGCTTCGGGCGTGGGAAAACCTCAATCCGAAGCTGCTCAAATATGAAATGATCTTTACCGCGAGCGACACGGTCGGGGCGGACCAGGTGGCGGCCTTGCTGCCTCCCCCAGAGAAAGAACCCGCCGGTGCCAGTTAAGGCCGCCTCAAAGGTGGCCATCAAGAAAATCTTGATTTCTCCTGCACGCGAGTATATATTGGGACATAGGACAAGCAGGGGGAGGACGATGGACAAAAAGCAGAACGACCGCGAACTCGGCGCCCGTGTCGCCGAATTGCGAAAGCGCAGGGGCCTGTCTCAAAAGGATCTGGCGCAGGCGGCCGGGTTCAAATTCGCTCAGGTCCTTTGCGATTTGGAGGCGGGCAAGAGAGCCCTGAAGGCCACCGAGCTCGTGCGCCTCGCATCTTTCTTTGGCGTCCCCGCGACGGCTATCCTCACGGGGGAGCTAGCCTCGGCTGCACAGCGGGTTCTCTGGAGGGGGGCCGAGGGCAGCGCGACGCCCTTTCGGGAGCGGGAAGAGCAGGTGTTCCTGACGCGATGCCGCCGTTACGCCTTCCTCGAGAGGCTGGCGGGCCACGAGCCGAAAGGGGCCATGCCCTCCTTCGAACCGCCCAAGGACTTACGCCGTTTGGCATTCGAAGAAGTGGGGTCCTGGGCGGACAAGGCCCGCGAAATGCTCTCCCTCGGCGCGCGCCCGGCACTCTCCCTCCGGGAAGCCCTCGAAGGGGAGTGGGGCATCAAGATTTTCTTTTCTCCTCTCCAGGGGGGTTCCGCGCTCACCGCCAGGGGCGATTTCGGCTCAGGCATTTGTCTGCGTGGGGGTGAACCAGCCTGGCGAGTGCACTTCAGCCTCGCCCACGAGTTGTTCCACTTGCTCACCTGGGAAGGCACGCCGCCCTCGGACGCCCCAGCGCCCACGCGAAGCAAAAACCGCACCGAGACGCTGGCCGATGTCTTCGCAAGCCGCCTGCTCCTTCCGGTCACCGCCCTCGATCCGTTCATCAATTCCCTTCGCACTGAGAAGGGAGCCCGCGGCATGGCCATCCTGGAGGCGGCCCACGAGTTCGGCGTCAGTGTCGAGGCGGTGGTCTGGAGGATGGTCAACCTGGATGTCCTTTCCCGCGAGGAGGCCCAGAAGCTACTCTTGGACGGGCGCCTCAAGGTCCTCGACCGTGGGCGGCGACCCTGTGAAGCCTGCCACGAGCCCGCGATTCCGCAACGATTCGTGTTTCTGGCGGTGCGGTGTTTCTTGGCGGGGAAAATCTCTCGGGGCAAGCTGGCCGAGCTGATGGAAACCACGGTGGGCGACCTGGGGCACGATCTCGACCAACACGGCTATGACCTGGACTCGGATGCCTACGAAGCCAAGATTGTTTCTGCTTGACGCCGCCGCCATCATCGGGCTCCACGAGATGGGGTTGTGGGCGCACGTCACGGGAAAAGCCGAAGTGATCATCCCCGGCGTGGTCGCCGACCAAGAAGTGAGGTACTGGAAAAAACCGGCAGCGGGAGGTGAATCCACCCAGTGCCCGATCGATCTCCGGGCCGATGCGGCGGTTGGCCGGGTTATTATTCAAGAGGCGCTGGCGCTGGACTTGGCCCAAACCGTCAGCGAGCTTCCGGCCATCGTTCGTGAAGGCATAGACCCTGGAGAGTTGGAGGGCCTTACGATCATCCGTCAGGCGCGAGACCCGAAACCCGCCTTCTGCACCGCCGACAGGCTGGCTTTTCACGGATTGTGCCACCTCGGTTTCGGCGAACTGGCCCTGAGCGTAGAAGCACTCCTGCGGCATCTGGGGCTCGCTCCCAAGGGCGGCGTCTCCAGGCAGTACAGCCAGGACCTTTTCTCCCGCTGGATCAAAGAAGCCCGTATCGCCGCCGTCCAAGAGCGGACCACCGTTGCGGAGAAGACGAAGCATGGCAAAAAATAGCGAGAAGAACGCCGACGTGAGGATCACCGCCGCCAAGGGCCGCCCTATGCTGACCTGGGTAGGCAAGAGGCCCCTCAGCCGCGTCACCGCCTTTCCCGCCCAGCACGTGGAGACCTTCGACCCCGTGGGGCGGGCGCCCACGCCCGCCGCTTCGCCGACCGATGCCTGGCGGGACTGGCCCGCGGCCTACCCCAAGGGCGGCCTCCTCTTTCATGGCGACAACAAGGAGGTCCTGGCCCACCTTCTCGCCAACGGCTTCCGGGGCAAGGTGAACCTCATCTACATCGACCCGCCCTTCGATTCGGGGGCCGACTACGTCCGCAAGGTGAGCCTGCGCGGCGCCAAAGGCACCGCCAAGCTGAACGGCGAGACCTACACCCTCGGCGAGCAAATTCAATACACCGACATCTGGGCCAATGACAACTACCTCCAGTTCATGTACGAGCGGCTGATGCTCATGAAGGAACTGCTGGCGGAGGGGGGCAGCCTTTTTACGCACTGCGACGAAAGACAAGGACATCGCCTACGCATGATTCTCGACGAGGTAATGAGCCCAGAATGCTTTCAAAATGAAGTGATCTGGTACTACAGCAACAAGTACGGTGCAAATTCTCAAACTTTTGATGTTTTCCATAACAGTATCTACTGGTATTCCAAAGGCAAACGCCTAAATTTCAACCCAATCCGAGTTCCGGTCAAAGAGCCGAGGAAACAGCCTGTACGGAAATGGAACAAGCAACTGAATAAGAACGAATGGCTACGTGATGAGAATGGAGATTACATCACACCTGTCCAAAATGGCAATTGAAAGGAAGTGCCTCCTCTGTTGTAGGCTTGAAGTGTTTAGAGGCTTCGAGCTTCTCAACAAGAAGGAGGCAGAGCGATGGTACGGTGCGGGAGCTTGCTGA
>JBAWEQ010000065.1:0-2991 GCA_049591295.1 Acidobacteriota bacterium
GGCCGAACGGCCGCAATAAATTGCGGCCGCTACGAAGGCACGCCCCCAATCCTTCAATCTGCACTCTGGAATCTTCAATCTGCAATCTCCCTCCGGCCACCTCCCTTCGCGGTCATTCCGGCGACCAAAGGGAGTCCGGAATCCTATCCTTCACCCGAAGGCGGCGCGATCCTGGACGCGCTTCGCTTGCCAGGATGACGGAAAGAGAGGCCATGGCGGCATGCGGCCAGCCCTTTCGGCCGCAATAAATTGCGGCCGCTACGAAGGCCAGCATTCACCCCTTAACTCTTCACTCTTCACTCCTTTACCGCAAAGCCAGGTCGGGGATAGGCATCCCCTCCCACAACGGAGGCTGGAGGCGAGCCTTCATCCTTCAATCTGCAATCTGGAATCTTCAATCTGTAATCTTCCTCTCCATCCCCCAACACAAGGAGCTCTCCGTCGGCACCCTGCGCGCCCTGATCCGTAGCGCCGGGCTCACCGTTGATGAGTTTCTCGAATTACTGTAGGCTCCCGCCGCCGCGCAGGCCCGCATTCGATCTTACGTATTCGATCTTCTCCGTGGCGCGACCGCCCCCCATTGCCGTCATTCCGGCGACCGAAGGGAGGCCGGAATCCCGTCCTTCACGCGAAGGCAGCACGATCCTGGACGCGCTTCGCTTGCCAGGATGACCGCCCAGAGGAGCCGTACCGCGGTTCGCGAGCCCTTCGGCCGCAACAAGTTGCGGCCGCTACGAAGGCCAGCCGGCGACTTCGGGGTTGCGCATTCACCGTAGCGGCCGATGTTCACATCGGCCGGCCCTTCGGCCGCAACAAGTTGCGGCCGCTACGAAGGCCCCCATTCTCCCCTTTACTCTTTACTCTTAACTCTTTACTGTCTCCACCTCCGGCCGCTACGAAGGCACGCCCCCGATCTTTCAATCTGCACTCTGCAATCTTCAATCTGCAATCCTTTCCCGGCCGCTACGAAGGCCTCCAAGAGGAGTCCTTCACATCCTCGACTGTCCCTGCCTGACGCTCTATCCTTGCATCCGCCGGTTGCATGTTGACCACCGAGTTCGCGGACTCTAGATTGAATCGAGGAGGTCGTGATGAAGAACGAATTCACGGCCATCATTGAGCGTGATGGCGAGTGGTACGTCGCGTATTGCCCGGAGGTTCCCGGGGCCAATGGCCAGGGCAGAACACAAGAAGCTTGCAGGGAAAATCTGGCCGAGGCCATAGCGCTCATTCTGGAGGACCGCAGAAAAGACGCTCTCCGGGCGATCCCCAAGAACGCCGTGAAGGACGTTGTGGTCGTCCGGTGAAACGCGAGACCCTCTTGCAGCACTTGCGCCGCTTTGGATGCTACCGCAAACGCGAAGGGCGGCGTCACTCCCTGTGGTGCAATCCGCAAACGGGCGCCGTCGAGGCGGTCCCCCGCCACAAAGAAATTGCCGAGAGCCTTGCTAGGAAGATCATTCGGAGCCTCAGCCTGCCGGACATTGAAACCCGACAGGAGTAGCGGCGAGTCGCCGTTTCTCCGCAGTTTTTTCGGCCGCAATAAATTGCGGCCGCTACAAAGGCCTGCCAGCGACTTCGAGGTTGTGCATTCACCGTAGCGGCCGATGTTCACATCGGCCGGCCCTTCGGCCGCAATAAATTGCGGCCGCTACAGAGGCCTGCTTTCGATCTTTCGATCTGCACTCTGCAATCTTCAATCTGCAATCTCCCCCCGGCCGCTACAAAGGCCAGCATTCACCCTTTCACTCTTAACTCTTAACTCTTAACTCTTCACTGCCTCCACCAATCTGCAATCTGCAATCTGCAATCTGCATCTTCAATCTACAATCTTCCGTGGTAAGCTTTTCGCAGGACGTTTCCCGGAGTGGTGATGGAGCCAGCGCGGGGCAGGGGCCTGCGGTGACGGTCCGGCGCAGGGTGCCGCTTCGCAAGAGGGTTCGACGATGATGTCCGAAGGCACCGACGCCCTCATCACGGAGATCCTCACGGCCGCCTTGCCGGGGGTCGTGGCCATCTACCGGTTCGGCTCCACGGCAAAGGGCCAGGCCGTTCGGGAGAGCGACCTGGACATCGCCGTCCTGCCCACGGCGCCGCTCGACCCTGTTGTCCGCTGGGACCTCCAAGAGCGCCTGGCAGTCGCGCTCCACGCTCCCGTGGACCTTGTGGACCTTCTCCGGTCATCCACCGTCATGCGGATGCAGGTCCTCGAGGCCTCCGTGCTGCTGTACGAAGGCGGCGAGGAAGCCCGCCAGCGGTTCGAGACGGCGGCCTACTCGGCCTATGCCCGCCTCAACGAAGAGCGCCGCGAGATTCTGGAGCAGGTGCGAAGGGAGGGCACCGTCTATGGCCGATGACGTGAGCCTCAACAAAGCGGCGATCATCGAGCGCTGCACCGCCCGCGTGCGAGAGGAGTACGCCGGCGACGACGCCCGTCTCATAAGCGACCAGACCCGCCAGGACTCCATCATCCTGAACCTCCAGCGGGCCTGCGAGGCCGCCATCGACCTGGCCATGCACCACGTCCGCCGCCACCGGCTCGGAGTGCCGCAAGAGAGCCGCGACGCCTTCGCCATGCTCGCCCAGGCCGGAAAGCTCGACCCCGCCTTAGCGGAGAAGATGGCCAAGATGGTCGGGTTCCGAAACGTCGCCGTCCACGACTACCGGGCGCTGAACCTCGCCATCGTCAAGGCCATCATCACGGAGCACCTCGACGATTTCCGCGCCCTCGCGAGCTGGGCCATCGCTCAAGAAGGATCCTCCCCCCCGTAGCGGCCGATGTTCACATCGGCCGGCCTTTCGGCCGCACGAAGGCCCGCATTCACGGGAGGCACAGGCGCCCACGCCTGTGCAGGGCAGAGGTACTCGACAGGCGAGGCGCCTGTCTCTCCCGTCTCTCGGTGGTACTCGACAGGCGAGGCGCCTGTCTCTCCCGTCTCTCGGTGGTACTCGACAGGCGAGGCGCCTGTCTCTCCCGTCTCTTGGTGGTAC
>JBAWEQ010000066.1:0-81708 GCA_049591295.1 Acidobacteriota bacterium
GGGTAGCCTGTTCTGCATGATCGGCACCCTCACCGTGCTGGTGGCGCTCCTCACCGTCGTGGACCGAAGGAAACGGGACCGGCAAGAAGGAGAGCGCCGCTGAGCCTCCGAGCGGGCAAGCGTTGTCCTCCCGCCTCATCTGGACTACAGTGGACACGTGTCTGGAGGGATCGAGGTGAACCCCCCGTGAACGCGATGGAAGAGAAGGTGGCCCGGCTTCGCGCGATCCTGGAGCAGTTCGGGGAGGGGGCGCTCGTGGCCTTTTCCGGAGGCGCCGATTCGGCCCTGCTCCTGGTGGAGGCCGCGGCCGTCCTGGGTGAGCGTTGCATGGGCATCACGGCCGACTCGCCCACCCTTCCCCGCGAAGAGCTGGAGGCCGCCGCGGCCTTCGCTCGGCGGCGGGGGATCCGGCATCAGGTGGTCCATACCCGCGAGATGGACAATCCCGACTTCGTGGCCAACGATGCCTTCCGATGCTACCACTGCAAGAGCGAACTCTTTGCCCGGATGGAGGAGGTGGCGTCGTCGCAAGGGATGCGCTGGCTTCTGTTCGGGGCCATCGCCGACGACGTGGGCGACTGGAGGCCCGGCATGAAGGCCGCCGAAGAGCGAGGAATGCGGGCTCCCCTCCTGGAGGCCGGCTTCACCAAGGCGGAGGTGCGGGAGCGATCCCGACAGCTCGGCCTGGAGACGTGGGACAAGCCTGCCGCGGCGTGCCTCTCCTCGCGGTTCCCGGCGGGCCGCCCCATCCTTCTGGGCGATCTGTCGCGCGTGGAGAGGGCCGAGCAATTTCTGAAGGCCCACGGTTTTCACCAGGTGCGCGTCCGCCTGCTGGACGACGCGGCCCGTATCGAGGTTGAAGGGGAGGGGATGGACCGCCTCCTGGAACCGGCTTTCAGGGAGGCGCTCTGCCGCCACATGAAGGAGTTGGGATTTCGCTTCATCACGCTGGACCTGGAGGGCTTCCGCTCCGGAAGCCTGAGCCATGGGCCTCTGGAGGAACGCCATGTTTGACATCGGCTCCGGCGAGCTCCTACTCATCCTGGTCATCGCCCTCCTCCTCTTCGGTCCCCAGAAGCTCCCCGAGCTGGGCAAGTCGCTGGGCCGGGCCATGCGCGAGTTCAAGCGCGCCACGCAGGAGCTGCAGGACACCATCGAGCGGGAGGTGGATGACATCAAGCGCACGGTCACGGTGGAGCCTCCCGCCGAGCGTCCCAGCGGCGCCCTTCCCGCGCCCGCCTACCGGCCGCCCGCCGAAACGGCGGTCGTTCCGACCGCCTCGCCCGTCGAACAGGAGAGGAGCGATGCCCTCCCCGTGCCCGGCTCCGAGCCGCCTGCGCAGACGCCGCAGTCCGCCTCGCCTCCCGCTGGCGAAACGGAGCGCCGTGACGAACCGCCCCCACCGGTGGAGCCTCGCTGATGGCCGGGAAGGGGACGCAGGGAACGGGAGAGATGAGCTTCCTCGAACACTTCGAGGAGCTCAGGCGGCGCATCTACTGGGCCCTCATCGGATTGGCCGTAGCCTTCGGGGTGGCCACCCTGTTCCTGGACAAGATCATGAAGTTTCTGGTGGCCCCCTACTTCAAGTACCTGCCCAAGGGCCAGCAGAGCCTGGCCTACACGGAGATCACGGAGGTCTTCTTCCTCTACATGAAGGTGGCCTTCGTGGTGGGCCTCGTGATCTCGGCCCCCTGGATCTTCTATCAGCTCTGGCGCTTCATCGCCCCCGGCCTCAAGTCCAGGGAGAAGAGGATGGCCCTCCCCTTCGTGCTGGGAACCTCCCTCTTTTTTCTCACCGGCGTGGCTTTCTGCTACTACGTGGTCCTGCCCTACACATTCCGGTTCTTCTTCCAGTTCAACGAGGGGTTCACCAACGTGGTGACGGTCTCCTATTTCTGGGACTTCGAAATGAAGTTCCTCCTGGGCATCGGCCTGACCTTCGAGACCCCCATCCTCATCCTCTTCCTGACCCGGCTGGGCATCGTCAGCCCGGGCTTCCTGCTGCGGAAGTTCAAGTGGGCCGTCCTGATCGCTTTCATCATCGCGGCGGTCATCACCCCCTCCGGCGACCCCGTGAACCAGACCATCGTGGCCGTGCCGATCATCGTGCTCTATGCCCTGGGCATTCTCATCTCCTACCTCTTCCGGCGCAAGCCCGTCCCCGAACAGGCGGCCTGACCTCGGGGTTTGCCGAACGGCCTCGCCCCGTTCCCTCCCCCGCACGGCCCGTGATAGCATGGTCTCGCATTTGGGGAACGGGTGGGTTGCCGCATCGCCTGGATGGGCAACCCGGATGGGCGGGGACGAATGACGTACCGAGTGTCGGCCGTCCTGGCCGAAGCTGAGTTGTTGCTTTTCGCCGATCCCTTCGAGGGGCTGGGCGGCGTGCGCCTGAGTTGCCAGGTGTTCGCGAGTGACATGTCGGCCATCCAGGCCATGTATCTCTCGGGCCTCCCCGACCTTCTGGTGATTGACTTCTCGCTTCCGACCGTCGGGGGCTTTCAGACGCTGAGCGCTCTCCGCTCTGAGGCCGCCTTTCGCGACCTTCCCGTCCTCATCCTCACGGAAGAAGGGATGAACGTGGAGGCCTCGACGGGACAGCGCACCCTCGTATTGACCAAGCCCGTCCGAAGGAACCAGCTGGAAAGCTCGCTGGTCCATCTCCTGAGCAACCTTCCCGCGGAGGCGGCCCCCCGCAAGCCACCCCCGGGTCCGCCTCCTCCCGGCTTAGTCGACAGGCAGACCGATGAAGGCTCCGCAAGCTGGGACCTGCGAAGGGCACCGCGACGCAGCCTCCAGACTGCCTGCCTGATTTCGGGCGGAGGGCAGAAGTTGCGTGGGGTGCTCCGCGACATCTCGCTGACCGGAGCCCAGGTGGCCCTGGAAGAAGAGCTTCCGCACAAGACCATGGTCAGCCTACGCGTGGGGGTGCCGGGAACGGTGCCGCTCAAGGTGGTGGAATTCAAGGCCCGGGTGGTGCGGAAGACGAGGGTCGGTTACGGAATCGTCTTTCTGGAAATGAACCCCGAGACCAGGCGCTTCCTGCTGGCGTATACCCAACCCGCCTCGGGATCCTCACCGCCGCCCAATCCCTGACCGGGTTCCACGGGGTCCACCCAACTTCGTGTGGCCGGGGCACGCCACCGTGGACAGTGGAGCTCTTCCTGGTCCATCCTAGGGCCCTGGAGCCGGCGGCGCGGACCGCCGGAACCTGATTTCGGCTGCTTCGGGGGCGCTCTTGAGCGATTTCAGACGGGATCTGGCCGCCTTCGTGCCGAGGAGCCTGTGGCCTCTCCTGGGCTCCGCGGAGGGCGCCCATCGGACGGAGGGATGCCTGCTCTTCGCGGACCTGGCCGGCTTCACGGCCATGACCGAGCGGCTGGCGGCCATCGGGAGGGAGGGGGCGGAGGAGCTCACCCGCGTTCTGAACGACTTCTTCGCGGCCATGATCGCGATCGTCCACGAGGAGGGCGGAGACGTTCTCCGGTTCGGGGGCGACGCGATGACGCTGCTCTTCCCTCCGGACCTGTCGGGGGCGCTGAGGGCCGCGCTCCGGATGCACGAGGAGATCCGCCGCTTCCAGTCCATCTCCACCCGCGGGGGCGAGTTCTCGCTCGCCATGAAGACGGGCATCTCCGTCGGTTCTCTCCTGATCGGTACAGTAGGGGATCAGGAGACGGGACGCGACTACTTCGCCGCCGGCTCGGCCCTTGACGAGGCCGCGGAGGCGGAGCACCGCGCCTCGCGGGGGCAAGTCCTCCTGGGGCCTTCGTGTCGGGCCGGGCTCCCGATCGACTGCCGGGTGGAGGAGGCCGGCGACGGCTTCCTGCTTCTCTCGGGCTCGGACGGGCTGCATCGGACGCCCGAGCCTGACGGCACCCAACGCTCGCCGTTGCCCAGCCGAGAAAGTCTCGAAGCCTTCCTGCCGCGCTTCGTCCAAGCCAGGGCTGGGACCGGCCGGGGCCACACCGTCGCCGAGCACCGGCGGACGGCGGTCCTCTTCCTCGCCTTCCGGGGCATCGACTACGACCTCGACGCCGAAGCGGTGGACCGCTGCCGCCGGGTCTACCGGATCATCGCCGAAACGGTGCGAAAGTACGGCGGCCACGTGAACAAGCTGGACATGGGCGACAAGGGGAGCAAGGCGATCTGCTGCTTCGGCGTTCCCTACGCCCTGGAGCGCCAGGAGGAAATGGCCTGCCGGGCGGCCCTGGAGCTGGTCGGTTCTGCCACGCTGCGAGAACTCCTGGCCGAGGTGCGCATCGGGATCACCGTCTCCGGGCTCTTCGCGGCCTTCGTGGGCTGTGAGACGCGGCGGGAGTACACGGTCATGGGCGCCGGCATCAACCTGGCGGCCCGACTGATGCAGAACGCCCACGCCTGGCGCGTGCTGGCCTCCAGGGAGGTGGCCGAGGAGGCGGGAGGGGCGCTCGTGTTCCGAGAGCTCGACCCCGTCTTCGTCAAGGGCATCGGCGAGCGTGTGCGCGTCTTCAGGCCCGAGGGCGAGCGGCAGGCGGAGGAGGAGCGCCTCGCGGAGTACGTGGGGCGGGAGGATCTGCTCGGGGAGCTGGGACCGCTCCTGGCCGATCCGTCGAAGCCTCTGGCGCTGGCCGTGACGGGCGAGGCCGGGGTCGGGAAGAGCGCGCTCCTGCACCGGCTCGGCCTGGGGCTGGACGCGGCGGGAATCCGCCACATCACCGTGCCGCTCGTCCCCTACAGCAGCGAGAGCTACCTCTCGGCCTGGACGCCGGTGCTCTTCTCCTGTCTGGGCGTGAGCCGCACCTCCGGCGAGGCCCTGCGCCTCGAGGCCCTCCGGCAGGGGATGGCGGCCGAAGACCCTGACTTCCTCTGCCTCATGGCGCCCCTCCTGGGTCTCGCGATGGAGGAGACGGCCGCCGTCAAGGCCCTCTCCGCCAAGGAGCGGAAGGAGGCCGCCTTCGCCATGTTGGCCCGGCTCTTCCTGCGTCAGGCCGCACAGGAGCCGTACGGCCTCTTCGTGGACCACCTGGAGCACGCCGATCCCGCCTCGCTGGAATTCCTGGCAGCCCTTCTGGCCGAGCTGGAGGAGACCCCTCTCAAGCTTCTCCTGGCCTTTCGCTCCAGCGCCACCGCGGCAGTGGGAGAGGCGGCGGCCGGCCTTCGAACGGTCCGCCTCGAACCCCTGAGCGAGGAGGAGGTGCGCGAGTTCCTGACGCGGGCCGGCGGCATGGCCGCGCCCCCCGAGGCCTTCACCCGCTTCGTCATGGAGAAGACGCGGGGCAACCCCAAGTTCATCCAGCAGGTGCTGGCCGTGCTCGCCCACCAGGGTCTGCTGGCCAAGGGTCCCTCCGGACTGCTCGAGGTGGACGAGGACCGCCTGACTGCCTCGGCCTTCCCGGACACCCTGGAGGGCGTGCTCCTGACCCAGGTCGAGGGCCTTCCCGAGGAGGAGCGCCACCTTTTGAAAACGGCTTCCGTGTTGGGCGCCTCCTTCTCCGTCAGCCTGCTCGCGCGAGTGCGGGCGCTGAGGGAGCTGGAAGCGGAGGAGCGGGTGAGGGCCCTCTCGGAAAAGGGGCTCCTGCGCCTGGACGCGTCGGGACGGCGGCCCTACGCCACCTTTGCCGACTCGCTCCTGCGCGATGCCCTCTACGAGTCGCTCACCTTCTCGGCCAAGCGGGCCGTGCACGCCCAGGTCGCCGCTTTCCTGGAGGACCAGGAGGGGGGCGACCGCCGGACGTGGCCCTACCTGGCCCACCACTTCGAGGCCGCCGGCGAGGACGGGAAGGCCGCCCACTACCTCTGGCTCGCCGCCCAGGACGCCCGCGACCGATACGACAACGGCGCGGCCTTCAACCTGTTGGAGCGGTACATCCGACTGCGAGAGAAGCACGGCGTCTCGGCCGGCGATGACGAACAGTGTCGGCGAGGGCTTATGGAGCTCGCCAAGACGAGCAAGGACTTGGGAAGATTGGACGAGACCGAAGCCAGGTGCCGCCAGATCATCCAGGAGACCGGCAAGCTGTGCCCCGAGCTCGTGGATGCTCGCATGCACGTAGCGGGATGCCATCGAAGCCGCGGCGAGCTCGATGCGTCCATTCAGGAATATGACCAGGCCATGAGCCTGGCGAGGGAGCTGGGGGATGACCAGCTTCGATGCCGAATCCTCTTGGATTCGGCCGTTCCCCTGGCCATGTCCGGCCGGATGAACGAGGCCATGGAGCAGTTCAAGCAGGCGGAGCGCCTCGCCAGACGAATCGGGGCCCATGGCTCCCTCGTCTATGCCCTGATGAACCAGGGACTCGCACACTATTATCAAGGCCGGTTGAAAGAGGCCAAGAGGGTCCTTCAGGCCTCCTTGAACCAGGCTCGGGCCTATGGCTTAAGACCCAACATGGTCTCCATCACCATCAACTTGGCCTTGGTTCTCTATGAACTCGGCGATTATCGGAAGGCGTTGCTCATCGACCGAGAGGGGCTGGCTGTCGCAAGGCAGTTCGGCTACAGGGACCTGTACGTCTCAGCCTTGTCCAACCAAGCTCTCTACCAGACTATGCTGGGGCTTTGGGATGAAGCAGAGAAAACAGTTTCAAGCTCGCTTACCATGTCCCAGCACTATGGCATGCGCTACTTTTATGCCGCAAACCTGCACACCTTGGGCATGCTCCACTTCGTAAACGGCAATTTCGCTAAGGCCTTAGTCTGCCAAAGAGAATCGGTAGACTTATACCTTGAAAGTTGCGCCACAGGAGAGGCGCTGGCGTGCACCAACGAGATCTTGGCTATAGCGAACCACCTGTGCGCACCAGCATTGGCAGTCACCAGCACTAACGAGGTGGTGCCTTGGGTAAGAGACGAGTTAGACCATCGGGAGAAGGCTTGGACCATTGGATTCCGTGCGCAAGATGCCCTCCTTCAGTATGCCGAAAAGAAGATAGATTATGGTAGAGCAAATGAAGAGTTAGAGAACGCACTCAATCAGGCTCAGGTCTCAGAGAATCTCTGGCTTGTAGCTGAAGTCGCAGACGCCCTTGTATCTTTCTTGATCAAGGCCGATCAGTCCTCGCGCGCTGCCTTAACGGCCATGGATATTTTGCCAAGGCTTTCACCTCATCACGGTGTGTGGAGGGGGACACTTTTCCTTCTGACCGCCGGGGAAGCCTTGCAGGACGTCGGTCGCTTCCCAGATGTGATGCTTGTCCTTAGGCTTCTTCAACCTTATGCTGGAAGCCTGGATCGCGGCTTGGCGGGCCTGAGATACAGGCGGCTCAGGGCCCTGGCATCTGCGAGAGCTGGGAAGAAGCGGTCAGCTTCTTTCTGGCGACAGAGCGCACTGAAGCTACTGAATGAGATAGAAGCAAGAAACCCTAACAAAGAAATCAGGGAGGCTATAACCGCTCTCCCGGAGGTGCGGGAGCTTCGGGGCGGGACGCCTGCGTGATGACACGGGAGGGGAGAGCCCCAGGGAGGCCCGGCCAGGGCCTCCCTGGGCTTCGGGTCCCGGTGCCGCTCAGTTCGTCGTGCCCCAGACAACGCCGCCGGAAGGAGAACAGACCAGGACCGTGATGAGGAAGAGGATCGTACCCATCGAACACCTCCTTTCAAAGTGGCTCCAGGCTACCCCCCCCCCCCCACGTCTTGTCAAGGGAGAGCCGCCCCCCGATCCGCCCGTCCGCTTTCCCGTCATCCTGAAGGCCCCTTCGAAGCAGTGCCCCTGAAGGATCTCCGGCGCGGGACCGGGCAAAACGCCCTTGGAGCCCTCACTGGGGTTCCTTTGGGCTCCACGCCTGAGGCCCTTCAAGGGGAGCCCTCTGTGGGGTGCCCTCATGGTGACAGCTTTCCGGAGGGGGGAGGCTTGACTGGCCGCACCGAGAGCGGGACGGCAGGCGAAAAGGGTGGTAGCGTGTGTCATGGCGCGAAAGAGGCTGTTCTTCGTGTACATCCTGGCTAGCCACACCAAGACGCTGTACGTGGGCGTGACCTCCGATCTCATCCGGAGGATGGAGGAGCACCGGCGTGGAATCAAGGACGAGTTTGCCTCGCGGTACAACGTCAAGAAACTGGTGTACTACGAGGTGGGCGAGGGGGCGCTCGGGGCCATCGCCCGGGAGAAGCAGATCAAGGGCTGGCGGCGGGCGCGCAAGATGGCCTTGGTGGAATCGGTGAATCCCGGTTGGCGGGATCTCGCGCCGGACCTGATGGGTGGGGCCAAGCCACCGACACTGTGACGACAACCCGCCGTTGCCGTCATCCTGAAGGCTGCTTCGGAGCAACGCTCCTGAAGGATCCCACGCGAGGGTCTGGGCAGAATGCCAGCGGAGCCTTCACGGCAGTTCCTCCAGGCTCCACCGCTGAGACCCTTCCCGGGGAGCCCTCTGGGGGGTGCCCTCAGGGTGACACCTTCGGAGGGATGAAGAAGAGGGGCGGCCCGGAGGCCGCCCCTTTATCTCGGTCGAGATTACGAAGACTCAGGGCCTGGTGTAGCTGGCCGTTCCCTCCGTGCCGTCGGGGTAGGCGATGCGGATCGTGACCGCCTGACCCTTCGGGAAGAGCGCTTTGAGGCCGGCCCCCTTCTTGAGGATCAGCTTGGTGTCCGACTTGACGGTGACGCCGGACCAGGGGGTCGCGTCATTTCCGATAGTGACCGAGAGGCCCGGAAGGAAGTTGGTCCCCGTGACCTTCAGGCGGAAGGGGTTGGTCAGCTTGCCGATGGCAGTGACGGTGGGGGGGTCCTTGTAGACCGTCACGGAGGCCTGGGCGGTCAGGCCGCTGGTGTCGTAGGCCACGGCCGCCAGGGTGTGGGCCCCGTGGGTCAGGACGGAGGAGTCGAAGCTCCAGATGAACGGGAACCGGCTCACGCTGGCCTCGGGCGCGCCGTCCAGCAGAAAGACCACCTGAGTGACTCCGATGTCGTCGCTCGCGGAGGCCGAGACGCTCACCTGGCTGGGGGAGGAGCTGGTGTAGATGGTCCCGCCGGCGGGGGTCAGCAGACTGACGGTGGGCGGCTGGTTCGGCGTGACCGTCAAGGCCGAGACCAGGTTCCCCGACGTGCCGTTGGGATTGGTGACGGTCAGCGTGTGGCCGCCCGCGGCCGCGTTCGAGAGGATGGTGATGGAGGCCGACAGGAGGTTCTGCGAGAGCTGGACCACCTTGTTGACCTGGATACCCGAGTCGAAGGCGAGCGTGGCGCCGCTCTGGAAGCCGGTGCCCGCCACGAGCAGGCTGATGGAGGTGCCCGTCACGGCCAAGGAGGGCTGGAGGGCCGTGGGCGTGGGCTCGGGGGTTCCGCTCTGGCAGGAGAAGGTGCCGGAGGGGTAAGCCGGGGTGTAGATGGGAGAACCCCAGACGTCCTCGGGCGTCAGGGTGGCTCCATCCAGGACCTGGAGGCCGGCCACCGTCAGCGGGGCATCGAGCTGGCTGCACGTGGCTCCGTCCAGCGGGAAGACCAGGGTGGCGGCGGTGAAGCCCGCCGCCGTGGCCGTGAGAGCCGTGGACGCGTGGGCCACGAAGAGGCCGCCCGCATCCACCAGGTCCGCCGAGAGGGCGTAGCTCCCCGCCGCCGGAAGGGTAACGCCGGCGGTCATCTGGATGGCGTCCGTGGTGCTGCCGCCGGAGGCGCTCACGGGTGAGAAGGCAAAGGCGCCCGTCAGCAGGTGGGTGGAGGGCACCACCGTCAGGGTGGCGAAGGCGAGCCGGGAGAAGGCCTCTCCCTGGTAGGCGCCGCTGGCGGTGAAGACGACGGGATAGTCTCCCGGGTTCGGGAAGACGGCGAGGAGGGCGCCGTAGGAGCCGTCGCCCGGAGCGCCGTCCTCGTGCTGGCCGTCGTCGTAGAGGGTGACGGGCCCCTCGATGAGGTTGCCGGCCGTATCGTACAGGGAGGCGCTGACCTGCTGCGGGGTCACCTGGGGGCTGCCCTCCAGGTCCACCCGGAGGACCGCCGTGGAGCCGGGCAGGTAGTAGCCAGCGTCGAGGCTCCCGCGGATGCCGAAGGGGCTGTCCTCCTGCGCCGTGGCAGTGAAGGAGACCCCGGAGCTGCCGGGGGTCACGACGAGCGTCCAGGTACCCGGGGGCGGATTCAGGGTGGAGAAGGAGAAGAGGCCGTCCACCGAGGCGCTGCTCTGCACCACCTGGCCTGTGGGGTTAAGCACCTGGAAGTCGGCCGAGCCGTCGGTGACGGTGGCCAGAAGGGCCATGCCGTCGGTCTCACCGATAGTAAAGGGGTAGGAGAAGGACTGGCCCGCCTCCGAGCGGCTCAGGGTGGCCTTGATGCGTCCTCTCTTGGTTCCCGAAGTGCGGCTGGTGGTGCCCCAGACGACGCTACCCGCCGGACTCTCGGGCACGTGCTCCGGAAGCAGGCCGCTCTTGGCCAGCGCCGCCACGCCGGGCAGGATGACCCCCTCGAAGATCGCCTGGGTGGAAGCGGGACTGCCGAGCTCCGAATGGGAGAAGTCGAAGATGTGGCCCGTCCCGGCGGCGAAGCTCACCGCGGGGTACTGCTGGCAGACGGGGTAGCCGAAGGTCGTCGTGCACAGCTCCCGAGAGATGGTGAAGGCCGAGGCCAGCGAAACTAACCCGTCGTCGTTCTGGAGCCCCCACAGGCCGCTGTCCCCGGCGATGGCGTAGACCCGGCCTTCCAGGCTCCCGAAGTCGGGATAGACGGCGTTGAAGCGCCGCAGGATGGTGTCGGTGCTCAGGGTGCCGTTGTCGCTCCCCGCCAACTGGAGGTTCGTGCCGCTGTTGGGCACGCCGAGCAGGTAGATCTTCCAGACGTTCTGCACCAGCGCGTCATTCCGGTGGTCGCCCGAGGCCAGCACCCGTGCCACGAGGCCCCCCATATCGTCTGCGATCCAGACGGTGGGGACGGGCGGGACGGCGGAGCCCGTTCCCGCGCCGCTGGAGGTCAGTCCCGAGAGGTCCTGCCCGATCTGCTGGGCCACCTCGTCGGCCATGGTGGGCCAGCTCGACGTCCCTCCCCACCAGGCGTAGTTGGGCGTGAAGCTGAGAAGGCCGCGGGCCCTCGCGTCGTTGTCCCAGTATTGGGCGGCGTTGGAGTCCGAGGCGTTGGGGTCGTACCACTTCTGATAGCAGTCGAACATGCCGTGGATCATGACCAGCGGCGGCGGGAAGGAGAGCACCACGTAGGCGGTATTGGAGGTGTTCACCGTGACCGGCGCGGAAACGGCCGTCTTCTGAAGCTGCATGTTCGAAGGCGCCGTGCAGCCGTAGCTGAGCAGGTCGGCGTCGTAGAGGACGTTGTCCGTGTAAGTCACCGTGGCGGTGAGCTGGTAACTCCCCTGGGTGAGCCCCGTGAAGGAGAAGTGGCCGCTGGAAATGGGGACCGTCGTGGTAGCGCCCGAGGAATCCACCGCCGTGACCGTGCCCGAGACGATGCCCGGACCGTCGAGGGAGAAGAACTGGTCTCCCGCGGAGATGGCCACCATGCCCGAGAGGCTTCCCGGGGTCGCCAATGCCGTCACGGTGCCGCCCTTGCTGCACGTGCTGCCGCCGATCGTGGCCGTCATCGTCCAGTTGTAGGTGCCCGGCTGGTAGTAGATGTGGCTCGGGTTCTGGTCCGTGGAAGTCTTGCCGTCGTCGAAGTCCCAGAGGTAGCTGGCTGCTCCGTCGCAATTCGAAGAGGAGGCCGCGGAGGAAAAAGCCACCGACAGGGGCACGGGACCCGACTTGGGCGTCTCGTTTGCCGAACAGCTCACGGTGCAGCCGGGAGAGACGTCCACGGTGTAGCTCTGACTGGAGGTGATGCCATCCAGGCTAGCGGTCACCGTCCAGGTGTACGTTCCAGGCTGGGTGTAGGTGTGATCAGGATTCTGTGCGCTGGAATGGGGAGAGCCGTCGCCGAAGTCCCAGTCGTAGGCCACCGTGCCGCTTCCGCAATTGCTCGTGCTGGAGGTGGCCGAAAAGGCGACGGCGAGAGGGGCCGCGCCGGTGCTGGTGGAGGCCACGGCGGTGCACGTGAGGGTGCAGTCGGCCAGGAGGATCTTGGAGACGAAGGCGTCGCTGGCTCCGCCCAAGCTGGGTTGGAACGGGCTCTGCGTGCGGAAATTGGTCGAATAGGTCGTGCCGGCCACGTAGACGCCGTTGGCGCCATCGATCGCGATGGCCCGGCCTTGGTCCGTATCGCCCCCGCCCAGATAGGTGGAGAAGGAGAGGACCGAACCCGAGGGTGACAGCTTGCTCACGAAGGCGTCGCTGTTACTGGTGGAAGCGCTTGCATTGGTGGCCTGGACCGGGAAGGCCGTCGGAAAGTCGGTGGAATAGGTATCGCCGGTCACATAAGCGCTCCCGTCGCTGCCCACGGCGATGGCGTAGCCTGCATCGAAGAGGGAGCCGCCCAGATAGGTGGAGTAGACCAGGGCGGTGCCGGCCTGATCGAGCTCGGTCACGAAGGCGTCGGCGGATGGCCCGCCGGCCAGGGTAGTCTGGAAGGCGCCCTTGACCGGGAAGTCGGTGGAGGTCGTGTATCCCGTCACGTAGGCATCACCGGCCGCATCGGCCGTGATGGCCTGCCCTGCGTCGCTCCTGCTTCCTCCCAGGTAGGTGGAATAGACGACCTGGCCTGGGAGGGCGCCGGCCGCCGTATTGAAGTCGAAGACGCTCACGAAGGCATTACTGGACCCCAGCAGATGGCTCTGATAGGGGTTCTGGATGGGAAAGGCGAGGGAAGAGGTCCCGCCGGTGACGTAGACCCGCTCGGAGCCGTCCACCGCTATCCCCGTGCCGTAGTCATAGAGCTCGCCGCCCAGATAGCTGGAGTACAACAGCGTGCCGCCTCCGGGGGCCACCTCGCACAGGAAGGCGTCACCGGCGCCCCCATAGGCAGGTTGGTCCGGAGGATTCAGGCCGGGGGGAAAATCCGTAGAATAAGTGTCGCCGGTGATGAAGGCATTACCGGCCGCATCAAGGGCTACGGCCGTCGCTTCGTCGTTGCCGCTCCCCCCGAGATAGGAGGAATAGACGAGCGAAGTGCCGCCGGGGCCCAGCTCCGCAATGAAGGCGTCCGAGTTGGGCGCCGTGGGCGAGCCGCCGTGGGCGGACTGAAAGCCGTTGAGAACGGGGAGATCGAAGGAGGTCGTCCCTCCGACGATAAAGGCGTCGCCTTGGGCGTCCAATGCGATGCCGCGGGCGATGTCGTCGCCGGTTCCACCGAAATAGACCGAGTAGACGAGGCTCTTGCCGTCGGGAGAGAGCTTCGTCACGAAGGCGTCCTTGCCGCCGATGGACGCATTGGACGCGGGAAAATTCGTCGACTGCGTGTAACCCGTCACGTAGGCATCGCCACTGGCATCCACGGCGATGGCCTGGCCCTGATCCTGGCCGCTTCCGCCGAGGTAGGTGGAATAGCTGAGGATCGGATCGATGGTCAGCGGGAGAGATGGGTCGTAACCGGACACGACCAGGCCCACGCGCCCCGGTCCCAGGATCTCGTAGCGGCCGGAGAGCGCGATCTTCGCCCCGTTTCGCACCTGGAAGACGGCGGGGACGTGCTGGACGAGTCGGCCGAAGGGCGTCGGGAGGAGGAGATCGCCGCTGGGGCCGATCCGCACGGGGACGGGTTTCCCGGAGCCGTCATCGTAACGGAGCCGGATCGTTCGGGGATTCGTCCCCGCGGCAAGCAGGAAATCGTATTCCAGGGCCCTTCCGTCTCCATAGTAGACCATGTCCACGCCCGGGTAGACCTGCTTGCAGGCGACGCGGCCGAAGGTGGGGATAGCCGTGATCCATCGCGAGGGGTCGTTCCCCAGGAAGTAGCTGGAGGTTCCCGCCAGCCGGTCGAGGCCGATCACCGCCGGCGTCGCGTTGCCACCCTCCAGAGACAGGCGGATCGTGGAGCTGGCCTGAGGGCACGAATCCGGGGGAGTTCGCCGGGAGCCCCGCGCCGGAGCGCCTGCCGGCGCGCCCAGGACGAGGGTCGCCCCCGTCCCGGTGAGGTAGAGGCCGAAACCGCGCCCGTGGGCGAGATACTCCACCCGGGGATCACTCTGGCCCCGGTTGGGTTCGAAGTGCAGCGGAACGGCGCCGTAGGCCTCCTCCAGCCGAGGGCCCGCTTGGCTCGAAGGGGGCATGGGCCCCGAAGCGCGGGCAGGTAGAGCGTGCAGAAGGGGAAGGCAACCCAACGCCAGCACCAGACACCGAAGCCCCGTGCCAGATCGTCCTTTGACGTGTTCCATGATTCCCTCCGAGCCCGGCTCTTGTCTCATCGGTCCGGGGCTCCGCTCACGGTGCAAGGCCGGGTCGCGGGTTGATGGGGATGGTCTCTGACCCATGGAGCCTTCCTCATGCCGCCTCCCGGGGAATTCCGAGCAGACTCCTCTCGTGGCGGAAAAATGGTATTCAAATACAGTGTACTGCGGCGTTTCCAGCGATGCAAGGCAAAAGCCTTGCTGGAAGCGGCTTTTGTGACGGCCCTCACGTTCCTTGCCTCTTGGAGTTCATCGCCGTCTACTCCGCGTCGGAGGCCGAGGCGAGCAGGGTTCTGGCGTGGCCCAGCGCGGTCTCCTGGATTTTCTCCCCGGCCAGCATCCTGGCCAACTCCCTCTCCCGATCCTCGGGCCCGAGGGTTTTGGCGGTGACGGTGGTGCGCCTGGATGTTTGAACCTTCTCGATGGTGATGTGCTGGTGCGCGAACGCGGCGATCTGCGGCAGGTGGGTGATGCAGAGGACCTGGTGGTGTTCCGCCAGCCTGCGGAGCCGCCTGCCGACCCGTTCGGCGGGCCGCCCGCCGATGCCCGCATCGACCTCGTCGAAGATGATCGTGTCGGTCCCCATCCATTGCCTCGTGGCCGTGAGGAGGGCGAGGAGCGTACGGCTCAGCTCTCCTCCCGAAGCGATCTTGGCCAGGGGCTTGGGGGGCACGCCGGGGTTGCTCGAAAAGAGGAACTGGATGTCTTCCAGGCCCGCCTCCGTAGCCTCCTCCGCGCGGCCCACGGGACGCGGGACCAGTTCGACCAGGAAGCGGGCCCGCTCCATGGCGAGGGGCTTGAGCTCCGCTTCGACGGCGTTGCCGAACTCAACGGCGGCGGCCTTTCGAGCGGAGCCGAGCTCATGGGCGCACCGCATGTAGTCCCCGAAGGAGGCCTCGACCCGCCCGCGAGCCCCGTCGGCGGTGGCTTCGCCGCCGGAAAGCTGGGCCGCCTCGTCTCCGATGCCCGCCCGGTGTGCGAGGAGGTCATCGAGGGTCGGGCCGTACTTTCGTTTGAGGCGGTCCAGGTCGGCGAGGCGCTGAAGGGTTCTCTCCAGGGCTTCGGGATCGAACGAGATGGTGGAGGCGGTCCGCTCCGCCTCCGAGGCGATGCTGGAGAGCACGCCGGACGCCTGGCGGAGGTCGGCGAGGTAGGCTCCCCAGTCCGGATCGACCTCCTTCAGCGTCTCGATCCATCGGGTCGCATCCGACAGGAGCATCCGCACGGAGGGGTCGCCTTCGGCGAGGATCTGGTGAAGCGAACCGGCCGCCTCCGCGATGCGCTCCACGTTCTGCAGCCGGCTCTTGGAGGCCAGCAGTTCCTCCTCTTCACCCGTCCTCGGGGCCACCCGGTCGATCTCCTCCATCTGGAAGCGGAGGAGGTCCAGCCGCTGGGCCCTCTCCGCCTCGCTGCGGCTGAGCACCCGCCACCGGGACAGGGCCTGGGAGAGATCTGCGGAGGCGGCGCGAAGGGCGTTGGCCGCCGGGGACACCGAGGGCAGCGCGTCGAGGATGCGGCGGTGGGTCTCCTCGTCGAGGAGCGTCTGGCTCTGGTTCTGCCCGTGGATCTCCACGAGGAGGGCGCCCAGCTCGCGGAGCTGCGCCAGCGTGATGGCGGCGCCGTTGAGGGTCACGGTGTTTCTTCCCGAACGCTGGATCCGGCGCCGGATCACCAGCTCGCCCTCGAAGGCCAGTTCCCATCCCCGCATGAGCGCTGCCACATCGGCGGCATTCAGGGACGGCCGGAAGGAGCCTTCGATCACGGCCTCCTCGGTTCCGGTCCTCACCATCTCGGTTTCGGCGCGGTTCCCGGCCAGCAGTCCCACGGCATCGACCAGGATGGATTTTCCCGCACCCGTCTCGCCGGTGAGAAGGCACAGCCTGCCCTCCGGCTCCAACACGAGCTCGTCCACCAGGGCGTAATCTTTCAGGCGTAGGCTGGTGATCACCGCAGTACCGGCCAGGGGGCCGATGGACGGGCTGGCCCGGGGACCCGGACCCTCGCAATCAGCGCGGCCGAAAGGCCGCGGGCCGTCCCGTCAGCCCCGATCCTCCGATTCCCCCGCGAGTGCATCATTTCCTCCCCAGCGGGTCCTTCTCAGCCCTTGAACCAGCAGGGCGAATAGCAGTCCGGCTGGTTCGTGATTCGGGTCACTCCCGACCCATCCCAGCGCATGATGTAGATCTGATAGCTCCCGGAACGGTTGCTGGCGAAGGCCAGGTACCGCCCGTCGGGCGACCAGGAGGGCGCCTCATTGTCTCCCTCCCCGTGGGTCAGAAAGGTGACCTCGCCGGTGGTCAGGTCCGCCACGGCGATGTTGAAGTGGCCGTCCTTGAAAGAGCTGTAGGCGATCTTGTCGCCGCGCGGGGACCAGATGGGCTGATCGCAGCGCCCGCTGTCTGGTGGACTCAGCCGCCGCACGTTGGCGCCGTCCCTGTCCATGATGTAGATCTGGGGAGAGCCCGATCGGTCGGAGGTGAAGGCTATCTGCTGGTCGTTGGGCGACCAGCAGGGCGCGGTGTCGATGGCGTAGGAGAAGGTGAGCCGGGTCAGGTTCTTGCCATCGATGCCGATGGTCCAGATGTCGGGGTTTCCGGAGCGGGAGGAGCAGAAGGCCACGGTCTTGCCGTCGTGGGAGAATCGCGGGTTGGAGTTGAGTCCCTCCCCGTCGCCGTAGAGTTTCCTCCGCCGCCCCTGGCGATCCAGCAGGAAGATCTCCTGCCTGTCTTTCAGGATGGAGGTGAAGACGATGAGGTTGCCCTGGGGGTTCACGTCGGGTGTCACGTTGAGCTGGCCCATGGCCGTGAGGCGGAGGATGTTCTTCCCGTCGTAATCGCAGAGAAAGATGTCCTCCGTGGTGGCCAGGTGCGACGTGAAGAGGATCTGGCTGGTGGGGAAGCTCCCTGCGCCGAAGAGGTAGTCGAGGATCACGGAGGAGAGGTTGTGGGCCAGGACCCGCACGTCCTGGGCGGGGCCCTTGATGCGCTTGCCCGTCACCATCTCTTTGCGCTTGATGTCATAGAGCCGGCCTTCGAGGGTTAGCTGGTTGCCGGAGGCATAGACGTTCGTGAGGAGAAGGTAGTCCGCCTTCATCCCCGTCCATGCATCGTAGTCGACCTTGGTATCGTTGGGATTCATCCCGGCGAAAAGGGAGGGGTCTACGAGCTGGAAGTAGCCCGAGAACTCCAGATCGGCCGTCACCGTGGAGAGGATCTCCTGGGCCTGGACGGCCGTCGTGGCCTCCGTCTTGCTCGGCGGAATGGCGATGGAGAGCTGGGTGAAGCCGCTCGATGTGATGACCCCCGTGATCTGCTTCTCGGGAGGAGCGGGCGGAGGGGTCTGGGCCGCAACGGCGGTGCAGGTCGAGAAAAGAGCCAGAGCTACGAGGAGGAGGGGAAAGGCCCGGCCTTCCCCGGCCGTTGGTCCGTTCGGGACGGTGCTCGATCTCATCTCGTGTCTCCCATGGCTTGGGCCGCCCTAGATCAGGCGGCCACCCAGAATTTCCTTGACGAGCGCGCGATCGGGGGAGGGGATGACCGCCCAGTTGGTCAATGCGCCCTTGGCCCCGATCACGGACTTGCCGGCCTCCACGGCCGAGCGCACCGCGGCCACCTGTCCCGTGAGCACGCAGAAGGCCTTGCCGCCCAGAGCCATGGCGAGGCGGATCTCGAGGAGGTGGACCTCGGAGGACTTCACGGCGGTGTCGGCGCCCTCGATCAGGCTGGCCACGTTGAAGGACTCAAGGATTCCCAGCGCCCCCACCTCCTCCACCAGCGAGGCCTGCGCGATGGCCGGAAAGATCTCGGCGTGGAGGTGCGGGATGACGACCGAATCCGCGAGCGTCTCGCGGGCCACTTCCTCGCCCGCGGCCACGGAGGAGGTGCAGGCGGCCACGTCGCCTCGCACCAGCACCATGTACTTGCCCGAGCAGATGGACCGGCTGGCCAGGAGTTCCACGTCGGAGGCCTTGAGCATGAGGTCCGTGGCCTCGATTCCCTTGGCGATGGAGGTCAGCTCCAGAAGGCCGATGGCGTCTTTGACGGCGGGCCCGCGCCTCTGGCCGCCGTAGCTGTCCTTCGGCGGCTGGATCGGAGCGGCGTCCGTCTTGGGCTTCTTCGGCGCGGGGGCGCGCCCACGGTCCGCCCCGCGGATTTGGTGGATTTTGGGGCTCATGCGACCTCCACGACGATGCGGTCCGAGGAAACCTCGCCCACGCGGCCCGCGAGGGGAGAGAAGATCTTGGCGCCCAGGCTCCCCTCGGGGATGTCCGCCACCAGGTCCCCGCCGCGCAGCGATCGTCCCTTCCCGACGGACGGCGTGGAGGGGGCTCCGGTGTGTTGTTTGAGAGGCAGTTCAAGTCGGGACGGACGCAGGTCCACGTCCACGTACTTCTGGGGATGCTGATAGTGCGCCAGCTCCAGCCGGCGGATGAGCAGGCTCGTGGGCGTGCGGCGGAAGTCGTACAGGGGGGTGGGTTCCACCGCCTGCTTGAGAGGCCGGATCCCCTGGGCCATAAGGGCGCGCTTGCTCTCCACCATCATGCGGAAGGGGTCCAGGTCCTCGGGGCAGGCGTAGAGGGTGCAGAGGGCGCATTCGCAGCAGTAGAGGGCGGTCTGCTGCCAGGCCATCTTCTCTTCCGCCGCGAAGCCGATGGAGATCATGGCCTTGTGGGGTTTGACGAAGTGGCCAAGGAGGTCCCTCGGGCAGAGGTCGGAGCACCGCATGCACTGGTCGCAGGTGTAGGCGATCTTGTGGACGTCCTGTGTCCTGCGGCCCTTCCGGAGGATGAGCGAGTGGTCCGAAGGAAGAACCAGCACTCCCGAGGTGGTCTTGGTGACCGGCTGTTCGATGTCGTCCGTGACGGTTCCCATCATGGGGCCGTTGAGGATGAAGCCCATCCCTTCGATGGGGGCGCCGGCGGCATGCAGGACCTCACGGAGGCTCACCCCGATGGGCACCCGAAAGGTGAGGGCCTCTGGCACTTCCCCCGATACGGTGAGGAATTTGTGCGTGACCGGTTTTTGCAGGCCCACGTTCAGGACCGTCTCGACGTTGTTGACGACGACGCCCACGTCCAGCGGAATTCCGCCCTTCGGAATGGCGCGACCCGTGGCGTCGAAGACCAGCAGGTGCTCGTCGCCGGAGGGGTAGGTGTCGGGCAGGGGACACACCTCCACCTGGCGGGGAAGCTCGTCGCGCAACCGTTCGATGAGATCGTGGTGCTTGTCCTTGATCCCCACGATCAGACGCCGCGCGCCCACGGCTTCGGCGCACAGGAGAAGCCCCCGTGAGAACTCCGGAAGGAAGTGCTCGAGGATCTGCTGGTCCTTGTAGAGAAGCGGCTCGCACTCGGCGGCGTTGACAGCGAAGGTGTCCGCGGAGGCCGAGAGCTTGACGTGGGTTGGAAAGCCGGCCCCGCCGGCGCCCACCACACCGTTCTCAAGCGCAATCCTCGCCGCCTCCCGCATGGGGCCTCCGCTGCGCCAAGGTAGCAAGAAGCCCAGCCGATTTCAAGGAAGACGTGCCCGAACTCGCGGCTGCACCGGGTTGCGGACGCCGGCCCCTCTCGGCCCTCGCGCCGGCGATACCCTGCCATCCATCACGCCGGGCTTCCGTCGCCTTGGATACGGCCGTTCATGACAGCGGCCGCACTGCATTTTGGCGGTCCCTGGTTTATCATGCTCATTCTGCGAGCACGGCGCGGGACGCCGGCTCCGGCCTGCTGCGAGGGAGGGGCGATGAGGATCCACATGATGGCCGTGGGCGGCACGGGGATGGGGGCTCTCGCGGGCCTTCTGAAGGCGCAGGGACACGAGGTGACGGGTTGCGACACGGCTCTCTACCCGCCCATGAGCGAGATGGTGGCGCGCTACGGCATCCCCGTGGCCCGGGGGTTTGATCCGGCACACCTGAATCCCCGGCCGGACCTCGTGATCATCGGCAACGCGATTCACTCGGACAACTCCGAAGCCCGGGCCGTGGTGGACGAGGGCATCGACTATCTCTCCATGGCCGAGGCGATCGGGCGCTTCGCGGTGGAAGGGCGCAAGAGCCTCGTGGTGGCGGGTACCCACGGCAAGACGACGACCACGGCCCTCTGCGGCTACCTGCTGGAGAAGGCCGGATTTGCGCCCAACCTCATCGTGGGCGGCATCGTGGAGGGCCTGGAAAGTTCCTTCCTCTGGGGCGGAGGGGAGTGGACCGTCATCGAGGGCGACGAGTACGAGACGGCCTACTTCGACAAGGGGCCCAAATTTCTGCATTACTCTCCCAGCCTCCTGATCGTGAATAACATCGAGATGGACCACCTGGACAATTTCAGGACCCTGGGCGAGCTCGAAACCGCCTTCGTGCGCCTCTTCGGCGCGGTGCGCCCGGAGGGACTGGTCCTCCTCGGCGTGGAGAGCCCCTCGGTGAGGAAACTCGCGCCCCTGGCGGGGCGGCGGGCCCAGAGCTTCGGCCTCACCGGAACCGAGGATTGGACGGCGAGCGATGTGGCCTACGGCCCCGATGGCACGCGGTTCGTTCTGGTGCGGCAGGGGGTGCGCCTGGGTCGGTTCACGAGCCCCCTTTACGGCACCCACAACCTCAGGAACTCCATCGCCGCGCTCGCCGCCTGCCTGGAAGCCGGCGCCCCACTGGAAGCATTGCGCGAGGGGCTATCCGGATTTCCGGGGGTCCGCCGGCGGCAGGAGGTAGTGTTCGATGGCCGCGGAATCACCATTGTGGATGACTTCGCGCATCACCCGACGGCCATCCGCGAGACGCTCGGCGCACTGGCGCAGCGCTACCCGGGCCGCCGCATCGTGGCCTGTTTCGAACCCCGCTCCTTCACGTGCCAGACCAGGCAGCATCAGGATTCCCTGCCCATGGCCTTTCCGCTGGCCCAGGCCGTCCTCCTCGGCCCCATGCCGGGCCCGGGGAAGATCCCCGCGGAGGAGCGGCTCGACCTCGTCCTCGTGGCCTCCGCGCTGAGGTCGGCGGGAAAGGAGGCCGAGGTCATGGCCTCGCCGGAGGAGTACCTGGAGTGGTTCGCCAGCCGGCTGAAGGGGGGAGATCTCGTGGCCTTCTTTTCCAGCGGGAGCTTCTACGACTTGCCGCGGAGGCTGGCGGGGGTGTTGGAAGGAAGACGGAATGGGCGGTAAGATGACGTTCGAGGCCGATTTAAGCTGCCCGCCATGATCGGGAGAGCGATTTAAGATCCCAGGGCTGTGGAGGGGGACGATGGAGGTCCACTGCGCGAACTGCGCCGGGAAGATCGCGCTTGAACGGGACGAGCCCTTCCTTCGCTGTCCCTTCTGCGGTTCCACGCTCTACCTGGATCGGGCCCAGACCTTCCAGCGGTTCCTGATTCCGCCCGCCGTGCCCAGGGCCAGGGTGGAGTTGCTCCTGGGAGAGGCGCTGGCCGAGGCGGAGATGCCCTCCCTTCCCGTTCAGTCCGTGGATCCGGAGTTCCTTCCGTTCTGGAGCGTTCAGGAGGAGGGCGGACGGAGGACCATCGCCGCCTTCAGCCCCCAGCCTCCCGCCCTGCACGGCTTCAGCCTGCCATCGGCCGGCGCCGTCTACTTCTCCGACGAGGCCGCCAGCGGCTTCGCGGTGCTGCCCTGCGCGGAGAGCGCCTCGGCCCAGTGGCACGGGCGCGAGGCATCGGGCCGGTTCAGCCTGGTCATGGTGCCTTTCTACCGGGTGACGTACGGCGCGGACAAGGCCTACGCGGCGTGGATCGACGCGGTCACGGGCAAGGTCCACCTGGGGGAGGGCCCGCCCCCGCTGACCAAGCAGATTTCCCGGCGCTTCTGGACGGTGCTGACTCTTCTGTTCGTGGTCTTTACCGCCGAGGCCTTCCTCCTGCGGGGCATCTGGAGCCTCGCGGTGGTGGCGGGAAGCGCGGCGGCCGCCTATCCCGCCGCGCGACGGTTCTTCCAGGAGGGCGGGCCATGAGCGGACCGAGGGCGCTGAGCTGCCCCGCGTGCGGGGGAACGGTCGGGCCGCCGCTGACCGCCCGAAAGACGATCTGCGAATTCTGCGGCAAGCCGCTCTTCTACCGTGAACCGGGCTTTCTCCCGCGATACCTGCTCCCGCCCTCCATGAGCGAGCAATCCCTGCAGGCCGCAGCGCGGAGCCTGCTGCGCGGCCGCTGGCTCCCCTCGGACCTCAGCCGCCGGGCGCTCCTCGTGAGGCGGCAGAGGAGCTATCTTCCCTTCTATCTCCTCACCGGCAAGAGGGGCGGCGTGCTGGCCACCGGCAGGGAGCGGGTGGTGCAAGACCCCGGGGCCAGCCTGCCCCGCCTGGACGCGGCCGCCATCCACGGGCCCTTTCAGCGCACCTTCGAACGACAAAAGACCGAGGTCCGCGTGGAGGAGGACAGCCGCGTGATCCTGGGCGACTTTCGCTACCTCTACCCCGCGGCGGCCCTCTCCAACTGGGACCTTTTGGACGTGGACCTTCGGGACGCGGTGAAGGAGAGCCTGGACTGTGCGGTCCCGGCCGATATCGAGGAGCTGGCGGGCCAGGGCGAGGTGGTGGACGTGGACATTCCGATCGAGAGGATTCTCGATATCGGTGTGAAGGCCGTCCAATCGGCGGCGGGCGAGCTCAAGGTCATGCAGCTCCAGCCGACCCTTCTCTACATTCCGGTTCAGACCCTGACCTTCCGTTACGGCGGCCAGTTCTACACCGTGACCGTCGAGGAGGTGGGAGGGCGATGGGTGTCGGGTCACCTCCCCTTCCGCAGGGACTACGCGGTCCTCGCCGGCCTCGTCATGACCGCAGGCCTAGGCTTCTTTGTCGGCCAGTTCCTCTCGGTCATCGCCGGCGCCGTCAGCGCCGGCCAGGAACTCGCGCAGGGTCAGGGGCGCTGGGTCGTGGTGCGCGTCCTGGCGGTGGTGGGCGTCCTCCTTTTCTCCGTCATCGCGCTGGGACTCAACGCGGCCTGGCTGATGATCCGGGCTCCGCTCGTGGTCCGGCTGGGAGGCGGCGGAATGAAGGTGGATGCCGCGGGGCCCGTGCCCAGGAGCCCCATGGCTCCCGTCAATGCGCTGTTGCGTTTCTTCGTTGGGGCCATCCTTGGCGGAGCCGCCAAGGGGCTGGAACGGTGGGGCCTATGACCGGCGAGGCCTTGCTGATTCCCCTGGCCTGTCCCCGGTGCGGAGGCGAGCTGGCGGGCGGCGAGAGGGCCCTCGTCTTTCTCTGTCACCCATGCCGTCTGGCGGTTTCCATGCACCGATCTCCCAGACCCTTTCCCCTCCTGTACGTCCAACCCGCGGCGGGCATAGGCTCTGGAGAGCCGGTCTACGTCCCCTTCTGGCGGCTGGAGGGCAAGGCGAGCTGGCGTGCGCCGGACGAGGAGCGCAGGAGGGCCTACGATCGCCTGACCCCCCTGGGGCCCCTGTTTTTCCCGGCCTTCTGGAGCCCGAGGGCGGCGCTCTACGACAACCTGACGCTCCGGTACGCCCTGGCTCCGGCCAACATCATCCTGACGCCGGGGGAGGCCCCCGTTCTGGAGGGAATGCTGGATCCGGCGGACCTCCCCGAAATGGCCCGCCTGACTTGGCTGGCCTATCTGGACAGGGCCGGCGACGTCACGGGAGTGGAGGGCTTCTTCGAACCCACCGGCCTGGCCTACGCGGCGGTGCCCTTCGTGAGGGAGGGGGACCACTGGGTGGACGGGGTCCTGGGCATCGGCGTTCCCGCCGGAGGCCTGGGCCGCTGAACGCGGGCGCCGTGTTAGACTATCATTCAACGGAGGAGGGGGTGATGGCTGAAATTCGGACCCTGTGTGACCTGTATTTCAACACCGTGGACAACCTGAAAAGGCCGGACCTCCTGGTACGCAAGAAGAAGGGGCTCTGGGAGGTGGTGTCCTCCGAGGAGGTGGCCCGGACGGTGGAGCAGTTCTCCTGCGGCCTCATGGCCCTGGGGGTGAAGCCGGGCGACAAGGTGGCCCTGATCTCGGAGGACCGCCCCAAGTGGTTCATGGCCGACTACGCCATTCTCACCGCGGCCGCGGTCAACGTGCCGCTCTACGCCACGCTGAACGCCGTCGAGAGCGCCTACATCGTGGCCAACTCGGACGCCGAGGTGGCCATCGTCTCCAACGAGGACCAGGCCAACAAACTCCTCTCCCAGAAAGACTCCCTGAAGCGCCTTCGGAACATCGTGATCATGGATCCCCCTCCGAAGGGGCTTGGCGAGCTGCTGCCCTGGGACACCATCCTTCAGTGGGGACAGGATTTCGCGGCCAAGAACCCGGGGGTGCACCGCAGGGTGGCCGGCACGGTGAAGCCGGAGGACCTGGCGACGATCATCTACACGTCTGGGACCACGGGCGTGCCGAAGGGCGTCCTGCTCGAACACAAGTGCTTCGTGGAGAACTGCCGGGCCGGCATGCAGTACCTGGCCATCGACGAGAACGACCGGGCCCTCGTCTTCCTACCGCTCAGCCACTCCTTCGAGCGCATGATCGACTACTGCTTCTTCTGGAAGGGCATGAGCATCGCCTACGCGGAGAGCATCGACAAGGTCGCCGAGAACCTGGCCGAGGTGAAGCCCACGGTCATGGCGGCCGTTCCTCGCCTCTACGAGAAGGTCTACGCGCGCCTCATGGAGCAGGCCGCGCACTCCTCCCGCCTCAAGAAGGGCCTCATCCATTGGAGCATGGACACCCTTAGCGCGTGGGCCGAGGCGAAGAAGGGCGGGAGGGTCCCGGCCGGCTTGGCCTTCAGGAGGGCCATCGCCGACAAGATCCTGGCGAAGAAGCTGCGGGAGAAGGTCGGCGGGCGGATCCGCTTCTTCGTCTCGGGCGGAGCCCCCCTCCCTCGGCACCTCGCGGTGTTCTTTTACGGCTGCGGCCTCCCCATCGCCGAGGGCTACGGCCTGACGGAGACGACGCCCGTCGTCACCGTGAACGAGGTGGATGCCGACGGTACCGACCGGATCCGCTTCGGCTCGCCCGGGCGCGCCCTCACCAACGTGGAGGTCCGCATCGCCGAGGACGGGGAGCTCTGGGTGCGGGGTCCCAATGTCATGAGCGGCTATTACAAGATGCCGGCGGAAACGCGCGAGGTGCTCACGGAGGACGGCTGGTTCGCCACGGGCGACATCGCCCGCCTCGACGAGGACGGCTACCTTTTCATCACGGACCGGAAGAAGGAGCTCATCGTCACGGCGGGCGGCAAGAACGTGGCGCCGCAGCCCATCGAGAACCTCCTCAAGATGAACAAGTACGTCTCCCAGTCGGTCCTCATCGGCGATCGGCGCCCCTACATCACCGCCCTGATCGTTCCCAACTGGGACAACGTCATCGACTATGCCCACTCCAAGGGCGTGAACAAGATCGACCCGCGGGACCTGGTGGAGGACCCGGTGGTCAAGCACCTGTTCGGCCACGTCATCGAACGGGCCAACGCCGACCTGTCTCGCTACGAGCAGGTGAAGCGCTGCAAGCTGCTGCCCAGGGAGCTCAGCCAGGAGGAGGGGGAGCTGACGCCCACCCTGAAGGTCAAGCGGCGGGTGATCGACGAACGGTATGCCCATCTCATCGAAGAGCTCTACGCGGCGAACGGGAACCACGAAGAGCGCTGCGACTGATACGCCCTCCAGGCGGGCCCCTCCCGGCCAGGGCCTCCAGGGGCTGCCGGGGGTGGGCCCGGCCACGGCGCGGAGTCTGGCGGCCGCGGGGCTCGTCACCCGCGACGATCTGCTGTGGTGGCTTCCCCTCCGGTTCGAAGACCGCCGCCATCCCGTCCCCATCGCCTCACTCACCCCCGGCGGGACGGCTTGCGTGAGGGCCAAGCTCCTCGCCGTCACCTCCCGAAGCGCCAAGCGCAGGGGGGTGCACGTCACCGAGGCGCTGGTTGCGGACGCCACAGGGAACATCCACGTGGTGTGGTTCAACCAGCCCTGGCTCAAGGAATCCCTTCCTCAAGGCACGGAGCTTTTCCTCTTCGGGAGGGTCGATCTCTTTTCCGTCCGAGGCGGGCTGAGGCTCGAGCTGGAGAGCCCGGAGGTGGAGAAGGTGCCCTCGCCGGGCGAGGCCGCCATCCACCTGGATCGGATCGTCCCCGTCTACAAAAAGGCCGGGAACCTTCACGGCAAGGCTTTCCGCACGCTCATGTTCCGGGTTTTCGAAGCGGGGCACCCCATTCCGGAGGTGCTCCCGAGGGCCCTGTTGCGGGAGGAGGGCTGGGCGGACCGCGGAGAGGCATTTCTCAAGGCCCATTTCCCTGATGACGGCGAGTCATTGGAAGACCTGGCGGCGGTCAAGACGCCCGCCTATAGGCAGCTCGCCTTCGAGGAGATGCTTGGGCTTCAGTCCTCCCTCCTGGCGGCTCGGCAGGAGAGGAAGAGCCTGAGCGGGGTGGTCATCCGCCCCGATCCCGCCACCGGCGATCTCTTGCGCAGGCTCCTGCCCTTTCACCTGACGGGGGCGCAGCGCCGCGTGCTCAAGGAGATCGTCTCGGACCTGGAGTCGCCCGTGCCCATGTACCGGCTCCTGCACGGGGACGTGGGAAGCGGGAAGACGGTGGTGGCGTTCCTGGCCATGATCATGGCCGCGCACCAGGGCTTCCAGGCGGCCTTCATGGCGCCCACTGAGGTGCTCGCCGGCCAGCAGTTCAAGAAACTGCAAGCCATGGCCGGGCCCTCGGGGATGCCCGTGGGGTTCCTGACGGCGGCCGTGAAGGGGAAGGCGCGCAGGGATCTCCTGGCCGACCTCGCCTCCGGAGAGATGCGGCTGGTCGTGGGTACGCACAGTCTCTTTCAGGAGGGAGTGGACTACGCTTCCCTGGGCATGGTCGTCATCGACGAGCAGCACCGCTTCGGCGTGGTTCAGCGCGCGCGGCTGGTGGCGAAGGGGAGGGAGCCCAACGTCCTGGTCATGTCGGCCACGCCCATTCCGCGGAGCCTGGCCCTGACCCTCTACGGCGATCTGGATCTGAGCGTCCTGGATGAGCTGCCGCCCGGGCGCCGGGAGGTGGTGACGGCGGTCCGAGACCCATCGGCGCGCCACCGGGTGGAGGAGTTCCTGCGGCGCGAGATGGACGCGGGGCGCCAGGTCTTCGTCATCTACCCGCTGGTGGAGGAGTCGGCGGCCACCGACCTCCAGGCCGCCACTCAGGGGTTCCAGCGCCTGACGGCGGGGCCGTTCCGGGGGTACCCGGCGGCCCTCCTCCACGGCCGCATGAAGCCGCGGGAGAAGGAGGCCGTGATGGAGCGCTTGAGGAGCGGCGAGATCCGGCTCCTCGTGGCCACCTCCGTGGTCGAGGTGGGGGTGGACCTGCCCGAGGCCTCGGTCATGATGATCGAACACGCCGAACGGTTCGGTCTGGCCCAGCTCCACCAGTTCCGGGGCCGGGTCGGCCGGGCCGGCCACAAAGGATTCTGCATCCTGATGCAAGGTCCGGACGCCGGAGACGAGGCGCTGAAGCGCCTCAAGGTCCTGGAAGGCACCCGCGACGGGTTCGCCATCGCGGAGGCCGACCTCCGGCTCCGCGGAGCTGGAGAGCCGGCGGGCACCCGGCAGTGGGGAGGGGGCGGCTTCCGGCTGGCCAATCCGCTGCGAGATTTTGATATGCTTCAGAAGGCGAGGAATTGGGCGGCCCGGCTGGCCGCCCCGGATTTCACGTGGGATGCGGACGAGAAGGAGCGATTCAACCGATGGCTCGAAGAGTGGCAAGCGCGCTGGGGTTCCTTGGGTCGGATCGGCTGAGGTGGCCGCTCTCCCTGCTTCTCGGAGTTCTGCTCTGGGCCGCCTCCCTTCCTCCATACGGGATCGGGATCTTGGCCGTCCTGGCTTTCGTGCCCCTGCTGTATTCGCTGCCCGGCGTGCCCATGGCCAAAGTGCTGTCGAAGGGTTGGCTGGCGGGGACCCTGTGGGAGTTCAGCACCCTGTGGTGGCTCATTCCAACGCTGGTCCGGTACGGGAACATCGCCGAGCCGATCGCCCTCCTTCTGGTCCTGGGCATGTGCGGGGTCCTCGGGCTCTACATGGCGGGCTTTCTTGGGACCATGGCCTTTCTGGTGAAGCGGCGCGGCGATTGGGCCATCGTCCTGGCTCCCTTCGCCTGGGTCCTCTGGGAGTGGCTGCGGGGCGTCCTCCTCAGCGGCTTTCCCTGGTGGGGGCCGGGATACGCGCTGAGCCTCTACCCCGCGTTTCTGCAAGGAACCCGGCTCTTCGGAATTCTGGGGCTCTCCTTCCTGGCCCTCCTCGGCTCTGCCGCAGTCGCCCTGTACCTCAGGGATCGGCATAGCACGGTCGCCCTCGTGGCAGTTCCCGCCGCGCTGCTCCTCCTCGTGGGTTCCTATCTGGTGGGTGCGTGGTGGAACGCCCAGCCCGTGGAGCCGAAGCCGACCATGCCGGTGGGCTATCTGCAGCCCCAAATCCCGCAGAACCGCAAGTGGGACCCCCAATTTTCCGGCATGATCCTGAAGCGGACGTTGGATCTCTCCATGGCCTTTCAACACTATGGCCTGAAGCTCCTGGTCTGGCCCGAATCCAGCACGCCCTTCGAATGGGACGCCGACGCCACCTACCGCCAGGCCGTGGCGAAGGTGGCCGGCGCTATCAACTCCCCGATCTTGGTGGGGAGCGTCCTCTCTTCCAGCGACGGCTACCAGAACGGCGCCGTGCTGGTCATGCCCGACGGCAAGGAGGCGGGGCGCTACGCCAAGACTCACCTCGTGCCCTTCGGCGAGTATGTGCCCCTCCGCCAGTGGCTCTTCTTCGCCAGACCCATCGTGGAGGAGGTCGGGGAGTTCGCTCCGGGCCACAGTCTTCAGCCCCTCTCCCTGCCGGGGGGAAAGGTGGGGGTCACTATCTGTTATGAAGGCATCTTCCCGTCCCTCGTGCGCCGGGAGGTCCGAAACGGGGCCCAGCTCCTGGTGAACATGACCAACGATGCCTGGTACCGGGGTACGCCCGGACCCGACCAGGACTTCCTCATCCAGCGGGTCCGGGCGGTGGAGAACGATCGCTATCTGATCCGCAGCGCCAACGGGGGGATCAGCGGCGTTGTCACCCCGCGCGGCCAACTCCAGGCCGCCACCCCGAAGGGCCAGCCCGCTTCCTTCTGGGGATTGGTGGAGTTCCGGTCCACGAGGACCCTGTGGGACCGTGTCGGCAATGCCTGGCTTCTGCTGCCTCTGCTCGTGGTACTCTTTTTCGCCCGGCCGTCCCGGGCCGACCAGCCCGGAGCACGGCTCTCTCCATGAGCGCCCCGCGCCGGCTCCGCCGGCTCGTGGCATGGGCGACCTACACGGTCCTGATTCTGGGGCTCCTTCAGGAGGGCGCAGGATGGGCGGCGTCGGCCTGGCTGGGCCATTGGCTGGGCACGAGGCCGCCCGTCCGCGTTCACCTCCTGGCCCTCAACGTCTCGTCCCCGGAAGGTTCCGGCCTCTTCCGGGGCGTCGGTGTGCGGTGGTCGGGGGTCCGCGTGGACCTTTGGGGACGGCTGAGCGCCGAGGACGCCGAGCTGGGTCCGGTGAAGGCCCCCCTCCTGTCGCTGAAGGATCTGAGGCTGGGAAATCTCTGGGGGCTTCCGACGGGGGGAGTCGCAAGGATCGCGGTGAGGCCGTTCGCGGCGGGATGGGCCTCTCTCGGCCAAGGCGCGGGAAGCCCTCAAGGCTGGATATTGAACGTGCCCCTGGATCTTCAGGCCGGAGATCTTCGCATCGAAAGTCCTGCGGGTCTCTGGCAGGGAAGCGGATGGGTGGGCGGCCGGCGAGGGGGAGGGGAGGGCGCCTGGGCCGCTCGCTTGAGCGGCGCAACCGGAGTGCTGGACCTCTCCGGAAGCTGGAGCCCGGCAGGAGGATCCGCCGACCTGCTCTTCCTCAGCGGAGGGAAGACTCTGGCCATCGGCCGGTGCGGCTGGACTCCGGACCAAATCTCCACCGAACTGGAGGGCTGGCCCAACGGCCAGAGTTGGGGGGTTGAGGGAAGGGTCATGAGGGGCGGCAACGCCCAATTCGCCCTCTGGAATCCGGGGTCACTGGAAGGCGGCGGGGTCGCCTGTGCGGTGGTGGCCCTGGGAGGAGCTCCCGGTGCCCCCGGAAGCTTGATCAGATATCTGGCGGGAGAATTGCGCCTGGCCTCGCCGATGGTGAAGGGAATCGGCCGCATCCAAGACCCGATCCTCACGTTACATTATCATCCAACCCTTCACGAATCGGGGCATGCATCCACTTGCATTTCCGCCTCCCTGCATGGTCTGTGGTCAGACTCCCGTGGGGGCGCCCCCATGCCGCTGCGGGCCAACCTGGATTGGATGGAAACGGAGGGCAAGGCATGGAGCCTGGGATTCTCGGCAGACACGGGACGGGCCAGAAACGCTCCGCCTTCGGGCGCCCCTCGCCTCGCGGGATGGTTAGCACCCGGAACGGGAGGCTATCCAGTGGGTTCGATGACCCTTCGTTGGGGAAAATTGGGAGCAGATTTTCGCTCCACGTTCACTGCGGGGAAGCTCTTGCTATCGGGAACACTGCGGGGTCCATCGGGGAGCATGGACGTGCAGGGCGAGGCGCGTGGGAAGGCCTGGACCCTGCGGGGGAAGGGAGCTTGGCGGGGTACGGGCGGGGTCTGGCCGATGCCCGCAGGAGGCCTGGTGGGTACCCTTTCCGCGTCTGGGGAAGGCACCGCCCTGCGCACGCTGGATCTGGATGCCAAGGGAGGAGGGTCTTGGCGCTTTCGGAGTCAAGATGGAGTCTGGAGCGCGGACGTCTCCGGGGGACAGCTCAGGGGAAGCAAGCTGTCCCTTGAGGGGGTCCAGGTGAAGGTCGCGGGTGAGGGCGGCCGCTGGCAAGGGGCGCTGAAGGTGGCGCGCGCCGAAGCCTGGGGCAAGGAGCTCAAGGATCTGGCTCTCTCGGGAAGTGGAAAGGAGGGGCGCGCGGATGCCGATTTCTCCGCCGGGCTCCCCTTCCTGGAAGGCCAAGCTCGCGGCAGCCTTCACCTGGACGATCTTGGCGGCGCGGTCCGAGCGAGACTCAGCCAGGCGAACCTCTCGCTCTTCGGCGGCCAGCTCGTCGTCAAGGGATTGGATGTGCCCTTCGCTCCCCTGACGGCTCGGCAGGGAGACTGGCGCTGCGAGGGGATCTCGCTCCGCTCGGAGCAGTTGGGCGCAGCGGAGGGAGTGTGGAAGATCAATCCCGCGGCCTCCAGCTACGGCCTCCAGGCGGCGGGAAGCCACTGGGGCGGCCCATGGCAGGCCACGGTGGAGTCGGCCGCCGGAGCCGCGCCGCGGGCGTCCATCCGGCTGAAGGACGTGGAAGCCAAGCCCATGGCCGATTTCCTTCGCGCTACCGTGCCGATGCCCTTCAGCGTGGCCAGGGGCAGGGCCGATGTGGAAGGCGACGCCGACCTGGGAGAGAGCCCGCCCGCCATCAAGGGGAGGCTGACCGTCAGAAACTCCACTCTTCAGTTCGGAAGCCCGGACCGAACCCTGCGCAAGCTCTCCGGGCTGATGCTGATCGATTACGGCAAGCAGGGGCTGGCGCTGCGCACCGAAGGGGCAAGCCTTGAGGGCGGCAAGCTGCCCGTGAAGGCCGAGGCCCAATCGGTCGGCGGAGGCCTTCGCCTCCAGTTTTCGGTCCCAAGGGTCGCCGCGGCGGAGCTCCAGAACGCCTTCTTCGACTTCCTGCCAGAGTATCTGGGTTACGGGACACTTGAAGGACAAGGCGCCGTTTCCGGAAGCCTCGACCTCACGGGGAGCCAGCCCATCCTGCGGTGCAACCTGGAGCTGATCGGCGCCAGCTTTCTCTCTGAAGATAAATCGCTCAAGGTGGCGGGGATGGAAGGGAGGCTCCCCCTGGAGATCCTCCTCGGCCCGGATACCCTCGCCATCCCTGGCTTTCAGCAGCGGGGAAGCGTGGATTTCGGGGAGGGCGCGCGGGCCTTGGGCCAGCCTCTTCCAGAGGGCGAAGCTCTCCACATCCGCCGAGTCCGGTACAGCGTCTTTCACGCCGACGACCTGGAGCTGTCGTCGAGCACCCGGCAGGGGCTCATGGATCTCAGGGCCACCAAAGGGAAGCTGTGGGACGGAGAGCTGCAGGGCGAGGCCAGGCTTTCTCTGAGCGAAGCAGGCATTCGCTACGCCGGACAGGTCCTGCTCGACCAGGCCAGCCTGAAGGCTTTCTGCTCCCAGTCGGGATCGCTGGCGGGTGACTTGTCTGGCGATTTGGACGGCAGCCTCACCTTCGGAGGGGAGGGTCTCGGCCTCAGCCGCGTACGAGCCCTCGGCGACCTATGGGTCGATCCCAGGGGGTCGGAGCCCATGCTGATCGGGCGCGATTTCCTGGTCCGGATAGGCGGGGAGCGAATAAGAAGCCTTACGCACAGCACTACCTTGCCCTATGACCAGGCCTCCCTGCGCTGCGGTCTGGACGGAGGGCAGCTCTCCTTCTACCGGCTCGTGCTCCTGCATGAAGCCAATCCTCTCAAGGCGATTCTTCGGCAGGATTTCTCTTACGAGGTACGAATTCCCGAGGGGAATACCATCAGCATCTGGCAGTTAATCAACCATATCAAGGCTCTGGAGACGAGCGCTCCAGAGACGAAGATCCAGGGTCCCGCGGCGGGCCCCTGAGGGAGGCCCAGATGAAGGGAAGCGCCCGCTGCCAGGCCATCAGGGAGAGGCTCGCCGAAGCCTACCCGCAGGCCTCGTGTAGCCTCTGCCACCGTGATGCCTACGAGCTTCTGGTGGCCACCATCCTGTCGGCGCAATGCACCGATGAGCGGGTGAATCGTGTGACGCCCCCCCTCTTTGCGCGCTTCCCCGACGCCACCTCCCTGGCGGCCGCAGACCCGCAGGAGTTGGAGGGGATGATCCGTTCCACCGGGTTCTACCGGAACAAGGCGAAATCCCTGCTGGGAGCGGCCCGCATGATCGTCGCGGAGCACGGCGGCGAGATACCCGGCACCATGGACGAACTGGTCCGGCTGCCGGGCGTGGCCAGGAAGACGGCCAACGTGGTTCTGGGAAACGCGTTCTGCAAAAGCGAAGGGGTGGTAGTGGACACGCACGTGGCCCGCCTGGCGGCGAGGCTCGGGCTCTCCTCCGCCAGGACAGCCGAGAAGATCGAATCGGGCTTGATGCAAAAATTTCAAAGTGAGGACTGGGTGCCTCTGAGCCATCGCCTGATCGAGCACGGGAGACGGGTGTGCGGAGCCAGAAAGCCGTCCTGCGACCTCTGCCCCCTGGAAGACCTCTGCCCCAGGATCGGGGTGTAAGAAAGAAGGAGAACTGCCATGAGCGGACGAATCTACAACGACATCACGGAGACTATCGGCGATACCCCCCTGGTGCGGCTTTCGCGGATGGTGGAGGAGGGGATGGCGGAGATCTGCGTGAAGCTGGAGTCCTTCAACCCCGCGGGGAGCGTGAAGGACCGCATTGGCTCTGCCATGATCGCGGCCGCAGAGGTAAGCGGGCATCTCAAGCCCGGCATGGCCGTGATCGAGGCCACTTCCGGGAACACCGGCATCGCGCTCGCCATGGTCTGCGCGCAGCGGGGGTACCCCCTGACTCTCGTCATGCCGGAGACCATGTCTCTTGAGCGCCGGAGGCTGCTTCAGGCTTACGGAGCCAAGCTGGTCCTGACCCCCGGTGCGAAGGGCATGAAGGGGGCCATGGCGGAGGCAGAGCGGCTTCTGTCAGAGAGCACTGGGGCCTTCATGCCAGGCCAGTTCGATAATCCGGCCAATCCCGCCGTCCACCGGAACACAACCGCTGCGGAGGTGATCCGGGATACGGGAGGGCGGCTGGATGCCTTCGTCGCCGGCGTGGGCACGGGTGGTACGGTGGCCGGCGTGGGAAAGATGCTCAAGGCGTCTCTGGGGGATCGGGTCAAGGTCATCGCTGTGGAGCCCGTGGACTCGGCCGTGCTCTCCGGGGGACAGCCTGGTCCACACAAGATTCAGGGATTGGGAGCGGGCTTCGTGCCGCGGAACTACGACCCGGACGTGGTGGATCGAGTCATCCAAATCACCTACGAGGAGTCGTTGGAGACCGCGCGGAGACTGGCCAGGGAAGAGGGCATCCTGGCGGGCATCTCCTCGGGCGGCATCCTGAGCGCCGCCTTGCTGGTCGCGAGAGAACTCGGTCCGGGAAAGCGCGTCGTCAGCGTCGTCTGCGACACTGGGGAACGCTATCTCTCCACCCCCCTCTTCCCCTACGAGGAGCCCGCGCCGCCAAAGCCCTGAGAACAGGGCTTGCGCCGCCCTCCCGACGAGGCTACACTAGAAACAACGCCGGCGGTGATTTCGTGCCGGGGGGTCGGGGCATGGGCAAGCGCATTCTGGTGGTAGAGAGCGGCATTCCGGTGGTCCCCTTCGAGCAGAGCCTGTTGCTTCGCAAGGAGCACGAGCTTATCAGGGCCGCTACGGGGGCCGAGGCTCTCGACAAGGTCCGGCAGTTCCAGCCGCAACTCGTCATTACGGACGACCGCATCAGCGACATGCCGGTTGTCGAGATGGTCCGGAGGATACGGGAGTCGCCCGAGGGCAGGCAGTGCGGCGTCATCCTTTTGGGCTCGCTTCCAGAAGAGCTTCCCGGTGAGGGTGTCAACCTGGTTCTGCCGAAGCCCATCTCGGGCCATGACCTGAGCCAGGCCTGCAAGAAGCTCCTCACCATCGAAGCGCGGAAGGATGCCCGGCTCCTAGTGTACGTTCAGGTCCAGGGCTACCTTCAATCCAGCATGTTCCTCTGCAACTCCATCAACCTCAGTGCCTCCGGCATTCTCATTCTCACCGCACGGCGCCTGAAAATGGGGGAGAGGCTGGTCTTGCAGGTCACGCTTCCCCGGGAGCGCGAGAAGGTCCGTGTCAGCGGGGTCGTGGTCAGAGAGGCGGGGGAGGTGAGCACTCGCCTGAACGCCTACGGGGTGCAGTTCGAGGATCTGAGCCAGGAGGAAAAGGCCCGGGTCCAGCGCTTCGTGGATGAGGAGCTCCGCGCCAAGGCCCAGTCGGGCGGCTGATTCAATCCTGACGACAGCAATGAGAGGGTTTGGCGCGCGCCTTCGCTGCTTCTGCGGTGGGCTGGTCTGCGCCTGATGGTCCCCTCAGCGGGGGACTCCGTTGCAGTGGTTTGTCAGGGGCACGTCAGGCCAGATGCCTCAGCGGGCCAGGGCCCTGAGAGCGATACGAATCCAGGCTTCAATCGGCCCTTCGGGGGTCTCCCGCTGGGCCCCGAGCAGAACCTCCCGCGCCTCCTGGGTTCGGTATCCCAAATTTACCAGCGCGAGCAGGGCGTCCGAAAGGTCGGCGGGAAGTCTCTCCACGGGCTCCTGCGGGGTGGCCTCGGAAGGCGGTCCCACGTTGAGCTTTTCGCGCAGTTCGAGGCAGATGCGTTCGGCCGTCTTCTTGCCTACGCGCGGAATGCCCCTGAAGCGGCTCGCGTCCCCGGAGCGAACGGCCTCCACCAATTCCCCGAGGGTGAGCCCCGAGAGGACGGCCAAGGCCGTCATGGGTCCAACACCCTGCACGCTCAGAAGCTGGCGGAAAACCTCCCGCTCGCCCTTGCTCAGAAAGCCGAAGAGCAGGATGGCGTCTGACCGGACCTCGGTGTGGATGAAGAGATCGACCTCATCTCCGGCCAGCCTGGTGAAGGTAGAAAGAGGAACGGCCACAGCGTAGCCGACGCCTCCCGCTTCAACAACAAGCCCCGACGGCTCCTTTTCGAGGAGCTTGCCCCTCAGGCGCGCGATCATGGGAGAGCCGTCCTCCCGTCCCATCCCCGCCGGTTGAGGGCGCAGATTGCAAGAGCAAGGGCGTCGGCCGCATCGTGGGGCTGCGGCACGGAGGGCAAACCGAGGATGGCCCGGACCATGGTCTGCACCTGTTGCTTCTCGGCCCTCCCGTACCCCGTAACGGCCATCTTCACCTCCGCCGGTGAGTACTCGCGCACCTCCAATCCGGCCTGGAGGGCGGTCACCATCACCGCTCCGCGGACCTGCCCCAGCTTGAGGGCGCTCTGGGCGTTCTTGGAGACGAACACGCCCTCGATGGCCAGAAGCTCGGGGCCGTGCCTGGCGATGACCTCACGAAGGGCCTCATGGATCTTGCCGAGACGCTCGGGATGGGTGGCCGTGCTGGGGTTACGGATGGCACCGAACTCGAGCGCGCGGTAGGAGCTTCCCCTCGCCTCCACGACCCCGAATCCCGTGCAGAGCGAGCCCGAGTCCACCCCCAGCACCACGGTCACTGGGTGAACGCCTCCAGGTCCTTCTCGTCGATGTCGAAATTGGCCCAGACGTGGGCCACGTCGTCGTTGTCCTCGAGCGCGTCGATGAGCTTGAGAAGCCCCTTCGCGTTCTCGCCCTTGAGGTCGACCGTAAGGGTGGGATTGTACACCGGCTCGACCCTCTGGATGGGAACCCCGGCCTTGGTGAGGGCGCCGGCCACCGCGTTCAACTCTTCAAAAGCGGTGACGACCGTGAATGACTCGCCGTCGTTCCGGACATCCTCGGCGCCAGCCTCGATAGCGGCCTCGAAGACCTTCTCCTCGGTCAGACCCTCGGAGGGGATGGTGATCTCCCCCTGCCGGACGAAGAAGCGGGAAACCGCCCCGCTGACCCCCAGGTTGCCGCCGTACTTGCTGAACAGGTGCCGGATCTCGCCGGTGGTGCGGTTCCGGTTGTCGGAGGTAGCCTCGACCAGGATCGCCACGCCGGAGGGACCGTACCCTTCGTAGAGGACCTCTTCGATGGTTTCGCCGCCGAGTTCTCCGGTTCCCCTTTGAATGGCGCGCTTGATGTTGTCGTTGGGCATGTTGATCGCACGCGCTGCCTGGATGGCGCTCCGCAGGCGCGGGTTGCCGTCGGGGTCGCCGCCGCCGAGTCGGGCGGCGATGATGATCTCCTTGGCGGTCTTCGTGAACATGTGGCCGCGCCTGGCGTCCTGGGCGCCCTTGCGTGCCTTGATGTTGGCCCATTTGCTGTGACCGGACATACTCCACCCTCCACTGAAAACGGAAGAATAGCTTAACACAAGGCCCGGATCGCAGGAAGGGGCGTAACCCCGGTGATCCCGTGCGCCTTCAACGCTCAAGCCTCAAGCCAGGCACCCACCTTGGGGTATAACCCCTGTCCCGTGCTGCCGCCGGGCGCGCACCCCTCAGAGGTCCCGCCGGCCGGGCACCGGGAACGAAAGAGCGGCCTTCAGGCGAAAGAAGTCGGACTCCCTCGGGACGAGGCGGATCCGAGTGGTGAGGGTCTCGGGATCGATCAGGTCGGAGAAGGGGATGGCCTTGAGAGCGAAGTTGTCCTCGACGCTCACCATGTGGCCAAACCGCCCCTCGGCGCAGAGCCGGTACGCGCCGTATCCGAGCATGGAGCCCAGGACCACGTCGTAGGAGATGGGCCGCGCCGTGCGTGTTTCGTAGCCGATCTGCTTGGGCGTGATCTTCTTTTCACGGCCCGTCCGGTCCTTGTAAAGGGCCGAGGCCTTCTGGGCCAGGGTGCGGCACAGTTCCACGTGGCCGTAATAGGGGTTGCCGTGCTGGTCGATCTCCTTGGGCTTGAGCCGGTCCGGAAGCCGCTCGGCCAGGCCCTCGGCGATGCAGATGACTCCTGAGGTCCTTCCCTCCTTCTCCCGGGCCGTGAGCAGGCCGCATAGCCGGTCGGCTAGGACATCCGGATCCACGTCGCCCTGGATGTCCTCCGCCGCGATGATGTCGCACGCCTCGCCTGCTACGCCCGCGGCGTAGGTGATCCAGCCCGCCTTCCTTCCCATCAATTCCACCAGGAAGTAGGCGTTGGTTGAATCCGCGTCCGACTTCAGATTAAGCAGGGACTTTTGGGCCGTGTCCACGGCCGTCCAGTAGCCGAAGGTCCAGGGGATCCCGAAGTAATCGTTGTCGATGGTCTTGGGCACGTGGACGACTGGTAAGCCTAGCAAATGCAGGTAATTGGCCGTCTTAAGCGTGTCGTCTCCGCCCATGGTCACCAATCCGTGTACCCCGATGGCCTTGAGCGAGGCCATGACCGCGCTCAGCTTCTCGGTCTTCTTGGGGTCCCGCAGGTCCTGGGTGCCGTGGATGCCTTTGCCGGGATTGGCCCTGGAGGTCCGAATGTGGATGCCCGGCTGGTTTCGGATGGCCGAGATCTTCGTGTCCAGCAGCAGGTAGTCCCTTCCCTCCGCGAGCGGCTCGGCGCCTTGAAGCCGGGAGAATCCGTCCAGAAGCCCCGCGACTTCGACCCCGTTGTCCAGGAACGCCAGGGCAGCGGCCGAGATCACCGCATTGGCCGCAGGCGCCGGACCTCCCGAGAAAACCAGACCCACTCTCGATAGACTCTCCATGGTGCGCCCCTTATTGCTTTCAGACGAGAACTCTTTCAGGCCTTGGTGGCCGACCAGGCAAGCGATGACCTTCGATCAGGAGTATATCGCCCCCGCAGGGGCCAGGCCAACCGACCTCGCGGCGGCCAGGGCGGATGAAGAAGCCGGGGGGCGGCACGCCCAAGGGGAGATGGCGCCGCTTCGCGCTCATCCGCGGATACGCAGAAATGGCTTAAGATGAATATTGAGAGGTCGGCGGCGGGTGGTGGAAGATGGAAGAGTTTCTACGGCATTACGGACTCTGGGCGCTCTACCTGGGGATGTGGATCGAGGGCGAGACCGTTCTCGTGCTGACGGGCTTCCTCATCCACCAGGACCTTATGGAATCCTGGCTCGCATACCCCGTGGCCCTGCTCGGGGCACTCTCGGTGGACAGCCTCGTCTTTGGCGCTGGACGATGGTCGCACGGCTCGCGATTCGTGCAAGGCCTGATCGGGCACCGCGGAGCCGCGGTGAAGGAGATGCGGTTGGGCTGGCCGGCCTTCTTCGGCGTGCGCTTCCTCTACGGCACCCGGACTCCCTACATCTTCTATGCCGGCACGCGCAGGCTTTCGTGGTCCAATTTCTTCGTGAAAGATGTGGCTGCGGCCGCCTTCTGGGCGTTGGTCTGGCTGTCGTGCGGCCACCTCCTTGGGCGCCTCCTGGTCCTGGCGAGGGGGGAGATGGAGCGCCACGAGCGCCTCCTGGTGGCGGCGGGAATCGTCATAGCGGGGAGCGTGCTCTGTGGGTTTGTAGGTTGGCGCGCGCTCAGGCGTAAGAAGAGGGCAGCAGCTTCCGATGGCGGGGGTGAAGGCCAACCTTGACGAGCACCCAACGGGGCCCTACATTAGGTGGGCACAACGTGGGGGCGAAACGGTCTCGACGGGGATGTGCGGGAGGTGGTCGCGCGCCGAGTTCCGGGCTCTCGTAAAACGACCGGAAACCCACAACTGCCAACAATAACTTGGCTCTGGCGGCGTAAGCCGTCACGTCCTTGATGGGAGGGCCCGCGGCCTTTCAAGGACGACGCTAGCGGGATGCTCCGGCGCGGCTCGCCCCGGCCGCGTCGGCTAAGATGCAGAGGGCTAGCGACCCGACGAATTGCCGGCTCCATTGGCGGGAAGCGAAACCCTGGGAACCGGCTACGCGCGTAGAAGCTGCCTTGGCCGGCATTTCCGGACGCGGGTTCGACTCCCGCCGCCTCCACCAAAGAGATCGAGACAGGGAAACAGGGAAACAGAGAGACAGGGAAAAGGCCGCCGGGAGGCGGCCTTGGTGGTAGATGGGGAAGGCGGGAGGCGAAGGGCGGGGGGTTGCATCGAGAGATGGGTGGTGTTACTAATTTGGATAGTCGTAACACGGAGGGGAGATGCCGAGCACGGAACGATTCGGGGTATCGATGGAAGAGGCCCTTCTGCGCCGCTTTGACGCCCTTGTTGCGGCCAGGGGCTACGCGTCGCGGTCCGAAGCGCTTCGAGATCTGGTGCGCGCGGAGCTGGTCAAGGAGGAGTGGGCCGATCCGAAGGCCGACGTCGTCGCCACGATCAGTCTGGTGTACACGCACCATGAGCACCACCTGGGGGACGCCCTCACGGACCTCCAGCATGAACACCACAAGAGCATCGTGAGCACCACGCACGTGCACCTGGACGCGCACAACTGCCTGGAGGTGATCATCGCTCGAGGGCGCAGCGCCGAGGTGAAGGCCATCGCCGACGGCCTCCTCAGCACGAGGGGCGTGCGCCACGGCGGAATCGTGGCTACGACGACGGGCACGGGAATCCGATAGCTCTTCATCGGGCGGAGCGGGGGGAACAAATGAGGCGGGAGAAGGAGCGACGGAGTAGCCTCTTCAATCTTCTGTCTGCCGTCCTGTTCCTTCTGGCCCTCTCGGGGCCTGATGCGCAGGCCTGCTACAGCGGGCTCATCATCATTCCGACGGCAGACGTGACGGGGCCCCTCGCCTGGGCGCTGGACATCCAGTGGCAGGGCTATTCGACGGCGTTCAGGACCGACCAGCTGATCGTCAACACCGAGTGGGGCATCGGAGACCGCTTCGAGATGGGGCTGGACGTTGATGCCACTGACGGTTCCGTGGACCATCGGGCTCTCTTCAACGCCAAATACGTCCTCCTGCGGAGCGATCCTCAGCACCTGGCCGTGGCTGTGGGGCTGCAAAACATGAACCAGTCTTTCGACTCCTATCCCTACGTGGTCGCCACCAAGGACTGGGGCATCCTGAGGACCCACGCCGGCATCCAGCATGAGGAGGGCAACCGGAACCGCTGGTTTGTGGGGGTGGACCGCACCGTGGGCGAGCACTGGCAGCTCATGGCCGATCACACCGCGGGGAGTGAGAGCTACTCCTCGGCCGGGATCGGCTGGTGCGGAGCCTCATGGCAGGTCATGGTGGGCGGGCAGTGGCCCAACGCCGGGGGCTCGTCCATCGTCGTAGTGCACGTGGTTCTGACGGGAAGCTTCAAAACCAAAGCACGGGGGACGTGAGGAAGAGGCGATGCACATTCCCGACGGGTACCTCGGTCCCCAAACTTATGGCGCCGCCTACGTCGTGATGGTCCCCATTTGGACCTGGGCCTCACGGCGAGTCAGCCGCACGCTCAGGCTGCGTCAGGTCCCCGTCCTCGCGATGGGGGCGGCATTCTGCTTCCTCGTCATGATGTTCAACGTGCCGATTCCGGGGGGGACCACGGGACATGCCGTCGGAGCCGTTCTGGTGGCCATCCTTCTCGGGCCCTGGGCGGCCGTCCTGGCTGTTTCGCTGGTGTTGCTGGTGCAGGCCCTCCTTTTCGGCGACGGCGGAATCACTTCATACGCGGCCAATTGCTTGAACATGGCGGTGATTATGCCCTTTGTGGGTTGGGGGGTATTCCGCCTCGCGGGATCGGGCGCGCCACAGGGGTCCCGGAGGCGCTGGCTGGCGGCCGCGGCCGGAGGCTACGTAGGACTCAATGCCGCCGCCCTATCGGCTTCGTTGATGTTTGGCTTGCAGCCCCTGCTGGCCCATGACGCGGCGGGGCGGCCACTCTACGCACCTTTCGGGCTGCGAATCGCCGTCCCCGTCATGATGGCGGAGCACCTCCTTCTTTTCGGCGTTGTTGAGGCTGTGGTGACGGGCATGGCGCTGGCCTTTCTGGATCGAACCGAGCCGCTCCTCGTGACCGCTCCCGCGGGGGAATCGGCCCCGGGGCCGCGAGGTCGGAGGCGTCTCTGGATCGGGCTTAGCGCATTGATCCTCCTGACTCCGCTGGGCCTGCTGCTGCCTTGGATGACAGGGGCGGGGAGCGCCTGGGGAGAGTGGGGAGGAGAGGAGCTCAGGGCCATGCTCGGGCATGTGCCCGCGGGACTGGCCCGGCTCTCGGGCCTCTGGCGGGCTCCTGTGCCGGATTATGCCCCGCCGGGCGCCGAGGGCAGCTCCATGTCCGTACATCTCTTCTGGTACCTCCTCTCCGCGCTCGCCGGATCAGCTCTCGTGGTCGGTGCCGTGTTTGCAGCGAGGCGCTGGCTTGCCGCCAGGGGGGAGGCCGGATGACCCTTCCCGATTGGTTTCTGGCCTCTCAGCGGACCTCTGCTCGAATGGACCCAGCGGAGATCGGCGCGGGTCGCCACCCCCGTGTCCGCTGGCTCCGCCGGGCCCTCGCCTCCCTGTCGAGGTCGTGGACCCTGCTGTTGGATGAGAGGGGCCTGGCGGCACAACCTGGATTGCTGCAGGCCATCGACCCTCGGGCCAAGGTGTTGGGCCTAGGTGCAGTGATCCTCTCCGTCAGCATCGCCCCGACGGTGTGGGCACCCCTGCTGGCCTGCTCGCTAGCCGGGGCCCTGGCGATTCTCTCCCGGGTGCCGCCGTCACGATTGGCGCCTGCGTTGATGGCCGCCCTGTTTGCTGGCCTTATCGTCTTGCCGGTAACACTCAATCTCTTCGCCCCCGGGGAGCCGCTCCTGGCGCTGTGGCCTCCCGGGGCCGCGGGCGCCCACGATCCGGCCGTCGCTCTCACGAGGGAAGGCGTTTTCCTGGCGCTCCGCTTCATCCTGAGGGTGGCCGCGTGCGCCACGTTGGCGCTGCTATTGGCGGCCACCAGCGGTACCGCGCGCCTCTTCCGCGGCCTCCGCGCGCTGTGGGTGCCCCGCCTGGCGGTGATGACCCTCGACCTCATGGTTCGCTATCTGGAGATCCTCCTGCGGGCTGCCTCCGAACTCCACCTGGCCCGCATCAGCCGCACGGTCGGAGATGTCGGCTCACGGGCCGACCGGCGGTGGGTGTCCACGAGCGTGGGAGCCCTCTACCGTCGGACCCGGATCATGGCTGAGCAGACCTACATGGGGATGATCGCGCGCGGCTATGCGGGCGAGCCCACCGTCGAGCGGGAGGGGCGAATGAAGCCTGGGGACTGGCTGTTCATGGCGGCAATGTGGGCATCGGCCCTCGCCATTCAGCTGCCGAGATAGGGAGGAACCGTGGATCCAGTCTACGAGATGAAGGACCTCGCCTTCGGATATCCAGGAGGTCCACCTTGCCTGCGCGATCTCGACCTGACCGTGACCCGCGGAGAGCGCCTGGCCCTGGCCGGCGCCAACGGCTGCGGCAAAACCACGCTCCTGCTCGTCATGGCGGGCCTCCTCTTCCCCACGAGCGGCACCGTAGCCTTCGAGGGCCGGCCGCTCAGCGAAGCCGCTCTCGAAGCCCTGCCCTTCGGGCCGAGGTTTCGTCGCAGCGTGGGTCTCCTCTTTCAGAACCCAGACTCCCAACTCTTCTGCCCCACGGTGAAGGAGGAGCTGGCCTTCGGACCCCTGCAGCTAAAGCTCCCCGAGTGCGAGGTGGACCGGAGAGTGGAGGACGGCCTTGCGCTGATGGGGATCCACCACCTTCGCGATCGTGCCCCGCATGCCCTCTCGGCCGGTGAAAAGAAGCGAGTGGCCCTGGCCTCGCTGCTGGTTCTTTCCCCTTCCGTGCTCCTGTTGGACGAGCCCACCGCGGGGCTGGATCCACGCAGTCAGTCCGCCCTGGTGGACCTTCTCGGCGAGCTGGCGCAGGCGGGGCTGACTCTCGTGACGGCCACGCACGACATGGTCCTTCTCCCGCATCTGGCGGACCGGCTGTTGGTGCTGGGCGAGGACCACCGCGTCGCGCGGGAAGGGCCGGCGAAAGAGATCCTGTCGGATGAGGATTTTCTCCAGTCGGTGAATCTGATCCATGAACACCGCCACCGACACGGGCCTCTCGTGCACAGCCATCCCCACAGCCACGGGCACAGCCACGATCACGGCCATGACCACGATCGGTCGCGGGCCTCGACCGGGAGAGAGGAAGCCTAAACTCCGCCGGAAGCGTGCCTCCCTTCTCCGTGAACGGTGCGTGGGTGCCCGCGGGCCGACCCTGCCGGCCTCGCCCCGGGAGGAGGCGGCGATGGGGGGCGGGAAAGGATCGGGTGCTGGTGGTGTTTCTCTCGGTGGATGTGGCGATATAATCGAAGCCATAGATCGTGCAAACAACTCTCTGGGTGGAAAGCCAACGTCCATAGGAGATTCAATCATGAATTGGGCCCACGCGCACCTGATCATCAATCACTTTCCCGTCATGGGAAGCATCTTCGCCCTCGGCATGCTCGCGTACGCCATGTGGAAAAACAGCCCGGAACTCAAGCGGTTCAGCCTCGGATTTCTCGTGATCGTAGCGCTGCTGACCATCCCCGTCTACTTCACGGGAGGGAAGGCGGGAGACTTCGTCCAAAACATCCCCGGAGTGGACCCTGCTCGGATCTCGGCGCACGACGACTCGGCCCTGATCTCCTTGCTGGCCTGCGAGGCGCTGGGGGTTATTGCCTTGGGTGGACTGGTCATCTGGAGGCGTGAGAAAGATGTCCCCAGGTGGTTCATGAGCACCTGCCTCGTGCTCTCCCTCGTGATCGCGGGCCTCATGGGCTGGACCGCGAACTTGGGGGGAGAGATCCGGCTGCCCGAAGCCCGGTGGGGGTACACCCTGCCCGCGAACGGGACGAATCCTGCGACGCCCGCGGGCCAGGAGAGCCCACAGCCGAAGACTCCGCGTCCCACGCCCAGCCCTTCGGGCAAGCCGTAGCCAGGAGGCCCTGCCACCTCGGCCTGAAGGGTCTATGGGGCTCCGGGGAAAGAGGCCAGGCGCCCGGCGCTGCACTCCCGGCCCCGGTGTGCGCTCCCTTCATCGGTTTGGAAGGGAGAGGAGGACCCTTTCAGGACTTCGGGGCGGCGTTCGGGTCCAGCATGGAAGCCAAGGTGGAAGCGATGTCGGAGGCCGTGGAGATGAGATTCCGTCTCCGGGAAAGCTCCTGCGCGCTGCTCCCCACATCGGCACCGAGCAGGAGGACGGAGGCCACCTTGGAGGGGAGACAGGGGGTTCCCATATGCCTGGCCAATGCCTGGGAGGCCTCGATGAAGCCGACGTCGGGCGCATGAGGAATGGCCTTCTGTTCTAGCAGGCCCAGGAGTGCCTCGCGCATGGCCTGCAGGGCCGCGGTCCCTGCGGATTGGAGATCACCCTTCGCCGAGGCGGTCTCCATGGCTTCGTAGGCCGCACGATAGCACTGAAAGTGGAGGGCGGCCTGCGGAACCTGGGAGTTCACGGATCCGGACAGGCGCTCAGCGAATTCGCTCTGGGAAGGCACCACCAAGCCTCGCGAAGGAGTCGGCCAAGTCCTCGGGTATGACGCGGAGATTACCGAAAACGGTTACGAAATTGGTGTCGCCCGTCCATCGCGGCAGGATGTGCCAATGGATGTGGTCGATGATTCCGGCGCCGGCGGCTTGGCCAAGGTTCAACCCCACGTTGATTCCGTGCGCGTGGTAGAGCCTGCGCAGGACCGCCTCGCAATAGGTGAGGACCTCGGCCGCGGAGGCTCGCAGGGACGGGGTCAGTCCCGTGAGGCTGTTGACGTGGGGCCGTGGGATCACCAGCATGTGGCCGTTGGTGTAGGGATAGCGGTTGAGCATCACGGCCAGTTCCTCGTCCCGATAGACCACGAGATTCTCGAGCGAAGGTTCGTCGGTGAAGGCCCTGCAGAAGACGCACTCGCCCGCCTGCTTGGGGGACTGTACGTACTCCAGACGCCAGGGCGTGTAGACGATCTCCATGATGCGGGCCCGAGGAAAAGAGAAGGGGGCCCTCGCTCTGGAAGAGCGGGGCCCCCCTCAGCTTGGTTTGTTAACGGTTGACCGCTTCCCGCAGTTCCTTGCCGGCTCGGAAGTGGGGGACCTTCTTCTGGCCCACTTGAACCCTCTCGCCGGTCTTCGGATTGCGCGCGGTGCGGGCTTCGCGGATCTTCATGCGGAAGGAGCCGAAACCCCGAAGTTCCACCTTCTCTCCCTTGTCCAGCGCTTCCGTCACGGACTGGAAGATGGTATTGACGATGATCTCGGCGGGTTTCTTCGGAAGGTCTGCCCTCTTGGCGACCAGTTCGATTAGATCAGCCTTGGTCATTCCGCATCCTCCTCGTTCTTATGAAACCCGCTGAAGTCCAGGACATCGCCCAGGCTCACCCGGCCCTCGTCCCCGGAGGAGTAATGGGTGGGCTCCTCTTCTCGCTCGCGATGTTGGCGCTCGCGGCGGAAGCCCTCCTTGAGGGAAAGGCCGATGCGCTTCTCGTGGGGTTCGAGGCGGATGATCTTGAAGGGATAGGACTGGCCCACCTCGACCACCTCGGCGCAGCTGCTAATGTGCTTGTCGGAGAGTTCCGAGATGTGAACCAGGCCCTCGACGCCGTCGCCCAGGTCCACGAAGGCCCCAAAGTCGACGATCTTGGTGACCACGCCGGGGACAACGTCACCCACGTAGTGCCCCTGGAAGAACTTCTCCCAGATGTCGGGCTGGAGGGCTTTCATGCTGAGGGAGAGCCGCTGGTTCACGGCGTCGATGTTGGTGATGACCGCCTCGACCTCATCCCCCTTCTTGACCACCTCGCTGGGATGGTTGATGCGCTTCCAGGAGAGGTCCGAGATGTGCACCAGGCCGTCCACTCCATCCAACACTTCGACGAAGACGCCGAAGTCGGTGATGTTGCGGACCTTGCCCACCACGCGGTCGCCCTCGTTGTAGGTCTCGGTGATGATGTCCCAGGGGTTGGGCTCCGCCTGCTTGAGGCCCAGGGAGATTCGCTGGGCGTCCTGGTCGATGTCCAGGACCACCACCTCCACCATGTCTCCCACGTTCAAGACGGCCGAGGGGTGCTTGACCTTCTTGGTCCAGGACATCTCGGAGACGTGGATCATGCCTTCGATCCCCGGCTCCAGCTCGACGAAGGCGCCGTAGTTGGTTAGGGAGATCACCTTGCCCTTCACCTTGGTGCCGATGGGGTAGCGTTCGGCCACGTTCGTCCAGGGGGACGGCTCCTTCTGCTTAAACCCGAGCTGGAGCTTGCCGTTCTCCTCGTCGTAATTCAGGATGAGCACTTCCACCTCGTCGCCCACCTGGAACATCTCGGACGGATGGTTGATCCGCTTCCAGGACATGTCGGTGACGTGGAGCAGGCCGTCGATTCCGCCCAGGTCCACGAAGGCGCCGAAGTTGGTCAGGTTCTTGATCACGCCCTTGACGGGCCTGCCCTGCTGGACGGCCTCGAGGATGCGCTCCTTCTGGGAGGCCACGCGCTCCTCCAGGAAGGCCTTGCGGGACAGGACGATGTTGCCGCGCTTGCGGTTCACTTTGATGACCCGCATTTCCACTTCCTGGCCCTTGAGGGCGCGCAGGTTGCGAACGGGTTGGAGGTCCACCAAGGATCCGGGAAGGAAGGCGCGCACGCCCACGTCGACGGCGAGGCCACCTTTCACGCGGTCCAGGATGACGCCCTTGATGGGGCGGCCTTCCTTGTAGGCGTGCTCCACCTCTTCCCAGGCCTTCATCTTCTGGGCCTTGACCTTGCTGAGCACCACGTGCCCGTTGGCGTCCTCCATGCGTTCGAGGAACACTTCCACATCGTCCCCGATCTGCACGGTGAGTTCGCCCCTCGGGCTCGTGAACTCCTCGCGGGGCACCACGCCCTCGCTCTTAAGCCCCACGTCGACCAGAACATCCGTGGGGGTTACGGCCACCACACGCCCGCAGATGAGCTGCCGCTCGCTGTGGTCCGCCACCTTGGCCTTCAGCAGCGCTCCCATGTCCACGGGCGCGGCGTCGCCGATGGTGTCGGAACTCAGGCTGAGCCATTCGGCCGGAACCTCGAAAGGCGCAGTTTGACCCTGGTGGTCCTTCTCTTCGCTTGTGCTCATGAATGAACTACCTCCTGGTTTTTTATTTGGTCTTCATGCAGAGCAGAAAACCGGAGCGAGTATAGCCCCGCCCTTCGACCGTGTCAATGGTATCAAGGCCCTATCAAGGCACTATGAAAGGAGGCTCTGAAGGTCCCGAGGTGGTCAACGCCAGGGACGGCGGCTCCAGAGGCGATCCAGACTCCACGGACCCCCACCGCCGAGGAGGAGCAGGAGGCAGGAGGCGAAGAGGGCCAGGGGGAACTCGAACCCCCCGCTTCCCGTCAGGCCGTGGCTCCAGTGCACGCCCACGACCGCCACGGCCATGACGACGCACAGGAGGAGGGCGCCGGCGCGGGTGTACACCCCCAGGATCAGCGAGAGTCCCCCGAGCAGTTCGGAGAGGGCGGCCAACCAGGCAAAAACTACGGGGTGGGGGAATCCAAGGCCGGCCACCATGGGAGTGAAGTCATGAACCCGAGTGCTGACCTTCTCCCACCCATGCACGACGAAGATCACGCCCACAACGGCCCGAAGCAGAAGGAAGCCCAGGGCCAGAGGTGCGCCGAAGGCGCGGTCGCTGCCGTTACGTCCCTTCCAGGCCACGGATGCCTCCTAGGAGCCCTCCCGGGGGGAGGGAAGCTTGGGAACACCGACGAACAGGAGGCGGTCTCCCACCTCGACGTGGTGGGTGGCGCAGAGGCCACCCAGGACCTCCAGCACGTTTCTCGCCGGGCGGTTGGGCATATAATTGGGGCAGGGATCCTGGGTGCAGGGTGGGGCGTCGTGGGTGATGTCCACCACCACGTTGTTGGCGTCCAGCCAGATCATGTCCAGTGAGATAAAGCAGTTCTTCATCCAGAAGGGCCTCTGGGCGTCGTCCGGGAACAAGAAGAGCATGCCGTGGTCCGGGGGAAGGTCCTTCACGTACATCAGCCCGAGCGCCTGTTCCTCGGGGGTCAGGGCCAGCTTGACCTCGACCGCCCACCCATCCGGGAAAACAACGGTGGGCTCGGTGGAGACGGAACGAGCCGGGGCGGGCGAGGAGCCGCCGCAGGCGGAGGTGAAGGCCAGGAGCAGGAGGAGTGGCAGTATCCAGCAGGCAGGCTTCACGAATCTACCCCTTTCGTCATGGAACGCATCCTCCACAAGTAGTGGATGCCGGAGAAAACGGTAAAGAAGGCGACGGTCCACATGAGGCCCGCGACGACCTCGGGAGGGAAGGAGTAGGCGTTCCGCAACAGGACGGCCACCACGAAGCTGATCTGGAAGAAGGTGGTCATCTTTCCCGGCACGGAGGGAGGGAACTGTTTGAAATTGAAAGCCAGGTTCAGAAGGAGCGCGAGAAGCACGATGACGACGTCGCGGGCGATGGTGAGCACCGGTAGCCAGACGGGGATGCTGTAGGCAAGCCCGGTTTCGGGGATGGCCAGGGCGATGAAAGCGCTGGTCAGCATGAGCTTATCGGCCATGGGGTCGAGGAATGCCCCGAGGGCCGTCCTTTGGTTGAAGAAGCGGGCGATGAAGCCGTCCAGGCTGTCGGTGATTCCGGCACAGAGAAAGATCACTAAGGCCACGCGGGCATGGCCGTAAAAGACCGCCATGAGGAAGAAGGGGATCAGAACCAGCCTGAAGACGGTGAGCAAGTTGGCGAGCGTCACGGGAACTCCAGCTGGAATGAGGCCGGGCGATCAATCCTCGGGGGAAGGGGCACCTTCGCGGTGTCCCTTCCCCCGTGATCCGGTCCGATTGCTGTCTCTGACCGTGGAAGCATTCCGCTCCTACTTCTGGACCATGTCTCCCACTTGTACGGGGCCGCCACTGGCCACGGCCATGGAGAGGTGGTCGCCCAGCACCTTGGTCACGCTCACCGTGCCGATGCGGGATTTCTCCTGGCCGAGGACCTTGCCCGTGTCGGGGTCAGTGATGGTCTCACCCACGTGGTACAGGGTGTACTGGTCACCCTCCTTGACGCCGTCCACACTCCCGATGTTCAGGTAGACCCGGCCTGCCTCAACCTTGGCCACCTTGCCCGAGAGGGCCGCGACGGAGCCCAGGCTCTCCTTGATGCTCCCCGTCGCGCTGACGATCTTCTGGACGAGGGCGGTCACCGCCGGCTCGAAGATCTGGCGCGCCTGGGACTCGTCCCAGTCCACGCCGCCGCCGAAGCCCGCCACGTCCACGTTGCTGAAGGAGTGCTCTCCCTTCTCGGAGCCCGTCCAGATGATCTCCGCCGTGGTCGTGTTGACCAGCCGGATGTTGACGGTGCCCTCGGCCTTCGTGACGCCCACGTTGAAGCCGATGCCCCAAGCGCCGTGGGCCCCCGACTTGTGCCTGGAGAAGTCCGTGACGGCCCCGAGTACCACGAGCTGGCATCCCAGCAGCTTTCCAACCTGGATGGCCGTCTTGTCGTCCACCGCACCGCTGAGGGATAGGCCCTGCTCGTTCAGGATGGATTCGAGCTCCTTCCTCTCGACCACCCGGAATTGGCCTGACTGGACGAGGCCCTCTACGAGCCAGTCTTGGATGGCGGGCCCGAGACGGGCCGAGCCGTACGCGGAATCGTTGCGGATCTTCAGCACCGCGATGCGGGGCTTCTGGGCGAAGGTGCTCACGGCCGCCGCGGCGGCGGAGAGGAACAACACCACGAAAAGGAGCGTGCGCCTCATGGTTCTTCCCTCCTTGGGTTCGAGCATACCGACCTCACAGTGAGGCTGTCAAACGGTTCGCGGTCTGGGAGATGATCCTGGCCTTGGGGAAAACCTTGGTGATCTCCTGCGCGAGGGCCGCGGCATCGCCCTGCATGGAAACGTCCAGGGTGGCCTCCTGGCCGGAGGATTCCCTGACGATCACATCCTGGATCCCTCGTCCCTCCTCGCGAAGGCGCCGGGCCACTTCCTCGGCTCGGGCCGGAGTCACCCCGCGAAGCACCAGCGTCAGCATCCGCGTCGAGGAGGCCTCGTTGGCCCACTGGTTGGTGATCTGCCTGATCAGGTCGTTGCCGGCCACCGTGGAGGCCTGCCGAAGAGCCTGGGCCAGGCCGGCATCGCCCACGTTCACGGCGGTGCCGCTGCCGGAGGCCGTGCCCAGCAGTTCGTGGGTGTCGGTCTTGAGGGCCTTGAGGCTCACGTTGGCCTGGTAGGAAATCAGGCTGGAGCGGCCCACGTTGGAGCCGCCCTGCCCCCTGGCGCTGCCCAGCACCACCACCTCGGCGCCGTACTTCTTCATGAGATCCGCCTGCTGGCCCTCGGGCATTCCCCAGAATTCCTGGGACCTGGCGCTCTCCCCCGTATCCACCACCAGGAATCCTTTGTCCTTGAGCATCTTGAGGATCTGATCGGAGGCGGTGCTGTCCTGCTCCTGCAGCGCCACGGCCACCCGGGGCATGTTCATCCGGCGCATGAGGACGCCCAGGGAGTTCAGGTCATCGGCGAGGTTGCCCTCTTTCACTGTGGCCTCCACCTTCACCGAGTAGATGTTGTCCTCCAGGTCCGGTGTTTCGGAGAGGATGGTGTAGTTGGAGATGTAGCCCTTGGTCTGGGTGTAGATCTTGTCGGAGATGAGGTCGTTGTTCTTGACCAGGCTCTCCGAGTCCACCATGGTGCCCACCACGCGCTCGACTGCCGCGCGAAGGGCGCTTTCCACGGCCCTGTCCCGCGCCTGAGCGGCGTCCTTGTTCAGGATCGCGGCGGTGCCGGTGGCCGTGACGGTCTGCTGCGCGTGGGCGCCCAGGGCCGTCGCCACTCCCAGGAGTGCGCAGAGGGCCAGCGATTTAGCGTTCATGGGAAGCCTCCTCGTTCTTGAGTCCCTTCACACGTACGATCTCGATGGGTTCAGCCTTTCCCTTGACCCGGACGGGATCGAGCCTCTCATTCTCGTACCGCTCATTGAAACCGGGAATCCTTTCTGCCGTGGAAACGGTCACGATGACGTCGTCCTGCTGGGCCAGTCCTTGGAGGCGCGAGGTGAGGTTCACCGTGTCGCCGATGACGGTATAGACGAAGTTGTTCTCCGAACCGTTGTTGCCCACCACCACGGGTCCGGTATGGACCGCCACGCCCATGTGGAGGGGCGGCTTGCCCTCGGCTTCGAAGCGGGCCCTCAGCGAGGCCGCTCGCTCCTGCATGGCGACGGCGCAGGCCAGGGCGCGGGCCGAATGGTCTTCCTGGGTTACGGGGTCTCCGAAAAAGGCCAGGATGGCGTCGCCGATGAACTTGTCGAGGGTGCCGTCGTACTCAAACAGGATGCGCGTCATCTCGGTGAAGTAATCGTTCAACAGGGAACTCACCTGCTCTGGGGGAATCTGCTCGGAGAGGGTGGTGAATCCCCTGATGTCGGAGAACAGGATGGTCAGTTCCTTCCGTCTCCCGCCCAACTGCACAAGGTCCGGCTGGCGAAGGAGCTTGCTGGCGATGTTCGGGGAGACGTAACGGGAAAAGAGCCGCTCCACGGCGCGTTTCTGGCGGAAATCGCCGTAGCGCTGGTAGGCGAAGGAAGCGCCGGTGTAGGCGATCCATCCCAGCCCCAGGCTGAACATGGGCAGGGCGTGGCCGGAGCGGATGGCGACGGCGCCCGTCGCGGCGAGAGCGGCTCCCACCGAGAGCCACGCCAGGAGGGAGGGGATCGGCTTCAGGGGCACGAGCACCAGGAGCGTTCCCAGGGAGGCGAGGAGTGCGAAGGCGGCCCACCGCTGTGTGGAGGAGATGGGAAGGATGGAGCGGCCCAATAGGAGCGCCGACAAAGCCTGCCCGTGCACCTCGACTCCCGCCATGGAATGGGTCGAGAGTTCGTTGAAGCCGCTCTGCCGAGAACCTGCGGCGGGCAAGGGTACGGAAAAATAGTCGTGCTCGCTCGGCCGGGTGTTGCCGACGAGGACGATGCGGCCCCGCATCGAGGGGAGAGTCCGCGAATCCCTCAGCACATCGACAAAGGAGACGTGCGGCAGCGTCCCGTCACCGCCGCAGTAGGGGATCCACCAGCGGCCGCCCCGCATGGCGAAGAAGTGGGGGCCGAATGAGATTCCGCTGGGTTCCAGGCTGACCTGCGGCGCTTCCTTGGGAAACCACTCCAGGAGGGCGCACGCCAGGGCGAACGGGAGAGCCTTGATCCGGAGGCTGCCCGGCGAGGGCTCAAAGAAAGGACCGGGCAGGCTGCGGAGAATGCCGTCGGAGTCCGTGACGAGGTCGACGGACCCCAGTCCGACCGCCTGTTTGCGGAACCGCTCGACGGGAAGATACCCCTGGGCCGGGTCGGAAGCGAGGACCACGTCGGCCTTGGAAAGAGCCGATTCCAGGGCCTCGTTCCCAGCCTCCTCCTGTTCCTTGGGCTGCCAGAAGAGGAGGTCCAATCCGATGAGAGAGGCGCCCCTTGCCCAGAGGGTGCCGACAGCCTGGGCGATCTCGGCCCGGTTCGGATCGCGGCCTCCGAGGCCCTTGTAGGTGGCGTCGTCGATGCAGGCGAGCAGAACGCGAGGAGAGGGCGGACGCACTTGGAGTCGAAGGAGCAGGTCGTACATCCAGCCTTCGCCCCCCCGGGCAATCCCCAGCGCGAGAGGGAGGGCCACTACGACGGCCAGCAGAAGGGCGACCGTCAGGCGCTCCCGCCAGAGCTTGGCCGGGATTGGGGGCGAGGGGACGGGCATGGCGTGTCAGTTCTTGGCGAGGAGTTCGTAGGGGCCCTGAGCCTCCGGACGAAGCCGGCGGCTTTCCACGCCGCCCACATCCGAACGGACCACGACCGTCACCCGCCCGTTCGAGAGAGCGCCCGTTCGAGCGTCCAACTCCCGCAGCTTCCTGGCCGTCTCCTCGGTCACCACGATGTCCGCCTTGAGCGTTCCCGAGGCCCTGGCGGCTTTCACTTGCAGGCTGTCCAGGACGCCCCGTGGTCTCGCGGAGGGCCCCCTCTGGGCCTGAGCCAAGAGGCTCCAGGGTGGCGCGATCAAAGCGATGGGCAGCGGCCCCACTCCATCGGGGGCCAGCCACGTGGACTGAGAGGCGCCGTCCGCCGCCGGCGTGACGTATCTCGCCAGCGTCTTGGTGCCGGCGACCAGCGGCTTGACGGTCTTCACCCCGTACACCTCCTGACCCTTCTCGTCGATGATGCGGGGCTGGAGGGCCGGCCTTACACCGGCGTCCGTGGCGTCCACCGTCACCGAGGCGAAGGAGGCGAGGTCGGATGGCCCCTCCTGGCCGGTCCCGGCCTGGGCCTCCTCCTTCTGCTGGGGGGGGGGCGCGGAAGGTCGGGCAGGTTGCGTCCTGGCCCCGGCCTCCGCTTGGCCCGCGGGCTCTTTCGGCGGGGGCTGGGGTTCCGGCGGAAGCGTCACGATGGAGACCGCCGACACGATGCCGCGGACCCCGTTCACGGGCACCTTGAGGGAGAGGTGGTAAGCCCCGTCGGAGGTTCCCTCGTCCACGACCTCGCCGCCGGCCACGATGCCCTTGATCCTTATTTTCAGGGCTTCATACGATTCGAGGCGGCGCTCGCTGTTGACCGGCAGCCGCATGGCGATCCTGAGCGCCGCGGCCTGGGCCTTGATCATGGCCACCCGTTGGGCCTCCACGAGCGCCTGGGCGGGAGGAACACCCTTGCGCAGGGGGACGCTTGCGTCGGCTCGAATCCAGCCCTGGTCCCAATCCACCATCCCATCGGGCAGCTTCTCCCTGTAAGGGGAGTAGGGGCCTCGCTGGGCGAATACCGCCAAGACCACCAGGCCGCACAGGGCAAGCACGCGGCCAACCCGTTGGAGCTTCATGGGGATCCTCCTTAATGCACACCATAGTACCACAGGATCCGCACGGGCTGTGACGGCAAGCACAAGGCCTTCCGGGGGGGGAAGAGCGAGGGCCTTGAACGGGCCTCCGGTATCAGTGCTGGAGTCTGTACAGGATGATTTTGCGGCCCAGGAGCCGGATCAGCCCCTGGTGTTCGAGGTCCGTGAGGGCGCGGCTGACGGTCTCACGGCTGGTGCCCAGGTAGAGCGCAACCTCCTGCTGGGTGGGCCGCACAACCACCATCGAGCCGTCCGCCAGCTGTCGGCCCTGACGTTTGGCCAGCTCCAGGAGGTACCGGGTGACCCGGCTGTAGGTGTCCAGAAAGATCAGGCTCCCGATCCGATTGTTGGTCTCCTTCAGTCGGCGGGAGAGGGTGCGGATAACCGCGAGGGCGATGGAGGGGTTCTCCTGGAGCGCCTGCTTGAACTGGTCGCCCGAGAGGATGAGGAGCTCCGAAGGCTCCACGGTGATCACCGTGGCGGACCTCGTCTCCTCGGAATCGAAAACGGCCATCTCCCCGACCATCTCCCCTGGATCGAGCATGGCCAGAGTGACCTCCCGGCCGTCCTCCGCCACCAGCACCGCCTTGACCCGGCCCGAGAGAACCAGGTACAAGGCGTCGCCCCGCTCACCCTGCCTGAGCAGGACGGTGTTTTTTGCAAAGCGCCGAATCTCCGCCACCCTGAGGATGCTCTCCAACTGCCCGGCATCCAGTTCGGCGAAAAGACTGGCCTTGCGCAGAAGGTCCTTGTTGATCACCGCATCCCCCCGGCAACCCGGCCCTCACGCGGGTCCGGACCGCATCCACGGCCCGGGCCCGCGGCGAGGGTTTCAGCTCTCCTCATCCTCTGGGCCGGGTCCCAGGCCTTCGGTCTCGACCGGCATTTCGCCTTCCAATGATGCATCGCCTTCGCCCTCGGTCCCCTGCATTTTATGCATGATGTGCCTGGGCACCGAGACGTTGGTGATGGCGTGCTTGAAGACGATCTGGTCGTAATCGCGCCCCCGGATGTGGATGGTGTAGCGGTCGAACCCCATGACCTGACCCACGAACTTCTTGCCGCTTACCAGGAAGATGGTGATGAGGGCGCGATCCTTCCGGACGAAGTTGAGGATCTGATTCTGGATGTTCACTTCACGGTTTACGGCCGGCTTCCGAGTGCCATCTTTTGATGAATTCCATTGCATCATTTTTCCAGGCCTCCTTGTCCACGGAAAACCACAAAATGCCGTCTTCGCGGCGAAACCACGTCAGCTGGCGTTTGACCAGGTGCCGCGACCTGAGCTGGATCCTGGCCACAGCCGACTCTAGAGTCATCAAACCTTCCAGGTAGTCGGCCAATTCCCCGTATCCGATGGCCTTTCGGGCCGGCCCCGTGAGCTGTCCCGACGAGTGAAGCTGCCGGACTTCCTCCAGAAGGCCCGCTTCCATCATGGCTCTTACCCTTCCATCCGTCCTAGTGTAAAGGTAGGCCCTGGGAGCCGTCAAACCAAGCTTGAGGCCGCCCAAGGATGGAGCCGAACCGAAGGGACTATCGCTCAAGCAGCGTGAGATCGGTAGACCGGTGAGAATGCGGACCTCCAGGGCCCTGGTGATCCGGAGCGCATCGCGGGGGCCGATCCGGGAAGCGGCCGCCGGGTCCAGACGGGCGAGAAGGCGATGAACCCGTTCGGGCCCCCTGGAGGCGATTCGGGCCGCGATTCGCGCCCGCAGCCCCTCGTTCCTGGGAGGGAGTGGCGCCAGTCCTTCGGCGAGAGCGCGGTAGTAAAGCCCCGTTCCCCCCACGACCACGGCGAGGTGGCCCCGAGCTGCGATGCCGGCCATGGCCTCAAGCGCCATATTCCGAAAGGCCCCCGCGGAGAAGTGGGAGCCGGGTTGAGCCACGTCGATCAGGTGGTGGGGTACCAAGCGGCGGGCTTCCAGAGACGGCTTGTCGGTGCCGATGTCGAGCCCGCGGTAGACGGCCATGGAATCGCAGGAGACGACCTCTCCACCGAACCGAAGGGCCGCATCGAGGGCAAGGCCCGACTTGCCCGCGGCCGTCGGGCCTACGATCCAGATCGTTCGAGGGAACGCTGCGCCGGCGGAATCAGGCCGGCTCACGGAAGAGGTCCCTCCGCGTATTCCTGAGGGTTTCGTATACCCGGTGCTCGTGCTCAGCGCCCAGCGTGCGGCGGATGGCGAGGAGGGCGGAGTAGAGATACTCGTTGAGGGCCTGTACCAAGAGCGCCTCGCGCTCCCCTGGTATCTGCTTCAGGTTCTCGATCAGGCGCTCCTCAGAAAGGGCGCCGTTGCTTCGAAGGGTCACCCTGGCATAGATTTCGGGCTGCCCCGCCTTCAGCCGCCCGAGGTATTTTTCGAGGATGTTCTCGGCGATGGGGCCCACCTCGCGGAGGAGGTAGTGGAAGAGGAAGGAGAACATCTCGTTGTAGCTCTTGATGAGGACGGAGAGGTCCCGGAGCTCCCGCTGCTCCTCGGCGAAGCGATCCTTGCGGCTCTTGACGTGCAGATATCCGATGGTGAAGAAGATGTAGAGGGCCCTGAGGGTCTCGAACTCCCCGATTTCGCTCAGATCGCAGACTTCCTGAACGCTGCGCTTTCCGTCCACAAGCCTGAAGACGTGCTTCTCGTGATCTTCGAAATGGAGGCCCTGCGGACGGTGCGCGGGAAGGACCCTCTCGAAGACCACATCGAGGGTCGGCATGCGGCGCTCGAAGAGCGTCCGATCTTGGATGCGCCTCAGGCCGCCCAGGAGGAGCTCCGGTACGGTCAGCGACGTGGTGATGTTCTCGCCCGTCCTCTCCTCGCCTTCGAAGAACTGGAAGGAGCCTGAATCCCAGGCCAGGATGCTGTAGGCGATCTCCTGGACCTGGTGGCGCACCTCGTTCCAGAGGTCCTTGGGGCCGATCGCCTTCATCTCCACCAGGATCTTGCCGAGGCGCTTTCCCCGGGTGACGTGCAGGCTGGCCTCGTCGAACTGGTCGCGACCGATCTTGCCCTCGCGCAGGAGCATCTCCCCGAACCGCTCCTCGGAAAGATTGGAGGTGGCAAACACCACGATTCCCCTCTTGAAGTGGAGGGTCTTGGTGACGGTGCCGTTGCGCACGAGGAGGACGCCCGTCTTGGCTGTGGTCTTCAGGTAGTCCAGGATCTCGGGAAGCCCCAGCTCAGAAAAATCGCCCTGGAGCGGAACATCGGCCGGGGTCAAGGGAGGCCTCGCGACAAGCGCCGTGCTCTTGATGATCGCTCACCGGCTTTCATGGGGAACCTCTGGGATAAAGCCCCACCGCGAAAGGGGGAGATAGCGTAGAACCACTCTCCCATACAGGTCTTGCAAGGGGATGGCGCCGAGCTGTCTGCTGTCCAGGCTCACGGGGCCGTTGTCCCCCAAGAAAAAGAGGTGCCCCTGGGGTACCCTGAACGGACCGAAGTCTTTGGCGGCGACCCGGCCGCCGGGCGGTGGCGGGAAGACCTTGCCGTTGACCCGGATCACACCGTCGCGAATTTCCACGGAGTCGCCGGGGAGCCCCACCAGCCGCTTCACGATGAAAGGGCCTCCCTGCGGCATCCGCAGGACCATGACCTCTCCTCGGCGCAGGTGGGGCTCGCCCATGAACAGCCTGTCCACCAGGAGGTAGTCCTGATCCTTCAAGGTGGGGCTCATGCTCAGCCCCGAGACCTGAAAAGGCTGAAAGACAAAGTGAAAAAATAGGACCGCGAGGGCGAGCGACAGGCCGAGGGTGAAGAGTGCGTGACCAATGCGCGTCAGGGTGGACCTTGCAGCCATGGCTCCTCCGCCAATCCCAAGATTTTACCGCCAAAGCGCTGGCGGGGCAATGAGCCTTCGCAGGGATGATGGACGGGGGATTGAAGGAGGAGGGGTTCGCCGCATAGGCGCCGTTTCTCTCCGTTTCCCTGTCTCTCTGCTTCCCCGGTTTCCATCTCCTTGGTGGACCGCGGGGGACTCGAACCTGCGCGGCCTAGAAGCCTCGCCGCTCGCGGGACTCGCGGCTGCGTTTCAAGGCCGCCCACGGTTCCCGGGGCGGGTCCCTCGGCTTGCCCCGCACTGCTGCGAACGCTCGCTCTTCGCTCGCGTTCTCGCGGCGGGGCTACGCCGTCTCCCGCCCTTCTCGTCCCCGGCTCTTCTTTGTGGGATGACCCTTGGTGGACCGCCGGGGACTCGAACCCGCGCGGCCTAGAAGCCTCGCCGCTCGCGGGACTCGCGGCTGCGTTTCAAGGCCGCCCACGGTTCCCGGGGCGGGTCCCTCGGCTTGCCGCACACCGCTGCGAACGCTCGCTCTTCGCTCGCGTTCTCGCGGCGGGGCTACGCCGTTTCCCGCCCTTCTCGTCCCCGGCTCTTCTTTGTGGGATGACCCTTGGTGGACCGCCGGGGACTCGAACCCCGAACCAACGGATTAAGAGTCCGCTGCTCTACCGATTGAGCTAGCGGTCCGCCCGGTATTATATCTATTTTCAGTTCGGTGTCAACCAGAATGGGCCTGGAGCCGGAGGTAGAGCGGCGGCGGGCGCTGAAATGCTGGCTGGGTCAGCAGGACGGGCGCTCCGCCCTCTCCACGGATTGCCACCGCGCGGTCGGAAAGGCATCCACCTCGGGTGGAGCGGCCACGTGGGAGCTCAGAAAATCCAGCGCCCGAAAGGCCACCATGGCGGCATTGTCCATGCAGAGGCCCGGGCTGGGGAAGGCCGCCGGAAGCCCCAGCTCCTCACCCAGCGAGAGAAGGCGGGTCCGGAGCAGCGAGTTGCAGGCCACGCCGCCAGCCATGGTGAGGGATCGGGGCTTCAGCAGGAGGGCGGCCTGCTTCATGCGCTGCAGCAGGTGGTCCACCACTCTCTTCTGAAAGGAGGCGATGAGGTCATACTCCCAGGCCGGCAACTGATCGAGATCGCTGGCGGCGCCGGGCATCAGCGCGCGGGTTCGGAGATAGTGAAGGGCGGCGGTTTTCAGCCCGGAAAAGGAATAGTCCAACGAACCGGCGCTCATTTTCGGGAGCGAGAAAGCCACGGCCTTCGGGTTTCCTCGCGGCGCGAGGTGATCCAACACGGGTCCGCCCGGATAGGGCAGGTGGAGGTGTTTGGCCAGCTTGTCGAGTGCTTCGCCCGCCGCATCGTCCCTGGTTCCTGCCACGAGCCTGGTCTGCCGCGGAGAGCCGCAGAAGAACAGGTGTGAGTGGCCCCCGGAGACGGCGAGGGAGAGGGAAGGGTAAGGAAGGGTCGGGTGCTCGATCCAGGGCGAGCGCAGGTGGGCCTCCACGTGGTTGACGGTGAAGAGCGGAAGACCGAGCCCCCACGCGAGGGCCTTGGCGTAGGAGAGGCCGACCAGGAGGCTTCCCAGCAGTCCCGGCCCTGCGGTCGCGGCCACGACGGAGAGATCGCCCTGTTCAACGCCGGCCTTGGCCAGGGCCGCGCGGACGGTTTCCGGTAGGTTCTCCAGGTGATGTCGGCTGGCCAGCTCGGGGACCACGCCGCCGTAGGGAGCGTGAACCTCCAACTGGGAGGAGACCACGCTGCACAACACGCGCCCGTCGTCCGTCAGGACGGCAGCGGAGGTGTCGTCGCAGGAGGTCTCGATGCCGAGGATCAGGCTCATGAAGGCGCCTTGGCCAGAAACCTGGAGACGGTGTCCGCATTCACCGAATGAATGGGGCCCTCTTCCGTGAGGATGGCGTGAATCAGGTCGTGGGGCGTCACGTCGAAGGCGGGGTTCACGGCCTTCACCCCGTCCGGGGCCAAGCGCCGGCCTGCCAGTGACAGCACTTCGTCCTGAGCCCTTTGCTCGATGGGAATGGCCGAGCCGTCGGGAGCGGCCGGGTCAAAGGTACTGCGGGGCGCGGCCACCAGGAAGGGTATCCCGTGGTGGCGGGCCAGAACCGCCAGGGAGAAGGTGCCTATCTTATTCGCCGTGTCGCCGTTGGCGGCGATGCGGTCCGCTCCCACCACGACCACGCTCACCCTGCCTTGGGCCATGAGCGCCCCGGCCGCGTTGTCGCACAGCAGAGTCACCGGAATGTGATCCTCATGCAGCTCCCAGGCGGTGAGGCGTGCGCCCTGCAGAAAGGGGCGGGTCTCGTCGGCAAAGACGCCTGCCAGCTTGCCCGCCTCGTGTGCCGCTCGGACCACGCCCAAGGCGGTCCCGTATCCTCCCGTGGCGAGCGCCCCCGCATTGCAGTGGGTGAGGATGGTCGCCCCTTGGGGTACGAAGGGAAGGCCCGCGCGCCCGATAGCCCGGCAGGCGGCGATGTCGTCCCTGTGGATCTGCACCGCCTCGTCCTCGAGGGCCTGGGCGATGTCCTCGCCTTCGGCACCGCTCTTCGACAGGTCCTGCGCCAGATGGACCATGCGGTCCACGGCCCAGACTAGGTTCACGGCGGTGGGGCGGGCCTGCCTGAGGATATCGGCGTCCCTGAGGATCTGCCGTCGCGCCTCTCTGGGATCTTGAGCCTTCGCGGCCTGTGCGGCGGACAGGACCATGGCGTACGCCGCCGTGACGCCTATGGCGGGGGCGCCGCGCACGACCATGTTCCGGATGGCTTCCGCCACGGCCTCCGCGCGATCGTACTCCTCGAAGCGAACCTCAAGCGGGAGGAGTCGCTGGTCCATGAGGCGCAGCGTTCGACGCTCCGTCCAGCAGATGTGGGCCTGCATTGGACCCCCCCGGTTCTACCGCTTGGATTCCGTCTCCAGGAAGTTCTGGATGTCCTTCAGGTCGGAAGCCTGGATCTTCTGGAGCTCCAAATCCGTTGTCAGCTCCCTCACGGAGCGGTCCACGGCATCCTGGATCTGGTCTGTCGAGCGCGCCTGGGAAATCTCCTTGGGCTCTCCAAAGAGGGGTGCGAGGACCCATCCGAAGGCGGCCACGGCTACTACGAGGCTGAGCAGGGTCCCGACCATCACCAGTTCCTCATGGGAATGAGGGCGGTGAGGCCGCCCACGAGCAGGAGGACTCCGCCCAGCCAGAGCCACGCGACCATTGGATTGACGAAGGCGCCTATGGTGGCGCTATTGCTGTTCAGGTCGAATCCCGCCAGCAATGTATAGAAATCGCGCATCAGGCCGGAGTGGATGGCGACCTCGTAGGTGGGCTGCTGCGGGTTGGCCGAGTAGAAGACGCGCATGGGTCTCAGCAGGGCCACCAGCTTGTTCCCGCGGAAGACCTGGAGGTCCGCCCAGATCCGCACGTCATTGACCTTCTGGAGGTCGGCGTTCAGGTCATCGTGCTTCAAGTCGGCCATTCGGACCACGTAGGGCCCGAAGCGCACGGCATCACCGGGTTTCATGGACTCCTGGTACTCCCTCTGGAAGGTGGCCGAAAAGGCCACGCCCAGAAAGACGCAGACGATGCCGAGGTGAACCACGTAGCCGCCGTACCGGCGAGGGTTCTCTCGGAAAGGGGAGAGGAGACAGGAGAGCTTTCCGGCGCGGCCCATCCGGTGGGCCTGGCGGGCGGTCCGGAAGTACTCCTCCAGGATGATGGCCGAGACGAAGAAGGAGAAGGAGACGCAGGCGAACAGGTAGATGTAGGTCAGCGGCCGGCCGTGAAAGTCTGCGAGCGAGGCCTGCCCTCCCCTGAGGAAGGCGAAGATGGAGGCTACCAGCGCCGAAAGGCCGGCCAGGAAGGGAATGGCCAGTTGTTTTTTGTAGCTGGCCCATCCCCCCTTCTTCCACGGCGATACGGAGGCGATCCCCATGACGAGGAGCACCATGAGAGCGATGGGGAGGATTCGGGGGTTGTAATACTCGGGGCCTCGATTGAGCTCGTGATGGGTGACCATCCGATAGAAGATGGGGCTGCTCAATCCAAAGAGGACGACGAAACCGATGAGCCCGAGCAACAGGCTCCCGTAAAGGAACATGCTCTCCCGGCTCCCCGCCGATTCCAGTTCCTGCCCGCTCTTCAACAGCCCCCGCCTTCGGAGGATCAAGCCGAAACTCAGGATCGCCATGATGGCCATGAAGAGCAGGAAGATGTTGCCGAGCTGGAAGTACCAGGGGATGGAGGGGTCCTCCTGCCCGAAGGCATGCACCGACTGGAGGATTCCGGAGCGGGTGAGGTAGGTGCCATAGATGGAAAGCAGGAAGGCCATCACGATGAAGAAGACGTTCCAGAACCGGTAGATGCCCCGCTTCTCCTGCATCAGGAAGGTGTGGAGGAAGGCCGTCCCCATCACCCAGGGCAGGAAGGAGGCGTTCTCCACCGGATCCCAGGCCCAGTAACCGCCCCAACCCAACTCGATGTAGGCCCAGTAGCCTCCGAGCAGGATGCCGACGCCCAGGGTCATCCAGGCGAAGACCGCCCAGTTGCGGGCGGAGCGCATCCAGAAGGTGTTCCGTTCTCGGTGGGCGAGGGCCCCGAGGATGAAGGCGAAGGGGATCGCGAATCCCACCAGGCCCGTGTAGAGCATGGGAGGGTGGATGGCCATGTAGAAGTTCTGAAGCAGGGGATTGAGGCCGTTGCCCTGCACCCCCTGCATCATCTGGGGTGTATAGGTGGAGACCAGGATGCCCGCGGAGTCGCGAAGCGGCTCGAAGGGGTTGGTCTTGAAGCTCAGGAGGAAGAGGAAGAACCCCAGGGTCATAAGCAGGATCATGCTGGTGAAGGGCAGGTGCCTCATGTTGTTCTTCCGGTTGAAGGTGATGGCCAGGGCCGAGAAGATAGCCAGCAGGCCGCACCAGAAGAGGAGGGATCCGTCCATGCCGCCCCAGAGCGCGGTGATTTTGTAGATCGAGGGCTGGGTGGTGCGGGAATACTCCCACACGTACTTGAGCGTGAAGTCGTTCCTCAGGAGCGCGGCCCAGAGAACGATGATGGCCAGCACGACCAGGCCGCAGATGCCGTAGATGGCGTGAAGCGCGCTGCGCAGGTACCGCTCGTCCCGGTTTCTGTAGCTCAGGTACGCGCTGGCGACGCCCCACACCGAAAGCCCGAAGGCGATGTAGAGGGAGTAGTTGCCCAGAGCGTTCATGAAGATTCCTTGGGACCCGGCTCAGTGGGGCCGCTGGCCTTGGACTCGTACTTGGACGGGCATTTCACGATCAGCTCTCGCCCTTCGAACATGTTCTTGGCGTCCATCCGCCCGTCCACCACCACCTCAAGGCCCTGCTGGAAGGCGTCGGGTATGGCCCCGGAATAGTGGACCGGAATGCTCTGCTTGCCGTCCGTGATGTTGAACCACAGGTTCAGCCTGTCCGGGGACATCTTGACGCTGCCGGGCTGGATGGTGCCCTTCAGCCGGACGCGGTCGTCCTGGATCTTGGGATTGGCCAGGAACTGGGACGGATTGTAGTAGAAGACCGGCTTGCTGTTTCCGGTGCTAGATAGAAAAAAAAGGGCAAGGGCTCCAACCGTGATGATCAGGCCCACTGTCCATTTGACCTTCATGATCAGTCCTCCTAAGGCGCGCTCCGGCACGGCCGGGGGCCCATTGTATGGCAAAACGGGGCACGCCTCAAAATATTGCCGCCCCTAGGTTTTTCAGCGGCTCTCATGGGCACTTCTCAGCCTCTTTCGCCAGGGCGCGCAGAGCCGGTATGGCGGCGAAGGGGTCGGACATGTCGCAGAACAGGCGGATGGCCGCGATCCCTCCGGCTCCGGCGGCGGCCACCTCGCCGATGCGAGGGGCGCTCACCCCGCCCAGGGCCAGCACGGGCAGGGGGGCCTTGCGGCAGACCTCCGCGAAACGTTCTACTCCCAAGGGCCGGCCGAAGGGGCTTTTGGAGGGCGTCTCATAGACGGGCCCGAGAGTCACGGCGTCCGCCCCGGCGGCGGAGGCCTCCATCACCTCGGACTCGCTGTGACAACTGCGGACCACCAGGAAGGGCCTGGGGAAGACCCGCCGGACAGAATCGGTAGGCAGGCCGTCCGAGGGGAGGTGTACGCCATGTGCTCCTGCCGCAGAGGCCAGGTCCGAGCGCCCGTTCAAGAGAATTCGCGTTCCGAAGCGCCGGGATTCCTGGACAAGGATTCGCAGGACGTCGAACAGGGTACGATCGGGCAGATCCTTTTCGCGTACCTGGAGCCAGTCCACCCCCGCCCTGAGAAGCGTGGAGGCCTGCTGAACCAGATCACCTCCCGCACAGAAGCGGCGATCGGTAATGGCGTAGAGGATCAAGGGACCTCCTGGGCCATGCGGCCCTCCAGCCTGGCGCCGGGGCGAACGTTCAGCGTTCTGTACCGGAGCTCCCCCTCCCACCGCGCCCCCTCTGAAAAGGAGGCCACGCCAGCTACCCAGGCCTTGCCCTTGGCTTTGGAGCGGCATTGCAGCTCACCACTCCGGATTTCACCCTCGAAGTCAGAGCCGGCCAGAAGATGGGCGCACCCCGCCGCCTCGATGGTTCCCTTGAATCCGCCATGCAATTCAATGGTCTTCTGGGTTTTGAGCGTACCCTCCATGCGCGTTCCCGGGCCGATGCGGGTTATCGGCGGCGGCGGTGGAGGGGCTTTCTTGAAGAGCGGCATGCGTCCTCCCGGGCATGCAATGTAAGCGCCCCGCGCCGCAAATGCAACGAATGATAGATGATGGATGAGCCCCTGCTTTCGATGAGGCGAGCCGTCGTGTTGGGGCAGCACGTGTCCCGCCCTTGGAGACCTGCTCTTGCACAGGGAAAAGGCCACCTGGCCGGCGGCCTTCCTCCCTGCTTCTCTGTCTCCCTGTCTCTCACTTTCAATCTTCTTGGAGCGGGGACGGGTCTCGAACCTACGCGCCGTATCGTGCTCGCTCGCGTCAGAGTCCGCTCGCTGCGCCGCAACGGCGCCTACGGTTCCCGGGGCGGGGCCCTCGGCTTGCCCTGCAGCGCTGCGAACGCTCGCTCTTCGCTCGCGTTCTCGCGGCAGGGCACCGCCGTGTCCCGCCCTTCGAGGCCCTTGAGGTTTCTGCTTAGAAAGAGGAAAGGGGCCGTGCGGCCCCTCTCGTGGCGTTCGTTTGGAGCGGGCGACGGGTCTCGAACCCGCGACCTCAAGCTTGGGAAGCTCGCGCTCTACCAACTGAGCTACGCCCGCCCAGGCTGAAGAGAATACCTACAGAGAGGCCTCGGGGTCAAGGGCCCCGCGCACGACCTCGGTTGCGCGTTGCGGGCGTAGGGGGGTACAATGCGTCCGCTCCTTTCCCCCCGGCGCGGAAGCGCGGCGCCGCGGGGTTTTCCCTTGAGGTGAAGCCCATGCGGCGTTTGGTCTGCGCCATCCTGTTGCTGGTCGTGGGGCTGGTTCCGCTCGGTGCACTAGAAGTGAGGACACCGGCGGGGACCATCACGCTCCGTCAGCGGACCGCGGAGGGCACCACGTGGGTGTGCGCGGGCCAGTTGGCGGAGGCACTTCATGGGACCTTCACGCGGGACGCCGTGTCGGCATATCCGGTGCTCGTTCTCTCGGGCCATCGCGTCCTGATTTCCACCGCGACGCCCGTAGCCTCTGTCGACGGAAATCTCATCAACCTCTCGCACGTGCCCTACGAAGGCGATGGTTGCCTGTGGTTGCCCGAGGAGTTCCTCACGAGCGTTCTGCCCAAGGCGCTGGGGGGGAGCGTGATGGTGGTGGCCCCGGGCACTTCTCAGCCGCCTTCGGCGCCCAGTCCTGTGCCCGCTTCGGCGCCGGGTCCGACGACGGAAAAAGTGGGGGTGGACCTTGCGGTGGGAGCCGACTACGCCCGGGTGACGCTCACCGGAGAGGGCCTCTCGCGCGCCCAGGTCAGACAGGAAGGGCAGGAGGTGGTGGTGCTGCTTGCGAAGGGAAGCTTTGCCAAAGCGCACCGGGAGGTCGGGAAGGGGATTCTGGAGAACCTGAGCGCACAGGGCAGCTCCCTTCGACTTGCTCTCGGAGCAGGGTTTCAGCGCTTCGAGACCCTCAGGCTGCTCAAGCCGGAACGGCTCGTCATTTTGTTGAAAGGGAAAGACCAGACGGTCCCCGCAGCGCTCCCGCCCGTTCAACAGCCCGCACCGCCGGGCGGTCAGGGCGCAGCCCAAGTCCCCAACGTCCCACCCGTCAGGACCCAGGCCTTCGATGTGATCGCCATCGATCCTGGCCACGGCGGGGCCGACACCGGGGCCTTGGGGCCGGACGGCCTGGAGGAGAAGGATCTAACCCTGGCGATCGCCACCAAGTTCGCCAGCGATTTGGGAAAGCAAGGCTTGAAGGCGGTTCTCACGCGGACCTCCGATGTGACGGTGCCGCTCCAGCAGAGGACCGCCCTGGCCAACTTCAACCAGGCCGACCTCTTCATCTCGATCCACCTCAATTCCGCCCCCACCGCCAAGGCCCACGGAACCGAGACGTACTATCTGAGCAAGCAGGCCACCGATCTCTGGGCCAGCCAGCTGGCCGACAAAGAGAACGCCGCCGGCGGCGCCGATTCCTCGGCCCCGGCCGGCGGGCTCAACCTCGTGCTGTGGGATCTGGCGCAGACCTCGCACATCGTGGAGAGCGCCGCCCTGGCGGAGACCATACAGGATGAATTCAACACCCTTCTGGGCACGCAGAACCGCGGCGTGCGCCAGGCTCCCTTCGTCGTCCTGGAAGGGGCCGAGATGCCTGCGGTGCTCGTGGAGGTGGCCTTTCTCTCCAACCCTTCCGAATCCAAGAAGCTATCCGATTCCACCTTTCAGGATCAGGTGGCCAACGCGTTGACGCAGGCTGTTCTTCGGTTCAAGGCACGCTATGAAAACCCCAATCCGACGGCTCCCACACCCTAGCCTCCTGGCGGCTCTCGGGCTGGTCTTGCTCCTCGTGGCGGGGTGCAAGCACGCGCCCGCCGGGAAACCACCCGCATCCCAATCTCAGCAGGCTCAAACCACCCCGAATCAGGCCATGGTTCAGCGCACCCTCCTCTATCCGTCGGAGGAGGACATGCTCCTGACCGAGTTCCAGGTCATGCTCCCGGATCTCGGCAGCGACCAGCAGAACATGCAGGCCATGATCCAGCGATATCTCGACGGGCCCGCCGGGGATGGGCAGGTGCTGCCCTTTCCGGACAACTGCAGCGTGCGCAGCCTCTTTATCCTCGGGGAGAACCGCGTAGTGGTGGACCTGGGCGGGCCCGTGAGAACGGGAGGGGGTTCGGCGACCGAGCTGGCCAGGGTGTACGGGATCATCGACACGCTCAACCAGAACTTTCCCCAGATCACCGCGGTGAAGATCCTGGTGGACGGCCAGGAGACCGAGACCCTGCTGGGCCACGTGGATCTGAGCCATTCACTGCCTCCGGAGCCGGGCATGTTGGAATCCTACGCTCCGCCCTCGTCGCCTGATCAGCCTCCCGCACCATCGGATTCTTCTTCCGGGGCGACAAGCGATGCCCAGCCGTAAGGGCCCCATCGGTGTCTTCGATTCGGGAGTCGGCGGGCTGACGGTGGCCGCCGAGATCCGCCGGGCCATGCCCGCGGAGGATATCCTCTATTTTGGCGACACGGCACGCGTCCCTTACGGGAACAAGTCGCCGGAGACGGTCACCCGTTACTCCAGGGAGATCGCCCGTTTCCTGGAGGCCCAGGGCATTCGTTTCCTGGTGGTAGCCTGCAACACGAGCAGCGCCGTGGCTCTGGATGCCCTCTGCGCCGAGGTGAGCGTGCCGGTGCTCGGGATGATCGAGCCGGGGGCCAGGGCCGCCGCCGAAGCCACCGGAACGGGCCGGGTGGGGCTCATCGGCACTCGCGCCACGGTGCAAAGCGGCGCTTACGAGAAGGCGGTGCTGGCGCTGAACCCCTCCATCCACGTTTTCGCCCAGGCTTGTCCGCTCTTTGTGCCGCTGGTGGAGGAGGGGTGGGCCCAGGACCCGGTGGCCGAGGAGGTGGCACGCCGGTACCTGAAGCCTCTCCTGGAGAGGGGCGTGGACACGCTCATCCTCGGCTGTACCCACTATCCCGTGCTCAGCTCGGTCCTGCGCCGGGTCGCCGGACCCTCCGTGAAGCTCCTCTCCTCATCGCAATGCGCGGCCAAGGCTCTAGAGGACGCCTTGGCGGGAGAGAGACTCCCCGAGGGCGCCGGACCGGATGGCAGGGGCGGCCTGCGCTGTTACGTCACCGATGCAGGGACCCACTTCCGAGAGGTGGGGGAACGCATCTTGGGCGAGCCCCTTGCGGAGCTCATACCGGTAGAAGAAGAAAGGCTGGTGTTGGCATGAGACCGGACGGTCGTAAACCGGGCGAGCTGCGCCCCGTCGCTATTCATCCGGGATTCCTGAAGTACCCCGAGGGCTCCTGCCTGGTGGAGTTCGGCAATACCAAGGTCCTGTGCGCGGCCACCGTGGAGGACAAGGTGCCGCCCTTCATGAAGGGCACGGCCCAGGGATGGATCACGGCCGAGTACGGGATGCTCCCGGCGGCCACGCAGCAGCGCACGCCCAGGGAGGCATCGAGAGGGAAACAGTCGGGCCGCACCCAGGAGATCCAGCGCCTCATCGGCCGATCTCTCCGCTCGGTGGTGGACTTCGCATTTTTTCCGGATAAGACCGTCTGGGTGGACTGCGACGTCATCCAGGCCGATGGGGGCACCCGCTGCGCCGCCATCACCGGCTCTCTGGTCAGCGTGGCCATGGCCTTTCACCACCTGGTGGAGGCCAAGGTCATCAAGTCGTTTCCCATGAAGCACCTGCTCGCCGCCGTGAGCGTCGGCATCCTGAGGGGGGAGAAGGTGCTGGATCTCAGGTACAGCGAGGATTCCATCGCCGAGGTGGACATGAACGTCGTCATGACCGACGACGGCCGGTTCATTGAGATCCAGGGCACCGCGGAGCAGGCGCCGTTTTCGAAGGGCGATCTCGACCAGCTCCTGGCGCTGGCCGCCCAGGGCATCGACCAGCTCCTGGCGCTCCAGCGCCAAGCGCTACCCTTCGATCTGTCGGTTTACAACCTCTGAGGCTCAGGGCGATTTGGGTGCCGCAGCCTGCGGGACCTCGGCTGGGTGGGGGTTGAGTCCCTCGACGCGGGGTGGGACGCGGTGTTTCGGCGCCTCCTTTTTCTGCCGTTTCTCCTGCGCCGGGAGGTCGTTCCGTGTGTCGCGGTCGTACATGTTCGACACGATTTTCCGAACCGGTCCGCCCTCGGGGAAGGCGGCCAGATAGCCGGTCGCCGTGGTGCCGTAGAGCTTCAGGCAGATGCTCACCCAATCATAGCCGGGGACTTCGCCCGAGAAGGTGAAGATCACCGGGCCGAGGTTCGGGAAGGCCAGCGTCCCCTTGGCCTCGATGAGCAGATTGTGGGGCTCGTCCTCCCAGCGGAATTCGCCGGTCTGGGTGTTAAGCCAGAACCGGGCCCGTCCGTAGTCGCTCTTCAGGAAAAGGTCGTAGGAGGGTGAGGCGATGGAGAGGGCAGGAGCGAAAAGGACTGAGGCCAGAAGCACCAGGGTCGGCAGCCATCTCTTCGCCGTCGGAACACGCATGGCGGAAGGATACCACGGAACGGGGGCGGTTACCGGGCGATGGACGAGGCTTTGTAGCGCGAGACCTTGCTGATCTTGTTGGCGGCGTCCACGAGGACGACCCTGGGCTGGAAGGTCCGCGCCTCCATGGCGTCCATCTGGGCGTATGCGCAGAGGATCACCACGTCTCCTTTCTTGGCCAGGTGAGCGGCGGCTCCGTTGATGCAGACGGTCCCCGAACCGGGCGGGGCCTCGATCGTATAGGTGGTGAGCCTGGCGCCGTTGGTTACGTCGAGGATGTCGACCGCTTCGTAGGGCAAGATACCGGCGGCTTCCAGCAGGGACTGGTCGACCGCCACCGAGCCCTCGTACTCTAGGTTGGCGTCCGTCACCGTGGCGCGGTGGATTTTCCCTTTCAACATCGTCACTAACATGCTCCGCTCCCTCCCCTCAAGGTGTCAGGTGGGCGTTATCGATGAGCCGGGTGGCCCCGAAGAAGACCGCCAGGGCCAGCAAGGATGGCTGGTCCACGATTTCCACGGGCGCCAGGTTTTCGGCATCCACGAGTTCGACGTAGTCTATCCGGGCCAAGGGGGTCATCTCCAGACGCGCCCGGGCCGCCTCGGCGAGCCTTTCCGCCCTGCGCTCGCCCCGGGCAAAAAGGGCGGACGCCTCATCCAGAGCCGCTTTGAGGGCCGGCGCCTGGGCGCGCTCCTCGGGCGAGAGATAGACGTTTCGGCTGCTCATGGCCAGCCCGTCGGTCTCCCGCACGATGGGTGCCACCAGGATCTCCACCGGAAGATCCAGGTCCCGAACCAGCCTCCGGACGACCGCGGCTTGCTGGGCGTCCTTCTGGCCGAAGACCGCGAGGTCCGGCTCGCAGGCGCACAGCAGTTTGGTGACGACCGTGGCCACGCCCCGGAAGTGGCCGGGACGGCTCGCTCCGCACAGGCCCTCGCTCATGGGCCCCTCCACCTCTACGGAAGTGCAGAATCCCGGTGGATAGACCGCGGGGGAGTCTGGGGCGAACAGGGCCTTCACCCCCTCCCGCTCGCAGAGGTTGCGGTCCCGCTCGAAATCCCGGGGGTAGCGGCTCAGGTCTTCACCGGGGCCGAACTGTCTGGGGTTGACGAAGAGGGAGACCATGACCGCCTCGGCGCCCTGCCGTGCCAGCCGGATGAGGGAGAGGTGCCCCTCGTGGAGATACCCCATGGTGGGCACCAGCGCCACGCGCTCGCCGCGCGCCTTCGCGCCTCGGCTGAAGGCCCGTGCCTCCGCCGGAGTCTTAAGGAGTTCCATGGCCCTCCTTCTTAGCCGCGGCGTGGGCGGTGTCGGCCTGGAGGTGGAAGGCCTCCTCCTCCGTGGGGAACTTTCCGCTCCGCACGTCCTCTCCAAAATGGGAAAGGGCCTCTCGCATCTGGCGCCCAAAGTCGCCGTAGGGCCGGACGAAGCGGGCCAGGTGGCCCTCGTAGAGCCCGAGCAGGTCATGAAAGACGAGCACCTGTCCGTCGCAGTGAGGGCCGGCGCCGATGCCGATGGTGGGTATCCGAACGGCGGAGGTGATCTCCCTGGCCACCTCCGAGGGGACGCACTCGAGCACGAGGGAGAAGGCCCCTGCTCGCTCCAGGGCCAGAGCGTCCTTCAGCAACTGCTCCTGGGCTTCGAGGGTCCGCCCCTGTACCTTGAATCCGCCGAGGGCGTGGAGAGACTGGGGGGTGAGGCCGATGTGCCCCATGACGGGAATGTCGTTCTCCACGAGGCGGCGGACGAGAGGCGCGCGGCGCGCGCCTCCTTCGATCTTCACCGCCTGCGCTCCGCCCTCCTTGAGGCAGCGCCCGCAGTTGATGAGCGCGTCGCGGGGGCCGGCCTGGTAGGTGAGGAAGGGCATGTCCGCCACGACGAGCGCCCGTTTGGCGGCCCGGGCCACCATGGTGCAGTGGTACACCATCTGCTCCAGGGTCACGCCGAGGGTGTCGGAACGGCCTTGCACCACCATCCCCAGGGAATCTCCCACGAGCAGGACATCCGCGCCGGAGTCCTCGGCGATCCTGGCGGAGGGGTAGTCGTAGGCGGTGAGCATGACCACCTTCTCGCCGGATGCCTTGCGCGCGCGGACGACGGGCACGGTGATGGCCTGGGGAAGAGCTTGCCGCATCTTCGACATGGTTCAACTCCTTTCTCCCCATCCCGTCGGTCAACGCCTCTGGGCTTGAGGGAAAGCAAAAAAAGACTGACTTCCGTCCCCGTCCAGGTCCGCTACGCGGATCCCAGCGGGGCGTAGAAGAGGACCCCGCTCTCCAGACGGTTCACCTGAGCGATCAGGTGCTCCAGCTCGGAGGGGTCCTTCTCAAAATCTACATCATTGGTGTTAACAATCAAGAGGGGCGTCTCCTGGTAGTGGAAAAAGAAGTAGTTGTAAGCCTTGTTGAGCTCTTCCACGTACTCGTCGGAGATCTTGCTCTCGTAGTCGCGGTTGCGGCCGCGGATGCGCTTCAGAAGGACCGGCGTGGTGGCCTGGAGGTAGATGACCACGTCTGGTTTGGGGACCGAGGCCATGAGGAGGGCGAAGAGCTTCTCGTAGAGGATGAGCTCGGAATCGTCCAGGTTGATGTAGGCGAAGATCTTGTCCTTCCTCGGGACGTAATCGGCTACCAGCCGGCTGTCGAAGAGGCTGCGCTGAACCAGCTGCTGCTGCTGCTGGTAGCGGGTGAGGAGGAAGAAGAGCTGGCACTGGAAGGCGGCTCCCTTCCTCCCGGCATAGAAGTCCCGCAGGAAGGGGTTCTGCAGGTCCTCCATGAGCAGGGTGGCGCCCAGCTTCTTGGACAGGGCCTGGGCCAGGGTCGTCTTGCCCACCCCGATGGGGCCTTCCACGGCGATGTAGTGGTACTTGAGGTCTGCGGCCACCCTCGACTCCCGTTCTAGTGTGGTGCCCCCGTCTTGCGTTTACAGTGGTCTCTTCCCGGGACACCACACTTCCCAAGGGGCTCCGCCCCTAGGGCGCCCGTCTGCGGCGGGCTGTTACCCCGAAAGAGCGGGGAGGCTTCCTCCCCGCATCCCTCCGCGTGCTGTCTGTCACCTGCTTCCTTTGCAACCCAATCTCTGGGACAGCACATTAGCGGAGTATGCCCGAAAACCGCTGGAGGGCGCAAGCGGAACGGAGAATCTCACCACGAAGGCCCGACGACTCGAAGCAGGCGCTTTCCCGCCGCCGCACACTCTCGTTCAGCCTCCACCCTCCGCCCTTCACCCGGGAGAGGCCCAGCTCTCCCGGGTGGCCAGACAGAGTCAGAAGCTCCACTTCATGCCGATTTGGAAAGACCGCGGAGCCTGAAGGGAGGTGGATCGCCCCCAGTTCGGGTCCCTGATGAGCTGGCCCGAGAAGACCTGGGAGAGAGTAGCCGGGGGCAGGTAGTAATTCTGATCGACGGTGAGGGCCGTCTGGCGGTTGGTGACGTTGAAAAGGTCGAAGAAGAGGGAGAGGGCCGAGCGCCAGATCTTGATGTCGTACTGCGCGTGAAGGTCCAGCTGCCATACGCCGGGCAGCCGGTCGGAGCCTCGGGGGGCGGCGAAGATGGTCCCGTAGCCTGGTCCGCTCAAGGGGTAGCTGAAGAGCTTGTCGTAGGGGCGCCCGCTCCGGGCATTGAAGTTCAGGCCGAGCAGGAGGCCCCAATCGAAGCGGTAGCTGGCCTGAAGCTTGAAGTTGTTGCGGACGTCCTCGGGCAGCCAGCCGTACCGGTTCATGTTGAGGATGTGCTCGGGGAAGTCGTAGGCCGTGGAGACGGTGGGGGCCAGGGCGTCCACCCCGTAACCGCCCGAGCCGCCTTCGTAGTTGCCCTGGAGGAAGGAGAGCGTGTAGCTGGCGTTCAGGAACCAGCGGTGGGTGAAGCGGCGCTCGACGTTCAGCGTGTAGCCCGAATAGTGCCGGATGGGGTTGGGGAAGCGCTCGTAGTCCGGCAGGATCCGCGCCCACCCCTGCATGATCGCCGGCCACTGCGAGGAGCCCGGGTTCATGAGGAGGAAGCTGAAGCGCCCCTGGCTGTCGAAGTAGCCCACGTCCTCCAGCACCCTGCCCAGCTCGCGGTAGATGGCATTGAAGCCGACCAGGAGGTTGGGCAGCGGCTCGTACTCCGCGCCCACCAGGAACTCGTCGTTGTACTGGTTCTTGGTTCCTCCCAGCACGCGAAGCGGCGCGGCGCCGAACACGTAATGCGAAACGGGCTGTCCCAGGTAGGTGACGTCGGTGTACTGTTCGTGGCCCGGGTCCATGAGGTAGGTGGCGGCGATGGGCAGACGGTCGTAGTAGCGGCCCCAGTTCATGTAGAACTTGGACTTCCCGTCGTGCATGAAATCCCAGGAGAGGCCCACGCGCGGCGAGAAGGAGTTGAACGAGGCGCTCTGGGCGCTGCTGGGCATGAGCTCGTTGTGTTCCCAGCGCAGACCAGCGGCAAGAGTCAGGTAGTCCGTGGCCGACCACTTGGTCTGGGCGAAGCCCGCGATGTAGCGGCCGTTGTCCTTTGAGTGCGGGTTTTGGAGGGAATTCGCGATGACGTAGGCGTAATCCCTTAAGTTCGGCGAGAAGGGATTGGTCCCGGGGAAGCCTCCCTGCACCGTATATTGCACCCCGCCCGTGTAGCCGTTGTAGCTGTCCCACTTCAGATCTTCCCACTCGAAGCCGAACTTGATCTCGTTCCGGTGGACAAGATAGGTCACCTTGGAGCTGATCTGCGTGCGGTCCCGCGTGTCCCAGTACAGCGTGCCCGTGCCGTTGCCGACGCTCACGGCGGGGGCCCAGTCGTTGTTGATGATCTGGGGTTCGCCGTAGCCCGACTGATTCCACGGAAGGATCTCGGCCACCGTGTGGACGTGCGCGATCTCCGACTCCTGGTAGAAGTTATCGGTCCAATTGGCGAACCACCGGAGCCCCGCCGAATAGCCGGTGAGGTAGCGGCGGGTCCGCTGCGAGTCAGGCTGGACGCTGGGAACGGTCGGTGACTGCCAACCGGTGTTGCCGACCCCCTCGTTCAGCCAGCCGTGGGTGGGGTCGGTGATGAAATTGAGCTCGAAGTTGTGTCGGTCGTTCGCCCGGAAGGTGAACTTGGCCAGCCCCAGCCAGTCCTTGCTCAGATCGTCGTAGCGATAGGGGAGGAGGTGCGTCTGGCCCGTGTACACGTTCTGGACGACGGAGAGCCCTTGAAAATGCTGGGTCCTGAGGGTCGGATTGAAGCCCACGAAGAACCAGACGTGATCCTTCAGGATGGGGCCTCCCAGGTCGAACCCGTAGTCATAGTTGTGAAAGGGCTGAGGCGTGGAGAGATCGAGCGAGAGCCCCGGAGTCCGGGCGCTCGCGGCCAGGGATTCATTGGTGTAGTAGCCGAAGACCTCGCCGTGGAACTCGTTGCTTCCCGACTTGGTCAGGATGTTGAACAGGCCGCCCGTGCTGGGGCCGTATTCGGCGCTGGCACCCGCGGTAGTGACCTGGATCTCCCGCACGAAGTTGTAGTTGAAGTTGCTCGCCAGCACGCCGCCCACGGGGTCGGTGATGTTGAGGCCGTCCACGATAAAGACGTTCTCGCTGGCCGTTGAGCCCGCCACGCCGGGGTTGCCGGGCTCGAGTGTCAGGCCCGAATCCACCACGTTGGGCACGAGGTAGAAGGCCTGCTGGAACTGCCGGCCGATGGGAAGGGATTGGAGCGTCTCCTGGCTGAGATCGGTGCTGATCTTGCTGTCCTTGAGGTCGAGCAGGGAGGGGGTGGCCCTTACTTCCAAACTGGTGCCCGTTCCGCTGAGAACCACCTGCAAAGTCGTGGTCGTTCCCAACGCAACGCGAATCCTGGACTGAATAACCTTGCTGTAGCCCTCGGCGTGGATGGAGACGGCGTAGTCGTGGGCAGGAGGCAGGTAGGCAATGAGAAAGTCCCCGTCCTCGTCCGTGGCCATGGACCGGGCGCCCTGAAGGTAGGAGGAGGTCACCTCAACCACCGCACCAGCAATGGGCCGTCCGTTTTCATCCTTGACGTGGCCCGAGATGGCCCCCGTCACCGTTTGTGCAAGGAGGGAAAAAGGAATGACCAGGGATGCCACCGCCACTGCCAGCGCCGCACCGAACTTGCGAACCATGAGCAGGCCTCCTTTCCTCAGTCTTCTGCAATGCATTTGGCGATTCATGATAGAGCCTTCCCGCAATCCGGGTCAACCTGGGCGCGAAACGGCATCCCACGAGCCGGCGCGAGGGTCGGCCAGGCGCCGCTCGAAACGGGGAGGATTCCCGCGGGGATTCTGCGTTATTCTGTTGGCCGTGCGGGCCAGGCGGAGAAACTTCCACCGGTCAGGCACCGTATGGAGAACGGTCAGTTTCTGTGGATGGAGGTGAGATGAACGCCATCGAATACGAGAACGTGGCCAAGACTTTCGGCGATGTGCAGGCCGTGCGGCCCCTGTCCCTGAGCATACCGTCCGGAGGCGTCTTCGGGCTGCTGGGGCCCAACGGCGCCGGCAAGAGCACGCTGATGCGCATGACCATGGGGATCTATCTTCCCGATGCCGGACAGATAGGCATTCTGGGCCAGCCACGCGGTTCGGTGGCAAGCGCCACCCTGGGCTACCTCCCCGAGGAGCGGGGCCTCTATATGAAAATGAAGGTGGGAGAGCTGCTTCGCTTCTTCGGCTGCCTGCGGGGACTCTCCACGGCAGAGGCCGGCCGGTGCGCCACCGACGGGCTGAAGCGGCTCGGGCTTTCGCAGTGGGAGGGGCACAAGGTGGACGAGCTGTCCAAGGGCATGCAGCAGAAGATCCAGCTTCTCGTGGCGCTGCAGCACCGGCCCAAGGTGGCCATCCTGGACGAACCCTTCTCGGGCTTGGACCCCGTCAACGTGGAGCTCTTCATGGAGGTCCTGGAAGAGGCCATCGGCCAGGGAACCACCGTGATTCTCTCGACGCACCAGATGGAACAGGTGGAGAAGCTCTGCCACTCGATCGCGCTCATCAACAAGGGCCAGGTGGTCCTCCACGGCGACGTGGCGCAGATCCGGCGCGAGTACGGGTCGAGGGGCGTGCAGGTGCAGTTCTCGGACGGGGCCGCGCTGCAGGAGTCCCAGTTCGCCGACCTGGCCGAGCAGACCCTCCTCATGCCCAACGAGGCCCGGTTCTTTCTCAAGCCCGACGCGCACGCCGGAAAGATCCTGAAGCGGCTCCTGGAATTGGGAGTGAAGATCTCGAAGTTCGAGGAGGCGCAGGCCTCCATGCACGACATCTTCGTCAAGGTGGTGACGGGGGAGGAGCGCCATGCGAACTAACTGGATCAACGTCTACGCCGTCGTACGACGCGAGTTTCTGGAGCGCGTGCGAAAAAAGTCCTTCCTGATCATGACCATCCTGACGCCGCTCCTCTTCGGCGGACTCATGGTGGGCTCGGTCCTGCTCCAGGTCGTCCAAACCAAGAAGAGCCACGTGGTCGTGGTGGACAAGACCGGCTGGGCGGGGCCCTTGGTCATCGAGACCAGAAAGCCGGCAAAGACGAGCGGCGGCCTGGATGCGGAGGCCGAAAAGAGCGTTCGCGATTCGCTGACTCTCGATCTAGCCAAGCCGGATGCCAGCATGGAGGCCCTCAAGAAGGACATCGGCGATCAGGAGTTGGACGGTGTGCTCCTCCTGGAGCCCGACGGCCAGGAGGATCTGAAGGCGACCTACATGGCGCAGAATCTGGCCAACGCCCAGATCCAGGGCCTCCTCCAGGGGCGCGTGAACGAGGCCCTCCTGCAGCACCGCCTGCAGGGCATGGGGCTCGATCCGGCCATCGCCCAGAAGCTGAAGGGGCGCGTGGAGCTGGCTACCGTCAAGGTCGAAAAGGGCGGCAAGACGCGCGAGGGCTCGGTGTTCAGCGATTTCATCAAGCCTTTCCTCCTGGCCATGCTCATCTACATGATGATCATCATGTACGGGGTGGCCATCATGAACGGCGTCCTGGAGGAGAAGAACAGCAAGGTGGTGGAGGTAATCCTTTCCGCCGTGCGCCCTTTCGAGCTGATGATGGGGAAGATCATCGGCATCGCCGCCGTGGGTCTGCTCCAGTATGGTATTTGGTTCCTTCTCGGCGCGGGTCTCTATCTGGCCAATCCCATGAACCTGCAGGCGCAATCCGCGGGTCCCTGGCTCCGCCCCATGGAGATGGTGCTGCTGGTGTTCTATTTCCTGTTCGGCTTTGTGTTCTACTCGAGCATCTATGCGGCCGTAGGGGCCACCTGCACCACCCAGCAAGAGGCCCAGCAGTGGCAGATGCCGGTGACCATGTTCCTCATCGTCCCCATCATGCTCATGGTTCCCACGATCCAAAACCCGAATGCTCCCTGGGTCGTCGTCATGAGCCTGATTCCACTCTGTACGCCCATCACCATGTTGCTCAGGGTCTCCGTGGTGGACGTGCCGCTCTGGCAGATCGCCGCCAGCGTCGTGAGCCTGGTGGGCGGGACGGTGGTGGTGGCCTGGGCGGCGGCGAGGGTCTATCGGGTGGGCATCCTGATGACGGGGAAGAGGCCTTCCATCCCCGAGGTGATCCGCTGGGTAAGGGCGGGGTGAGGGAAGCGGAAAGTGAAAAGTGAGGGTTGGCTTGTACGAGGGCGGAGGGAGGCTTTCTGGAGAGCGCCGGCCCGTGTATCCTTGAACCCATGAGAGGGTTGCTGGCGCTCCTCCAGAGACTGTTCCCGTCGGCGATCGCGGGCGTCGAGGTGCGGCCCGGGCGGAAGGCGGCGGCGCTGGCCGTGGCCGTCTGCTGCGACCTGGCGCAGATCGTTCTCTTCCCCCTGTTTTTTGAGGGCGCGGTTTCGCCCTGGGATCTGATGCTCGACCTGGTCACTGGGGCGCTGCTCTGGGGGATCCTGGGCTTCAGGGCAAGGCTGGCGCTGGGCTTCGTGGCGGAACTCGTGCCGGGCTTCGACCTGTTTCCCACCTGGACGGCCCTGGTCATGAGCCTTCCGACTGGCTCTGGAGGGGCACAGGCACGCCCCGGGTCTGAGGCGGTGTGGTCAGGCCCGGAGGTCCACCCGCCAGCGGAGGGGGAGTCCGACGAGGCGACCGGCCCTCTTCCACCGCCCCCTGGAGATGGACCGGCGGATCGCCGGCAGTGAAGCCCTTGCAGCCTCCTCTCCCTTCGGTACGATCGCGGCCAGCGCGGCGAAGTCCGCCCAGTGGAAATCCTGTACTCCCGGCCGGATCACCACGTCCGCAAAGCGCATCTGGAGCCGCTTCAGCGTCTCCGCCGTGATGGCGCCGGCCCGCGTGCTGATGGCCGTGCCGCGCCGGCTGAACTCCTGCGAATCATGCACGTCGGAGGAGACGTCCACGGCGATCACCACGTCGGCTCCCAGCCGGAAAGCCACCTCGACCGGCACCTTATCCACGAAGCCGCCATCCACCAGTTCCTTGCCGTCCATCAGGACCGGAGGAAAGATTCCGGCGATGGCGCTGCTCGCCTGCACCGCCTTTCGGGCCCGGCCGGAGGTGAGAACCACCTCCTGGCCGCTGGCCAGGTCCGTGGCGACCAGGGCGATGGGAGTGGGGGATTCCTCCAGGAGGCAGTCCGGAATGATGGCTCCCACGTCGTGCTCGAACTGGGCGGGGTCGATGTAGCTCTCCCTGAAGAGCGTGGTGGCGAAGAAGACCCCCATTTTGTAGAACCGCTTCATACTGCTGACCAGGCCCCTGTCATCCGATTCAAGGGGGGTCATCGCCTGGAGGTCCAGGTAGGGATCCTGCTTGAAGTGGGGCGAGCTCGTGAACTCCGCCATGCGGAGTTCGGCGTCCCTCGCGTTTCCATAGAGCGCGTAGAGGGTCCCCACCATGGCGCCCATGCTGCAGCCCACGATGAGATCCACCGGCACCCGCTCCGCCTCGAGCACCTTCAGCACGCCTATGTGTGCCAGCCCACGTGCCGCGCCCCCCCCGAGGACGAGCCCCACCTTCGGGCTCAGCGGGCCCCTCATGGATTTCCCTCGGAGGCCCTCTCAAAGGCGTCCGGGGCGGCTTCATCCGTGAGGCGGAGGAAGACCTGTTCGAGGCTGCTTTCGGGCTGCTGGGCCAGTTCCTGGAGGTGGGCGAAGCCGCCCTCGGCGATGAGCTTGCCGTGGTGAAGGATGCCGATGCGGTGGGCCAGCTCGGCGGCCAGGTCGAGAGAATGGGTGGAAAGAAAGAGTCCCACCCCCTCGCCCGCCAGGCGCAGGAAGAGCGCCCTCATGTCCCTGGCGCTGCGGGGATCGAGCCCGACCATGGGTTCGTCCACCAGCAGAAGTTCCGGCCGGTGGAGCAGTGCCCCCGTGATGACGAGCTTCTGGCGCATGCCATGGGAGTAGCCCTCGATGAGCTGGTGCCGCCAGTCGGTCAGGCGGAACAGAGCCAGCAGACCTTCAGCCCTGGATTGCCAGCCCGACAAGCCATGAACCCGCGCCAGGAACTCGAGGTGTTCCCACCCGGTGAGCTTCTCGTAGAGAAAGGGCCTGTCGGGAACGTACCCCAGGCGCCGCCTGAACTCCAGGGCATCGGGAAGCACCGGGTGGCCGCCTACCCGAATCTCACCGGCCTCGGGGCGGAGAAGTCCGGCTACCGTCTTGAGGGTGGTCGTCTTCCCGGCTCCGTTCGGGCCCAGAAAGGCGTAGATTTCCCCTCGGGCCACGGAGAGCGACAGATCCCGCACGGCCTCCAGCCGTCCGTATCGCTTGCTGAGGCCCAGGATAGAGAGCGCCGGGCCTTCGTTCATGGCGTGCGCTTGGGAATGGGGGGATGGCCGCGGAGCGGTACGGGCGGCCGGCCTTCCAGGTGAAGGCTCTTGGGCTCCGTGGGGCAGGCGTGGTAGCAGAAGGCGCAACCCGTGCAGCGGTCGGGGTGGATCTGGATGCCGCCGCTGGGGATGGCCTCGATGGCGAGGGCGCCTTCGGGGCACGCTTCCACGCAGAGCGTGCAGGCGATCTTCTCCGCGGACAGGCAGGTCTCCGCGTGCCAGACGGCCCGTCCCATGCGCCGGTCCTCATGGGGCAGGAGGGCCTTGTCGGGGCATGCCTCTATGCACCGTCCGCATTCGGTGCAGGGTCCCAGCCCGGGATCCACGATGGGCGTTCCTTGTCCCATGAGGGGGTCGCTGGCCTTCACAATGATGCGTTCGGGGCAGGCTTCCAGGCACAAGTCGCACCGCGTGCAGCGGGCGAGGAAGGTGGGTTCGAGGGGGGCGCCCGGAGGCCGGAAGAACGTGAACGGTATGGTCCTGGGCGCCGTGCCGGAACGGTCACCTTTCCAACCCTCGCGCAGCGTCTGCGCCGCCTCGGCCCCTGCGTCGAGAAGGAATAGTTTCCGGAGAAATCCGCCACGGTCCAGTCCGCCCGCCATACAGGAAATCATACACCCAACGGCTCGGAGGGGAAGAACGGCAAGAGCGGGGGAACTCCACGAGTTCCCCCGCTCGGTCACAGGAAGCGCCAATCAGATTCGCGCCTTGGGCGCGCTAGCTTTGGTGAACGCTCTCCACGCGCACGCGCGGAACGCCGGATTTGGACTCGAGAAACCCCTGAACGCGGAACCAGTCGTCACGGTTGGCCATCTTCTCCGCCTTCTGGAAGGCCTTGGGGACGGACGGATCCACGGCGAGTTCGTAGTACTTGCCGTTGGCGGTGACGAGTCCGAGGGTTTGGTGAAGATCGTTCCTGGCTTTCTGTTGTTCGGGCCCGACCTTCATGGTTTCAATTTGGCCATCGATGGTGAGAGCCTTGGGAAAGGCCCTGGAAACTTGTGCGGCGAGCAAGGCAGGGGAGAGGCCCACCATCGCCGCCAGGGTAGCGCCTCCGAGCAGCTTGGCAAGTTTGGTCTTCATGGTGAAGGACCTCCTTTCG
>JBAWEQ010000067.1:0-3132 GCA_049591295.1 Acidobacteriota bacterium
GCGGGGGTGATCGTGGAGACGCACGACTACGAGCCGTACGGGCAGGAGATAGGGTCGCCGCCGTGCCCCTCCGCCAGCCTTATCCACTACGCGGGGCAGGAGCGGGACTACCCCACCAGCGACTGCTCGGACGCGGTCGACTCCATGCACTTCCGCTCCTACGGCGCCCTCATCGGCCGCTTCTATAAGCCCGACAACGTCATGGGGAACGTGTACGACCCCCAGTCCTGGAACCTCTATTCCTACGTCGAGGGGAGGCCGACGGGGTTCAATGACCCCACCGGCCACGGGCGCGGCGACGGCCTGGCCTACACGGCGCAAGTGGGGCAGTTCAGCTATGATGAGGCCATCGGCGGGTATTCCTGGTCCGCAGCCACGACAATGACCGTTTATGCTGGAAACACAACCAGCGTGTACAGCTTGGCTGATGGGTCCGATCCCGCGAATCCTCTGATCGGGCCCGATCCGGTTTTTCTGGCTAGTACTTCTGTCTCAAGGGGCGAGGAACTCCCGACTCCCTACCACTCGGAAGGAGCATCCTATTGGCCGGGCGTAATGCCAGCGGGGAACACCGCGAACATCTGGCAAATGCGAGCCTCTATGATTCCCGACTTCCTGAGCAAGTTCCAGCTCATCCCGCTACAAGTGATTTACTCGAGCATCGTCATTGGGTATATGCGCACGCTCATCGATTTCCCAAGTGAGGCGTTCTACAGAGATCTCGTACCGGGTACTGGAGGCGATGGAGCAAGCCCGTCGGGCGGTCGGGGCGGGTACTATACAATGGTAGTGTCAACAATTTTCCGAGTCGACGGCGATTACCTCCGTAGTTGGATGGCCCTCGAGCCGCAGATGAATTCTGCCACACCGCAGGCTATGTACAACGCACAGCCGAATGTGTTCATTCAAGACTGGTCTGACGCGCGACGGTCTCTAGCGCCCGGCAGCCTATTCCTGGGACTCTTCGAAGGGCAGTGAGGAAAATCGATATGACGCTAAGAAACACTGTTGGACGACGGATAGTGGCGATGCTGTTATTCTGCGGAGCCTTCGGCGCAGGAGTTCATGCCTTTGCACAGGCGCCGCGAGAAGAGAAGTCGGCGAGCAGCCGCGCCTTCCCTTCCCCAGCGGAAATGGCGGCCTACCAAGGAGATACAGAGGAGGTACTTCGTCTCTTGAACGCAGGTTTCGATGTGAACCATAAAGGTGAAGATGGCTTGACGCTGCTGATCTACGCTGTCGAGGGAAAGCACCCGTCGCTGGTCAAGCTGCTACTGGCCAAGGGTGCGGATCCGAACGCAGCCAACAGTGGGGCTGTGGCGAGCGCAGCCATGCAAGGCAGGATCGACATGCTCCGCACCCTGCTTGCAGCTGGGGGCATGGTGAACGTGCATGTGGGGGCGATGTCAGATACACCTCTCATGTTTGCATGTCAAGCCAGATCTCTCTCCTGCGTCAAGCTCTTGCTTGAAAAGGGAGCCGATGTAAATGGCAGGAACGCCCTGGGGCGAACACCTATCATGGCAGCGGGCAGGGCTATCAGCCAGATTCTGATCGAACATGGGGCCGACATCAATGCCAAGGACCGACAAGGAATAACCACCCTTATGTTTGTAACGATGTTGGGCGACGTGGGTGGCGTTAGCTTCCTATTGAAGGAGGGAGCTGACCCGACCTTGGCCGACTGGAAGGGGTGGACGGCGGAAGACTACGCCATACAGGCGCGCTCCGAAGAGATCGTGAAGTTGTTGCAGGAAGCGGTCGCCCGGTGGAATGGGAAGAAGTAACGGAAGTTTCAAAAAAGCTGATGAGCTAGTGCAGTGTCCTGCAATTGCCGTTACCGGTCACTTCGTGAGGGGCAGCGGTCGAGATGCTTCCAGGGAATTCCTCTGAAGAAACCCTGGAATTCGGGGGACACAATACCCATTAGCTCGGGGGAAATGGCGCAATCTTCGCGGGGTCTCAGATTGAGCGCGGCGAGGGCCGAGCGGTGGGGATATGGCCTCGGCCCGCTTCGCCCGGAGCGCCTGGCCCACCTATCCCGTTGGCCTGCCCGGAGCAGCCACCCTTAAGACGTGATGGAATCAGGTGAAAGAGATGAAAGCGATGAGCGATGGCCCTGTGGGCGAGGTTCGGCGAACGACGGCCGGGCATCGTGCCATCCCGCTCCCCTTTCGGCCCGTTCCTTCGCGCTCTCGGTGGTGAGCCCCCCCTTTCCGCTCGCCCCTCGCTTCTGGCTATCCTCCCCCCTTGCCACCGGCCTCCGGGTTCTGCTACACTTTGCGCATCGTTGCATGCCACGTCGTGTCACAGGGGTGTCCGCAATCTCTTTGGGAGGGGCCGTATGATCACGGAACTGTCGCAGGACGAGCTGGTGGAGATGGGGTCGGGGCTTCGGGCGGCGTACCTGTCGGAGCAGGCGGGGTACACGCTGGAATTGGCCGCGGGAGAGGGCCAGGCGCTGGCGGACCTGCTGCCGGAGGGCTTTCTGAAGGAGGTCGCGGCGGCGCAGGACTCGGTGGCCTCCGCGCTTCAGGACCGCGTCCTGATGGAGGACGATTCGGGCAGCGCCGGCGAGGCGCACCGGAAGGCCTACCGGGATGCCAAGATCTGGCGGCGCAAGATCATCGCCCGGGCCACCTCGGCCGAGCGGGCCGGCCGGTCGATCCCGGACATCCTCCTGCACGTCCACGGCGTCAAGAACGGCCCTCCCCTCCTCCAGCAGATCAGCGAGATGACCAAGGTGTTCGAGGCGAACATGGCCCTGCTGGACGGCAAGGGCAAGGAGGAGCTGCTGGCCCAGGGGAGGGCGCTCTGCGATGCCATGGCAGGCGCCGGGGCGAACCACGAGGTGAAGCGCCTCAAGGAGCTGCCCGACGCGGTGCGGGCCTTCCGCCTTCAGAAGGGGCTCCTGTACGTCGGCCTGAAGCGGATTCACGACGCCGGCCGCGAGCTGCACGCCGGCGACTCGGCCGCCTCCGGCCGCTACAACCTGGCCATCCTCCACCGCCACGCGGCGAAGCGAAGCAACGGGGAGGCGCCCCAGGCGCCGGCGGGCGCCCCCAAGGCCTGACCGAATCATGAAGCCGGGCGGGGAGGGGGCCGCCCCCTCCCCGCCCCGCGCGCACCGCA
>JBAWEQ010000068.1:0-12087 GCA_049591295.1 Acidobacteriota bacterium
CCGCCGAGCTGCGCAAGCTCGCCGACGGGCTGATAGAACGGTAGAAAGTGGCATGGCAGACTTCAAGCGGGATAGGACAAGGAGGACGCTCATGAGAAAGGGATGGTGCGGATCGCTGGGCGCGGCGGCATGGATAGGGTTTCTTCTCTCTTTCGCGGCCCCTTCGGCCGGTTGGGCCCAGGCGGCGGTGCCGGCGCTGGCGCCGCCCCCCTCCGTCGCGGGGATCTGGGAGGGTACGCTGGATGCCGGCGTGCAGAAGCTGCGCGTGCTCTTCCACATCACCCAGGCGCCGAAGGGCGGCCTGTCGGCCACGATGGACAGCCCCGACCAGGGGGCCGCGGGTATTCCCGTGAGCGGCGTCACCTTCGAGAAGGGCAAGCTCCGGTTGGAGGTGGAGGCGGTGGGCGGCCACTATTTCGCCGAGCTGGAGAAGGACGGCACCCTCCAGGGGACCTGGAGCCAGAGCGGCGCGGCCCTCCCGCTGACGCTCCGCCGCGTGGAGAGCGCCCCCGTCCTCGCGCGCCCCCAGGAGCCCAAGCCACCCTTCCCCTATCAGGTGAGAGAGGTCACCTACGCCGGCGGCGCGCCCGGCGTCACCCTGGCGGGCACCCTCACCCTGCCCGAGGGCAAGGGCCCCTTCCCCGCGGTCCTGCTTCTGGCGGGCTCCGGTCCCCTCGACCGCGACGAGGCGCTCTTCGGCCACAAGCCCTTCCTCGTGCTCGCGGACTTTCTCACGCGACATGGCTTGGCCGTCCTGCGCTTCGACAAGCGCGGCGTGGGGCAATCCACGGGGGACCGGGCCACGGCCACGGACGATGACTACACGAAGGACGCCCTGGCGGGGCTGGCCTTTCTCCGGTCTCAGGGGGAGGTCAATCCCAAAGCCGTCGGCCTCATCGGCCACAGCGAGGGCGCCATCGAGGCGGTGAAGGCCGCGGGCCGGTCCACCGACGTGGCCTTCATCGTTCTGCTGGGCGGCCCAGGCCTGCCGGGCGGACAGATCCTGGAGGACCAGATCGCGGCCATGGACAAGGCCGCCGGGGCCACGCCCGAGCAGGTGGCGCAGGCCGTCGCCGTGGAGAAGCAGATCCTTTCCGCGGTCCAGAAGCAGCCAAACGACGCCATGGCCTCCGCCGAGATCCGGACGATCCTGGGCAAGGCCCAGCCCGAACTCAAGGGGCAGGCCCTCGACCATCAGGTGCAGATGGCGACCTCTCCCTGGTTCCGGCAGTTCATCGGCTATGACCCCAGGCCCGACATCGCGAAGGTGAAGTGCCCCGTCCTCGCCCTCGGCGGCGAGAAGGACCTGCAGGTCCCCGCCACGGAGAACCTGCTCGCCATCCGCACGGCCCTGCAGAAGGGCGGCAACCAGCGGTACGTGGTGAAGATGCTCCCTGGGCTCAACCACCTCTTCCAGGAGGCGTCCACGGGGCTGCCCAGCGAGTACGGGCGGATCGAGCAGACCTTCTCGCCCCAGGCGCTGAAGCTCATCGGCGACTGGATCCTCCAGCAGGCGGGGAAGTGAAGTGCTGCTCACGCTACTCATCGCCGGCGCTTTCCCGACGGTCGTGATGGTCGCGACCGCCCTCGCGCTCCCCCACTGGAGCCACAGGGGCCTCTTCTTCGGAGTGACGGTGGGGGCGGAGTTCGCCCCCACCTCCGAGGGACGGGCCATCCTGCGCGGTTACCGCGGCACCGTGGCGGCCACGGGCCTCCTCGCTTTGGCCATGGCCGCCGGAGGCGCGCTGAATCTCCCCTGGCTCTCCCTGGCCGCCCCCTTCGTGGCGGCGGCCGGCGTGCTGGTGGGCTACCTCCGCGCCCACCACGCCGCGCTCGCGCACTCCATCGCCCCGGTGACGGTCCGCGAGGCCTCCCTCCAGGTGCGCCGCGAGGGCCTGCCGGGGAGCATTTACGGACAAGGCCTGCCCTTCCTCATCCTGGCCTCCGCCAGCCTCTACGCGGCCCACCATTGGGATGAGCTGCCGGCGCGCATCCCCATCCATTTCGACGCGCAAGGCGCGCCCAACGGCTGGGCGGCCAAAGGCCTCTTCAGCGTTTTCGGCGGAGCGGGATTCACAGCCCTCCTCTGCCTCCTCATGCTCCTCTTCTCCTACACCCTGCTGAGATGCTCCCGGCCGGGGACGACCGGAGCCTCCAGCGGGACCCTGAGGAGGGTCTTCCTCAAGGGCCTCCTGGCTTGCGAATTCCTGCTCGCCTTGGTGGGCGCCTGCATCACCGCCATGCCGTTCGTCACCTCCCCGCAGGGTCGCCAGAGAATCACGCTCCTGGTGATCGTGGCGGCGATGGCCTTCCCCCTCGTCCTCCTCACCTACCTGGGCATCGTCGCGAGCCGGGCCATGGGCCGAGGGGCCACGGTGGAGGCGGGCCGGCCGCCCTCGCGGGGCGACGGCACGCCCGACTCCTGCTGGAAGAAGGGGATGTTCTACGTGAACCGGGACGATCCCGCCCTTTGGGTTCCCAAGCGCTTCGGCATCGGCTACACCCTCAACTTCGGCCACCGGGGCGCGTGGGTCATCCTGGGCATCCTTCTGGCCATCGCCCTGGCGGGGCTGATTCTCCCCTTCCTGGCCTCGTGAGGAGGCCGCACGCTCGCGTTGACCGGAGGAGCGGAACACTCTACGATGAGAACCCATGCAAGCCTCCGGGCCCGCATGGGCTCGCCGGAATCGGTCCATTCCCGTCCAGGACGCGCCGGCGGCGGGCAGCGGATCCCCTGCCGGGTGGGGCAAGGGCCATTTCAAGGTAAGGGCATGCACCACGAGAAGGACCAAGGACCGGAGCAGGAGCGACACGGCCCCGCCTACGAACTCGCGGCACTGAGGGCGGTGGCGGCGGCGTGCGTGGAGGAGACGCAGGAGGACAGGCTCATCGAGAGGGTCACGGAGATCATCTGCCGCGCCTTCTCCATCACGAACTTCGGCGTCGTCCTGTACGATGGCCGCAGCGGCCTGCTGCGCGACCACCCGTCCGCCCGGCGGAGGGAGGGGAGCGCCGCCCTGGAGCTGGCCCTCGGCGAGGGGATCGTGGGCACCGTGGCAGCCACGGGCAAGCCCATGCGGGTCCCGGACGTGAGCCGGGAGCCCGCCTACCGCATGGGGGATTCGGAGACCCGCTCCGAGCTGACGGTGCCCCTCAGGGTCGGCGACCAGGTCATCGGCGTCATCAACAGCGAGAGCACGGCCCTGGACGCCTTCACGCAGGACGACGAGCACCTGCTCATGGCCCTGGCCGGGCAGGTCGCGCCAACGCTGGCGCGCCTTCGGACCATGGAGGCCATCCGGGACAGCGAGGAGAAGTACCGCGCCCTCTACGAGGACAACCCCTCCACCTACCTCACCATCGACGCCCGCGGCATGATCCTCTCCGTGAACGAGTTCGGGGCCCTGCAGCTCGGCTATTCGGCACAGGAGCTCGTGGGCCAGCCCGTGGAGAGCATCTTCCATCCGGACGAGCGGGCGGAGGCCCTCGGACGCCTGACCCAGAGGCTTGCGGGCCCCGGCAAGGTGGCCCACTGGGAGCGCCGGCAGGTCCGGAAGGACGGCCAGGTGCGATGGGTGAAGGAGTCGGCCCGGTCGGTCCGGGGCAGCACCGGAGAGCCGGTGGTCCTCGCCGTCTGCGAAGACATCACCGAGCGCCGGCGCGCGGAAGAGCAGGCCCGGGAAAGCGTGCGTAAGCTGGAGAGGCTCCTGGACGAGACCGTCCAGACGCTCGCCGCCGTGGTCGAGGTGAAGGATCCCTACACCAGCGGCCACCAGCGCCGCGTCGTGAGGATCGCGGCAGCCGTTGCGGAGGAAATGGGCCTCCCTATCGAGCGCGCCAAGAGCCTGCGCGTGGCAGGTCTCCTGCACGACATCGGCAAGATCCAGGTGCCGGCCGAGATCCTCGCCAAGCCGGGAAGCCTGAGCGAGGCCGAGAAGAGCATCATCCGGACCCACAGCGAGGTGGGCTACCGCCTCCTCAAGGGCATCTCCTTCGAATGGCCCGTGGCGGAGATCGTCCTGCAGCACCACGAGCGCATGGACGGCTCGGGTTACCCGGGCGGATTAATGGGCGAGCAGATCCTGCTGGAGGCCCGAATCCTGGGGGTCGCCGACGTGGTGGAGGCCATCTCCAGCCACCGACCCTACCGGCCGGCCTTCGGACTCGATTACGCCCTCGGCGAGATCGAGTCCCTCGCCGGCACCGTTTACGACCCCGACGTCGTCAGGGCCTGCCTCACGCTCTTTCGGAAAAAGGGCTTCTCGATCGACTAGCCGGAACGCCTTCGGCCCCCGGCGGCCCCGTCGCCTCCCCTCTCTCCGCGCCGCGCCTTCGTGATAGATTAAGGGCCGAAGGAATGGGGTTGCTCCAGTTACCATTCGGGATGGGCGCCAGCGACCGTCCGCCGCGAGGGCGCCTCAGGGAACGGAGGGCGGACAAGGAAATGGGTGGAGAGATGACTCGAACGAAACGGATCGCCGTAGCCGTGGCCTTCGGAGTGTTGCTGCTCCCGGTGCTGAGCTGGATGGCCCAGGGAGCGGGGAACAATCCCCTCAAGAACGCCCACGTGGGCGACTGGGTGGAGTTCGTCACGCATACCGGGGCCATGGGCCAACAGATGGAGATGAAGACCAAGCAGACCGTCGTGGCCAAGGACGCGACCTCCGTCACGCTGCGGACGGAAACCACCATGATGGGCCACACGATGCCCCCTCAGGACGTGAAGATAGCGCTGAACAAGCCCTACGAGCCTTACGCTACGGGCCTCACGGACGCCAAGGTCACGCCCCTCGGGGAGGGGAACGAGACCCTCAAGGTGGGCGGCAAATCCTACGCCTGCCACTGGATGAAGGTCAAGGTCACGGCGACCAAGCCCCAGCCCATGGAGGGCACCACCAAGGTCTGGACCTGCCCGGACGTACCGGTGACCGGAGTGGTGAAGATGGAGACCGAGTCCACCATGACCGTGGGCGGCAAATCCATGCCCACAACGATGACGATGGAGCTGACCGGCTCGGGGAGGTAAGGACCCGCGCAGGAAAAGGTGAACGGAATTCGCGCCCAGATTCGTGTGAGATTGGCGAGATTGGAGGGAGCAAAACCGCAGGCGTAGTTGAAGACTACGTTGAGGATTTTGCGATCGAGAATCGCGTCAAGGTCGCGCGAAGATGGGAAGCGAAAACGTTAAGTTATTTCTGCGCTGGTCCTAAGACCCTCCCGCAAAGGGTTGCTGGATCCCAAAGGGGCCGCCCCGCGCGGCCCCTTTGCCGTGAGGGGCCAGCGGCGCGGCCGGGGGCCCTCAGCTTCCGGACTTCAACGTGATCCGCAGGATCTCGCCCGGGGGCCAGAGGCGCATTTTGGGGCCCCACGTGCCGGCGCCGCGGGTGACGTAGACCGTCATGCCATTCACGACGTACCGCCCTTCAAAGAGAGGGTAGGAGAGGCGGACCAGGTAACCGAAGGGCCAAATCTGACCGCCATGGGTGTGGGCGCTGAGCAAGAGACCCGCGCCGGCGGCGGCGGCGGCCTCGGCGCCCCACGGCGTGTGCGAGAGGAAGAGGGTGGCCCCCGGCGGCCGCCCGGCCAGGGCCTTGCCCACGAACTCTGCCAGCGGGCCCAGGCGCCTCCGGACCGTGAGATCGTCCACCCCCGCTAGAATGAGGCCCGGTCTCACCTCGGCCCAGCGGTCGTGAAGTACCGTGGCGCCGGCCTCCTCCAGGCAGCGGGTGGCTCCGGACCCCCGGCCGTAATGCTCGTGGTTGCCGGTGACGGCCCATACGCCCATGGGGGCCGAAAAGCGCCGGAGCACCGGCGTGAAGTCGGAGGGCGGTCGGCCGTGCCCTTCGACGATGTCGCCGAGGAGGAGAATCAGGTCGGGGTGCAGGGCCTCCACCTGGCTCACGCGCGCCGCCAGCCACCGGGGGCCGGTCAGCGTGCCCAGGTGCAGGTCGGAGAGGGCGACCACCACGGTGCCGTCCAGCTTGGCGGGCAGCCCCGGCAGGCGCACCTGCAGGTTTGTCACGACGGGCGGGCGCACCCCCTGGACCACGGCCACTATCGACAGCAGGAGGCCGGCCACCAGCGCCCAACCCCTCAGCATGGGGGCCAGACGCCGCAGAATCAGGCCGAAGAGGGTCACCACCTCCACCGCCAGCAGGCAGAGGGTCGTCAGGAAGAGAGAGGCCAGGTAGTCCATGCCGAAGAGCTCGAAGGCGGCGCCCAGCGGCCCGCCGGAGCCCCGGCCGTAGAGGACGCCGAAGAGCGATAGGGCCCAGAGGCCTGCTCCCGCGGCCACGAGCCACCGCCGCGGCACGCGCCGCGTCAGGGCCGGCACCGAAAAGGCCCGCCCGAGGACGTAGAGGTTCATGACGGTCAGTGCGGTCAGCAGCATGATGCCAAACATGTCGTCCTCCAGTGCGGCGGCTCGGCTTCCCCGCCGCACTTGATGGCATTCGATGGACCCCTGCTACGGTCAGGCGGGGCCGATCCCCAAAGCTGTGATCTGGGCCGATGGGGGCGGGAGGCGCGGGAAGGCCGGCATCTCACACCTCCGACGGCCCGCGGGGCCCCCACTCTTCATCGAGCATGGCGTAGATGACGTCATCGGCCCAGGCCCCCTTGAACCAGAGGTTTTTCCGGAAGTGGGCCTCCCTGCGCATGCCTGCGCGCTCCATGAGGCGGATGGATGGCAGATTGGCAGGGTCCACGCTCCCGTAGACCCGGTGCTTGCCAAGGGGCCCGAAGGCGTAGGTCAGGAGCGCGCCCAAGGCCTCCATCGCGTAGCCGCGGCCCTGGAAGGCCGGGGCGAGGGTGATCCCCACCTCCATCTCGTGGTCCCGGCCCTCCGGCACGTGGAGGCCGCAATCGCCGACCAGCTGCCCCCCGTCGGTCAAGGTGATTCCGAGTTGGAACCACCGGCCTGGTTCGCCCGGCTCGATGTCCTCCAGACCCTCTATGAAACGCGCCACCTCGGCCTCGTCCCGCGGCTCCCAGGCCTGGAATCGGGTGACCCCGGGCAGGGAGCGGTAGGCGAAGAGGCGGGCGGCGTCGGCGCGTTCGAGGCGCCGGAGGCGAAGGCGGTCGGTGGTGAGCTCGCGGAACATGGGGTTCCTCCACGAAGAGGGACGCCCCCCTCGCGCGCGATCGCAGGCGCCAGAGCGTCCGGCGGCGCAGCCGGGGAGACGTGGCCCGTCAGTATACGCCGAGAACGCTCGTCCTTCAGGGATTTGCGCGAGGTCGGCCGACAGAGGCCCCGGATCCGAGGCGGAGCTGAAGGGGCACCGAGATCGCGGCCACGCCGATCACCACGAGGCCGAGGCCGGCCGGGCCCGCGCCCGCCGCGAGCAGGAGGCCGGCCGCCAGCGGGCCGAAGCCCTGGGAGAGGCCGATGAGGGTCTCGTGGATGGCGCCCTGCCGGGCGTTGTCCGCATCGGGCGTGGCCAGGCCGTAGAAGAGGGCGAAGGTGTAGGGGACCGCGTAGGCGACGCCGCCCAGGGCCACCGTCAGGGCGAAGAGGGCCGGGGCGCGGGCGGCGGCCAGGGAAGCGCCGAAGAGGAGCAGGGGCCCTCCGCTGAGGAGGGCGCAGAGCCTCGGACGGCCGATCCAGAAGCGCGTGGGCAGGAGCACCAGAAAGGTCAGGAAGACACCGACGTTCCCGAAGGCCGTGATGAAGCCCACCTCCGCCAGCGGCACGCCCGACGCCGAGAGCAGCTTGGGGTAGAGGAGCATGGTCCCGACGAAGGCCAGGCTCCCGAGGAGCAGGGCGGCCCGCGCCCCAAGGCGCAGGCGCTTGAGCGCACCCCCATCCACGGGTGGTGGCGCGGATACCGAAAAACCGGCCGATGAAGGTTTAGGCAGCGCCTCGCCGTGGCGGCGCCAGTGGGCCCAGAGCGCCGCGGCGCCGGCGAGGCAGAGGGCCATCCCACCGGTGAAGACCACGCTGGGGCTCCTCTGGATGAGCCAGGGGCCGAAGAGCATCCCCACGATGTTCCCGCTGCTCCAGCTCAGCGAAAAGCGCGCGGTGGTGCTGAAGGGGTGCACACCGAGCCTGCCCTCCTCGCGGGAGAGCAGCCCCTCCACCGACGGGTAGAAGAAGCCGAAAAAGACGAGGACCAGGCAGGCTGTGGGGAGGAGCGTCCAGGGCCCCGTCCAGAAGAAGCCCGTGGGCAGGACGCAGGCCAGGGCCAGGAAGCCCGCCGCCAGGGGCCGCTTGAAGCCGATCCGGTCGCCCAGGTGGCCGAGGAGCAGGGCCGAGGCCACGTAGGCCATGTAGGCCGAGAAGTTCAGCAAGCCCACCGAGGCGTAGCTCATGGACCACGCCGCGGCGCGCGTGTTCCACGCCGCGATGAGCAGCCACAGGAGCACGGAGAAGAGAAAGACGATGACGTGGACCAGCCCGAACATCACGCCTCCCGGCAGGTCATCCTATCCTCTCCGAGCGCCCTCCAGGAAGCCCCTCCCCATCCTGGGCGTTACATCTGTACTATGAGTATCCCCGGCGTGATACGCTGGGGGGCCGAAGAAGAGAGGCTCCGGACGGCGCCCGCGAGGACCGGACGGGAGCACCCTCGAAGAGGAGCGCCACGATGAAGATCGTCCGTCTGGATCAGGTTCAGAAGGCGCCGGTCACCATGGAGGGCGCCCACGGCATCACGAAGCAGGTTCCGCTGTCGCGAAACGACGGGGCACCGACCTTCTCCTTCCGGGTCTTCACCCTCGAACCGGGAGGCTTCACCCCCTATCACCGGCACGATTCGGAGCACCTCAACTACATCATCGAAGGGGAGGGAGCCCTGGTCACGGAGAGCGGGGAGGAGCGGCCCTTGCGGGCCGGTGATTTCGTGCTGGTCCTACCCCAGGAGAAGCACCAGTACCGGAACCGCTCGGCAGAGAGCGCCTTCGTCATGATCTGCGCCGTGCCCAAAGAGTACGAATAGGATCGAGAAGGCCCATCACCACCAGTTTCAGCGAGGGGCGGGATCTCTTCCGCCCTCTCCCCCTGAATCCTCTTGTCCCGCCGCTCGTATGACCCTTCAGGGGGTCGTGCGCTGGGTGAATCAGGCCCCCGGGAGCAGGCCATGGCGGGAAGAAGACCGCGCACCGAGGAGTTCACGATCACCGGCGACCGCATTGGGGCGGCCGCCAGGGCGCTCTTTCGCGGGATTTGGGACCGCCGGGTGGCCCTGAAGACGCGCGCGGGCCGGAGGCTTCTGCGGGTTCCCCTGATTCTTGCGCTGGCCGCGGTCCTTCTCGTTCCGCTGTTGGTCCTGCTGGGCGCCGCGGTCTCTCTGGCCGTGGGGCTCCGCATCACCTTCGAGCGGTACGAAGAGGCCCCCTCCGGGGCGGCCTCGGACCCCGGGCACCCTTGAGCGGGGGCCTCTTGCCCCCCTTGCTAGTCGACACGCGCCATGGTTTTGTGCTAGAGTTCGAATGCACACTTTAACAAGCGGTTTGTTGAAGTGGATGTGAATACCAAGGAGTGCGTTGTGGTCAACGGAATCGTAAAGTGGTTCGACGACAAGAAGGGCTACGGCTTCATCACGGTCGAGGGCGGCAAGGATGCCTTCGTCCATCACAGCAACATCGAGGGCACGGGCTTCAAGACCCTGTCCGAGGGACAAAAGGTCACCTGCGTGATCACCCAGGGTGCCAAGGGCCCCCAGGCTGAGCAGGTCCGCGTAGTGAACGACTGACCTGCGAGCCATTCAGGAAGCTGTTCAAGGGGCCTTCGGGCCCCTTTTTTCCTCTGCGACCCGCCCCATGGGGGGGAGCAGTTGACCCGAGCCGAGGCGGAGAAAGGAGGACCCGTTGCCCCACCCAGGAGCCTATCGAGGAAACAAACGCCAGAAGGAGCTCAAGCGGCTGCAGAAGCAGCAGGAGAAGCGAGAGCGGCGCCAGCATAAGGGCACCGGCGCCGAGTCCGAACCCGAATTCGCCGATCCGGCCGCGGTTCCCGCGGAACCCGCGCCGGTGGGCGAGGAGTCCGTGCCCGCGACGGCGGAGCCCGATCTCCCGAAGGACGAATCGCTCCGCCCCGAATAGGGGGCGAGGCGCAACGCCCGAGCCCAACCCTTCAAGGCCCCCGCTGTTTATCAGGACCCTCTCGCAGCGTAGAACGGGGCGGCGGAAAGGCCGTCCTGGAGCCTTTCCGGCCACCTCCTTTGCGCCCAGCGTCCCTCCCCAGAGCCATTCCCGGGTGCGAAGCATGCCCGTCCCACACCGTTCCGGCCTCGGCGCCCTCCTGGTTTCTCCCCCGCGAAGGACCTAGATTCATTCGTGTACTCAGCTTCACAAGGAGGGAGTGAAGATGGGCTGGAAGGTTCTGCTCGTCTATCCGGAGATGCCGCCCACGTACTGGAGCTTCCGGTACGCCATGCCCTTCATCGGCAAGCGCGCCGCCTTCCCACCGCTCGGCCTCCTCACGGTGGCGGCCATGCTTCCGGAGGACTTCGACGTCACCCTCGTGGACATGAACGCCTCGCCCCTCACCCCGGAGGCCGTCTCCGAGGCGGACCTGGTCCTCACCTCCTCCATGATCGTGCAGAGGGAGTCGCTGGCCGAGGTCATCCGCCTGTGCCGCTCGTGCGGCACTCCGGTGGTGGCCGGGGGGCCCTATCCCACCGGCTGTCACGAGCGCATCGGCGGCGTGGACCACTTCGTGCTGGGCGAGGCGGAGGTGACCCTGCCGGCCTTCCTGGCCGATTTCCGGGAGGGTAGGGCCGCGCCGCTGTACAGCGACGCCGCCAAGCCGGACCTGGCCTCTACGCCCCCGCCCCGGTTCGACCTCATCCGGATGGGGGACTACGCCGCCATGGCCCTGCAGTTCTCCCGGGGCTGTCCGCACGACTGCGAGTTCTGCGACATCGTCGAGCTCTTCGGCCACCGTCCCCGCACGAAGCCGCCCTCCCGGTTCCTTGCGGAGATGGACGGTCTGTACACCACCGGATGGCGGGGCTCGCTCTTCATCGTGGACGACAACTTCATCGGGAACCGCCGGGCGGTGAAAACCCTGCTGCGCGAGGTGGCGCGCTGGCAGGCCGCGCGCGCCTACCCCTTCGCGCTCTTCACCGAGGCGACGCTCGATCTGGCCGCCGACGAAGAGCTCATGGCGCTGATGCGGGAGGCGGGGTTCAACATGGTCTTCCTGGGCATCGAGACGCCCGTGGAGGAGACCCTTCGCGCCGTCCACAAGGCGCACAACCTGAGGGGCGACATGCTGGAGGGCGTGCGGCGCATCCAGCGCGCGGGCATGGAGGTCTCGGCCGGCTTCGTCCTCGGCTTCGACTCGGACCCGCAGGACATCTTCGAGAGGCAGATCGCCTTCATTCAGGAGGCTGGCATTCCCACCGCCATGGTGGGCCTGCTCACGGCCCTTCCCAATACGAGGCTCTACAAGCGCCTGGAATCGGAGGGCCGCATCGCGGAGGATTCGGGCGGCAACAACACCCACGATTTCCAGCTCAGCTACGTGCCGAAGATGGACGCCCAGGTGCTCCTCTCGGGCTACAAGCGCCTCCTGTCGGAGATCTACCGGCCGCGGCGCTACTTCGAGCGCTGCCTGTCGCTCCTGAGGAATCTCCGGGTTCACGAAACCACCGAACGGCGGATCGGGCTCACGGAGCTGCGGGCCCTCGGCCACTCCCTGATCCGGCAGTCCTTCTCCACCTACGCCTGGCCCTATTGGGCCTTCATGGTGCGCGGCGCCCTCCTGAGGCCCCGGCTGATGGCGGAGATCGTGACCATGGCCGTGAAGGGCCACCACTTCTTCAAGATGACGCGGCGGATCCTCGAGGTGGAGCGCTTCAAGCAGAAGATCGACCGCCTCGCGCGGGCCTTCCAGGAGCGCGCCTCCTCGCTCTCCATGCCCGATCCGCAGGCCAGGGCCGCCGAGCTGCGGGCCTACGGCGACCGGCTCGCCGCCCGCCTCGCCCGCGAGTACCGGCGTCTCCACAAGGATTTCCAGACCTACGCCGAGCGATCCCTCGCCAACTTCCACACCATGGTGGACGAGTTCATCCAGAGCGCCGCCTCCCAGGCCGTCCCCTCGGCGGAGGCCTGAAAAGCGCGGCACGGCCTCCCGGCCGCACC
>JBAWEQ010000069.1:0-17827 GCA_049591295.1 Acidobacteriota bacterium
TGCTCCACGCTTCCTTCAGACCCCACCTCGCGGTGACGCCCTTGCGCTTCGCTAGCCCTTCACCTCCATCAGGTTGGGCAGGGGACTTTCACCCCCAAGCTTCCGAACATGCCCGGCACACCAACAACTCCAGGCGGTTAGCCCGCCTGGAGTCAGAGCTCGTCTGCTACAAGTCGTTTGAGAGGCCGCTCACGGCGACCCGCCGTATCAGCCCGCTCAGCTGAAGCCGGAACCGCATCCCGAGGAGGAGGAGCCTCCCGAGGAGCTAAAGCCTCCGGACGTCGCGGCAGCCCCGCAGGCACCTGGCACGGATATTAGTTTGTGCACCTTCTCCGAGCCGCAGTTCGGACAAGGAGGTGGCGGCGCATCGGAGCGGAAGATGATCTTCTCGTAGCGGAGCGCGCAATTTTCACATTGGTACTCATAGATTGGCATTGAGTTTCACTCTTTATTGGAGGACCTTATCCAATAACCCCTTAAGTGCAGCCTTAGAAAGAGCACCCACATGCTGCTGTGCCACCTGGCCATTCTTGAAGATGAGCAGTGAGGGTATGGCCATGATCCCAAACTGCGCTGCCACGTTCTGGTTCTCATCCACGTTCAGCTTGGTGAACTTGATTTTCTCCGAGAGCTCACCGGACAACTCTTCCACTACTGGGGCTACCATTCGGCATGGCCCACACCAAGGTGCCCAGAAATCCACGAGGACCGGCTTACTGGACTCGAGAACCTCGGACTGAAAGGAGTTATCCGTCACTTCGGTTACGTTCTTCGCCATCACTTGGCCTCCTTACTTCCGTGGGACCGGACCCGGTCCCGCAGGATTGAGACATTCAGGTACCGACCCCCATCTTCGGCAACAGGAAGCGGTTGAGGAGATACCAGGCCGCAATCACCGCGCCGTAGATGAGCAGGTCTCGTCCTGTCATTGAAGCCCTGCCTTTTTCAGAAACCACATCATGGGGCACCAGTTAGTGAGGAAGGACTGAAGCAAATTCAGCCCCACAAAGGCGGTAAAAAGATACCACAAGGGACTTAGCCAATATCCAAGCGCCACCGAGAGCAAGATGAAGAAGCCTGCAATTCCTCTCAGCGTACGATCCACGCTCATTTCTCACCTCCACGTCAGGGTACTATAGATGCGTGAGAGGGCGCAACGGTAACATGATCTGTGATCGAGAAAGGGCGGACCTTTCGCCTTCAAGCCCCGCGGAACCGAATGAGCCGGGCCTGCGTGGAATCCCCCTCACCGGACCAGAAGCTTCCGGACCTCTTGAAGGGCGCCCAAAAGAACCTCCACCTCCGCGCGCGTATTGTAGAGGTAGAGTGAGGCGCGAAGGGTATTGTCCATACCCAGGTGTGTCATCAGCGGCTGGGCGCAGTGATGACCCGAGCGCACGGCTATGGCGAAGCGGTCCAATAGGTTGGCCGCATCGTGGGGATGAGCCCCCTCCACGTTGAACGAGAACACCGCCAAGTGGTCACCCGCGCGGTGTCCGTACAGAGTAAGCCATGGACATTTATTCAATTGTTCTAGGGTGTAGTGCTCCAATTCCTTCTCATATTGATAAATATTCTCCATGCCGATGGAGGAGAGGTAATCGACGGCGGCGCCGAGCCCGATCCCCTCAGCGATAGCACTCGTACCCGCCTCGAATTTCCACGGCAACTCGTTCCAGGTAGAGCCCTCGGTGGTGACGGTGGCGATCATGTCGCCTCCGGTCAAGAAGGGCGGCATCTCCTGCAGGAGGGCCTTGCGTCCGTAAAGGAACCCGATCCCGGTCGGACCGAGCATCTTGTGGCCGGAGGCCACGAAGAAATCGCATCCCAGCGACTGAACATCGACGGGCAGATGGGGAATGGATTGGGCTCCGTCTAACAATAGAAGGGCCCCGACCTCCTTGGCCATGGCTCGAATCTCTTCGACCGGATTGATGACGCCGAGGACGTTACTGGCGTGCACCAGCCCCACGAGCCTGGTCCTGGTCGTGATCAGGCGGCGGGCGGCCTCAAGATCAAGGGTCCCCTGGGGTGTCACGGGGATGAACTTCAGAACGACGCCGAGCCGGTCGCGCAACATTTGCCAGGGCACGATATCGCTGTGGTGCTCCATGAGCGAGACCACGACCTCATCCCCTGCCCTCAGGTTGGCCTGCCCCCAGGTCATGGCCACAAGGTTAAGCGCTTCGGTAGCGTTCCGGACGAAGACTATTTCGCGCCACGACTTAGCGTTGATGAAGCGCGCCACCTTCTTGTGCGCATCCTCATAAGCCACCGTGGCTTCATAGCCAAGCGTGTGGATCGCCCTGTGAATGTTGGCGTTGTACTCCGTGAAGTAGGACACCATCGCGTCCACGACCTGCCGGGGGCGCTGCGTGGTCGCGGCGTTGTCCATATAAATCAACGGATGGTCGTGTACTCTGCGCTCGAGAATCGGGAAATCCCGGCGCACGGCCTCCACGTCGAAGCCGTTCGGGGCTATCCGCAAAGCAGACTCGGTCATGGCTGTGACTCCTTGAGGAACACCTTGCCTTCGACAATCCGAACTTCGCGGGTGGCAATCGCCTCGATGGCGGGCATGGAGACGGCCTCTCCCGTGGCCAAGTGGAATCTGGCACCGTGGTGTGGGCAAACCCAGGCGTCCCCCTCCAGATGGCCTCCCTCCAGCTCCATGTCCTGATGGGAACATAGATAGCCAAGCGCGAAAACCTCCTCGCCCCGGCGGACAAGAAGCACCTCCTCACCATCGACGACCACGCGGAGCCCCTCGGGTCCGATATCGTCAAGGGCAGCGACGGCTTCAAACCCCTCCATCGTCATTCGTCCTCCTCCTCACCGGGCCAATGAGCCTGCCCATAAACCCCGGACTTGAGCACCTTGAGAGCCAGCAGGGCACACTTCAGGCGCATGGGGCCAATGGGGATGCCGAGGTTTTCCAGCATGTCATCCTTGGTGAACTCCTTGACCCGCTCCAACGACTCCCCCTTCATGAGGTCCGTGAGGATGGAGGCGGCTGCCTGGCTGATGATGCAGCCCTTTCCCTCGAACTTGATGTCCTCGATGAGGCCACCGTGAGTCTTGAGTGCAATGCGCATCTGGTCGCCGCAGGATGGGTTCCCCTCCTCGTGGACGATGTCCGCACCGGGCAGGGGGCCAAAGTTGTGGGGATGCTTGTAGTGATCCAGGAGCAGATCCATCATGAGCGGATCCACATCCAGGATCTGGTTGGGATTGGGGGTTTCCGTCATAGGCTCACCCTGTTCACCAATAGGGGGTCGAGGATTTGCGGCACGAAAGCAAAAGGAGCCCTTCCGAATAGGCTTTCCAGAAAACCAATCACCAGAAGCCGGCGAGCGTGCTCGGGGCTCAAGCCGCGGCTCTCCAGATAGAAGAGCTGCTCCTCATCCACCTGCCCGACGCTCGCCGCATGGGATGCCTTCACGTCGAGGGCCTTGATCTCCAACCCTGGAATCGAGTCCGCCCGGGCCTGAGGCGAGAGGAGCAGAACGTGGTCGGACAGGAGGGCCTCGCTGAAATTGGCCTCCTTTTCCATGAGAAGGTTGCCCGTAAAGATGGCTCGGGACGCACCCGCGGCCACCGTCCTGACCTGGACGTCGCTGCGTGTGTGGTGTTCCAGCATGCGCACCCGGCTGTCGAGGTCGAAGTGCTCCCTTCCCGTGGAGAAGACGAGATGGCTCTCCGTCCAGCTCGCCCCGGGAGAGGTTAGATCCGCCTGCATCCGGGCCACGCGCCATCGCCCCCCCATCCACGCCGAGAAGATCTCCACGGCCGCATCCTTGCCCACCTTGAAGGAGGCCGACAGGTGATGATGCGAGGCATTCCCTTCGTGGAGCAGGAAAAGCTTCAATCTGGCCCCGTCGGCGATCCGCATGCCCAACGTGCTGACCCGAAACGAATCCGCCTCCGACAGATCCCTAAAATGCAGGAAGAGGGAGAACTCCTCCCTCTCCCCCACCTCCAGGAACAAGGGTTCAAGAACGAGGCCGTCGGCCGCCTCCAGGGCAAGGTAGGAGACGCCCTCATCGGTCTGTCCGGAGGGCCTCTTCAGGTAGTACCCATTCTGCCACCCGGCCATGACCAAGTGATCCCAGGCGGTATCCGGCAGGGGCAGCCTGTCGAAGAGGCGGCGATCCCTGCGGAGCACCTCGCCAAGAGGATGGACCGACTGAGACATTGCCTTCATGGACGCTAGGCCTAAGACCCCGGGAGGGGCGGCCAAACTGGACGAAGGGGGCGCTGAAGGTAGTCGATTCCAGTTCAGGTTCAGGCGCGAGTACCGGCCGAGGGCCGGAGGCGTTTCACCAAAGCACAGGAGGTGGCTCTTGCGAGCCTCAAACAACCATTCGGGCTCCCCCAAAGACCGTGAAGCCTCCCGCAGGGCCTCCAGATCAAAGGGTGCGACCGGTCCTACCTCTTTCCCCAATCCGCTCGCCTCGCCCTGAGTCATCCCACCGCCCCTTCCATCTCGAGCTGAATGAGCCGGTTGAGTTCGATGGCGTATTCCATGGGCAGCTCCTTGGCGAAAGGCTCGATGAAGCCTTGGACGATCATGGCCGTGGCGTCCGATTCGGAGAGGCCCCGGGACATGAGGTAGAAGATCTGCTCGTCGCTGATCTTGCCCACCGTGGCCTCGTGAGCGATGGCCACCTTGTCCTCATCGATTTCCATGGTGGGGTAAGTATCCGAGCGACTTTGGGGGTCCAGCATGAGAGCGTCGCACTTGACCGACGCCTTCACGCCGGTGGCGCCCTTTGCCACCTTGAGCAGGCCGCGATAGCTGGTCCGGCCCGCCCCCTTGCTGATGGACTTGCTCGTGATGGTGGAACTGGTGTTGGGAGCCTTGTGGATGATCTTCGCGCCCGCATCCTGGTGCTGGTCGTTGGTGGCGAAGGCGATGGAGAGGATGGTGCCGCACGCATGCTCTCCAACCAGGTAGATCGATGGGTACTTCATGGTGAGGCGCGATCCCATGTTGCCATCCACCCACTCCATGGTGGCCCCCTCGTAGGCGATGGCCCGCTGGGTCACGAGATTGTAGATGTTGTGGGCCCAATTCTGGATGGTCGTGTACCGCACCTTGGCCCCTCGCTTCACGAAGATCTCGATGACCCCCGTGTGCAGGGACTTGGTGGAGTACTGCGGGGCCGTGCAGCCCTCGATGTAGTGGAGCTGAGCGCCCTCATCCGCGATGATGATGGTACGTTCGAACTGGCCCATGTTTTCCGAATTGATACGGAAGTAGGCCTGGAGGGGGATGTCCAGTTTCACTCCCTTGGGCACGTAGATGAAGCTGCCCCCGGACCAGCAGGCCGTGTTCAGCGCGGCGAACTTGTTGTCCTCGGGCGGCACCAGGGAGGCGAAGTGCTCCCTGAAGAGCGCGGGGAATTCTCGAAGCCCCGAGTCCGTATCCAGAAAGATGACGCCTTTCTTGGCCAGGTCTTCGTGGATGGAGTGATACACCATCTCCGACTCGTACTGCGCGCCGACGCCCGCCAGGAACTTCCGCTCCGCCTCGGGGATGCCCAGTCGGTCGAAGGTCTTCCGGATGTTTTCCGGAACGTCCTCCCACCGGTCCTCCCGCTTGTCGCTCGGCTTGATATAGTAGGTATAGGCGTCGAAATCCATCTCCGAGAGGTCCCCGCCCCAGCGAGGCATGGGCTTTCCCAAGAACACTTCATAGGCGCGCAGGCGGATGTCGGTCATCCAGTCCGGTTCCTTCTTTTGGCGCGAGATGTCGATGATCGTTTCCCGAGTCAGCCCCCTCGCCGAACGGTACACGGCGCTTTCGGGATCGATGAAGTTGTACTTGCTCTGATCTAGGTCGAGAGCGCTCGTGGTTTTGGCGTTCATTGCCTGCTCCTTGTATGGCGAAGGTTCCCCCGCCGGAGCCTGGCCCCCGCGGAAGGCCCGGAAGCTTTACACCACATTGAATTCCTTGAGAATCCAATCGTAGCCCTTCTGCTCCAGTTCCCGCGCCAACTCCATTCCCCGGGAGCAGAGAACCTTGCCGGCGGCCATCACGTGCACCCTGTCGGGCTGAAGGTACTCCAGGATCCTGGGGTAGTGGGTGATGATCAGCGCCGTGAACTCCGGGCCCTTGAGTGACCGTATCCCCTCGGCCACGACTTTGGTGGAGTCGATGTCCAGCCCCGAGTCGATCTCGTCCATGATGACCATCCGGGGGGCGAGCATCTGCATTTGCGCGATCTCAACGCGTTTCTTTTCGCCGCCGGAGGCCCCCACGTTCAGGTGGCGCATGGCGAAATCCGCCGGCATCTTGAGGCTCTCCAACGCGGCGTTCAGCCGCTTCCGGAAAGCCAGGATCTCCTTGGGGTTTTTCTTGCCGTTCCCATCTGCCCCGCTCCGACCGGCCTGATAGGCATTCCAGAGAAAGTGCGAGAGCGTGACCCCAGGGACCTCCACCGGGTACTGATAGGCGAGAAAAAGGCCCTTGCGGGCGCGTTCATGGACCTTGAGGGAGAGAAGATCTTCCCCGAACAGGCACGCTTCTCCCTGGGTCACCACGTAGCGGGGATGTCCCATGAGCGTCTGGGCCAGTGTGGTCTTGCCGCTGCCGTTGGGGCCCATGATGACGTGGATCTCGCCCTTTGGGACCTGAAGATCGATGCCCTTCAGGACCTCTTTTTCTTCGATGACCGCATGGAGGTTGCGGATATCAAGCGCCAGCTCGGGCATACTTCCTCTCCTTCTCCTTCAACTGGGTCAGCCTCTGTTCCCCGGTCGGTTGGGGAAGGAGGTCTTTCAACGTTGTCTCTCGGAATATCTCTTCGACGGCATTCTTAAGCTTATGCCACACGGATACTTGTGTACATCCCTTGAAAAACATGCAATTCTTCTGATCCTCCATGCACTCCACGAGCCGCATCTCACCCTCAATGACCGCGTAAACCTGCAAGAGGGTGATCTCTTCCGGAGAACGCCGGAGGCAGTAACCACCATCCCGCCCTAGGGTGGAGCTGACCAGTCCTCCCCGCACCAGGTTGCGCATCACCTTGGCTAGGTAGGAGAGCGGAACGTTCTGCGATTCCGCGATGGTCCGCAGCTCAGCAGAAGCGCCATCGGGAAGGAGCGCCAGGAACACCAAGCTCCTCACCGCATAGTCGAACCCTTTGCTCAATTGCATGAGCTTCTCCCTAAATCGCACAATCATGGAGTTAATGACTCCACAATTGAGATGTTAATGTAACACTGGCCTTTGAGGCTGTCAAGCACACCCACGCGCCTTCACGCACAGGTGGGTGAGTTTCACTTCGCCACCATGCTAGAGTGGATCCATGGCTGCGGTATCCAGCATGCGCTTCTCCAGCCACTTGCTACGCTCCATCAAGCGACAGATCCGCGAGGTCCGGGGACCCGAGGACGACGAGGTGGAGGCCTACTACCGGCCTTATTCCGACTTTTTTCGCCATCGAGGCGCCGTTTCCATCGAACATTCCGCATTTCTGGCGGAATGCAGAATCTCCCCGCTCGTCCTGGTGGGCGACTTCCACACCCTGGACCAGGCCCAGAAGACCTTCCTCTGGATCCTCGACGAAATGGGCAAGAACCGAATCAGGCCCATTGTGGTCCTGGAAATGGTCCTGGCCCGCTACGACACCCCCCTACTGCAGTACATCCGTGGAAGGATCGGAGACCTCGAATTTCTAGAGCAAACGCACTATTTCGACAACTGGGGGTTCGACTTCTCTCACTATGAGCCCATCCTCGCGTATGCGAGACGCTGGAAGCTGGCCGTGCACGGACTCAACCAGGGCCAGTCCCTTTCTTACCGCGACCACTTCATGGCCCACCGTCTCAAGCATCTGCGAGACCGATACCCGGGCCAACCCCTATTGGTCCTGGTGGGTGATCTCCACCTGGCACCCACTCATCTCCCCAGGGAACTGGCCCAGGTTGGCTTCGCTCCCCCGCTCGTTCTCTTTCAGAACAGTGAAGCGGTCTATATGCGCAAGCTGCGCAACGGCGCCAACCCATCGGGGTGGTTTCGGCTTGGCGGGAGACGGCACCTGGTGAACAACACGCCTCCGTGGGTCAAGATGCAGACGTACCTGACCTGGCTCGAACACGGAGGGGAGGCGCTCTGCCAGATGTACGGCTTCTGCCGGCGAGGGGAAGATCCTGCAGAAGCCCCCGATCTCACCGACACGGTGGTCAGATACCTGGACGCGCTCGGCAACCTGCTCCAGGTCCGGCGGGCCCCGCCGCCGGACTTCGAGGTCTACACCTTTCGCTCGCTGGAGTTCCTCCAGGATCCCTATTTCAGGAGGGGGGCCGGGCGACGCTTCGCAGCACTGGTGCGGGACGGCCGGTCGGTGTATATCCACAAGCACCAGATCCTCTACGTCCCCGAGCTGGATTTGAACCGCACCGTCGAGGAAACCATGCATTTTCTGATGCATCGCGGCTTCCGGACCCGCTCCTCCCCCACCGCCTTCATGGGGCGAATCCACTACTATGCGTGCGGGTTCCTGGCATCCAAGCTGATCAACCCATTGCGAAAAACCCCAGACGCAAGCCAGATGCGAGACTCCCTATCGAGCTTCTACGCGCTGGCCAGGGAGAAGGACAGGATCAAGCTAGGTCGTCAGGCGCTCGTCTTCTCAAAGGCGCTCGAGTTCTTTCGGCTCATGAGACAACCGCTGGGACTCGCCCGCCTCGAACTGGAGCCTATGCTCCTGGCGGACTGGAAAACCCTCTATGGGCTTTCGCAGCAGATCGGCCATACGTTGGGATTGAGACTGTACGAGCGATTCGACCGCGGAGAGCTGTCCGCACTCGACCTCCGCAGGTACGCCTTCGAACAGCAGGATCCCCTTCTCTTCCATGACTTGCGCATCGAGGCCGAGGTTTCGTGAGCGGCGGCCGGACTGAAGAGCCCAGCTTGGCTGCGCTGTTGGCGCGCGTTCCAGATCTGGCGAGGACACTGCTGGATTGGTACCGGAGGGCCCACAGAGACCTGCCTTGGCGGCATACTCACGATCCCTACGCCCTCTGGGTGAGCGAGGTCATGCTCCAGCAGACCCAGGTCTCAACCGTCCTGTCGTTCTACGAGAGATTTCTCCTCCGGTATCCGGACCTTGAATCCCTGGCGGCAACCGATGAGGAGGCCCTTCTCAAGGCCTGGGAAGGCTTGGGGTATTACGGCCGCGCCAAGCGCATGCACCTGGCCGCGAAGGCCATTCTGCAAAGGGGCGGGTGGCCGCGCCGGGCAGTCGAGCTTCAGGGCCTTCCCGGCATCGGACGCAGCACCGCCGGCGCCATCGCCTCGTTCGCTTTCGGCGAGGCGGCGCCCATCTTGGACGGGAACGTCAGGCGGATCTGGGCCAGGCTTCTAGCGTTGGATCGACCCGCCTCCGGACAAGTCCTGTCAGGCCTTTGGGGACTGTCCGGGGCGGCCGTCCAAAGCGCAGATCCGGCTCTGGTCAATCAGGCGCTCATGGAGTTGGGGGCTACCGTTTGCAGACCGCGAAACCCCCTCTGCGGAGCATGCCCGCTCTTGAGCTGGTGCGAGGCAGCGCTCAGCGGCGAACCCGAGAGGTTTCCGCCACGCGCGCCCAGGCACGCCCGCCCGCTCCTGGAAGTTTCCCTGGGGATCATATGGCGAGGCGGACGTTTCCTGGTAACCAAGCGCGCCCCGGATGGGTTTCTTGGCGGTCTCTGGGAATTGCCTGGGGGGAAATGGCAGGAGGGCGAGACCGCCCCCGAGGCCCTTCGGAGGGAGCTGCGAGAGGAACTGGCGCTTGAAGTCTTCCATCTGCGCCCCCATCCCGCGGTGCGCCACGGCTACTCCCATTTTGAGGTGCGCCTTCACCCGTTCGAGTGCGAAGCCGCCGACGATGCCGAGCCCCAAACCTCCCTCCCCCACCGGTGGATACTGAGCGAAGAGATCGGAACGCTCGCCTTTCCGGCCGGCACCCACAAGGTCTTCTCCAAGATATTTCCTATCAGGAGGCGAGCGGCCGAATCCGCCGGTCATTACGGAACGCAAGACGGCCCGTGACGGCCACCCCGAGCACGGCCCTTGACCGCGCCGCGCCCCTCTGGTTTCATAGGCGGGGAGGCCGGCATTGGCCAGTCGGACCGACAAGGTGCTGCTCTACGCGCTCCTTACGCTGATCCTGTTGGGCGGCCTCTGTGCCTGTTGCCTTTTTGCTGCCATCTTCACCCCACTCCGCTTTTGGACCCACGGTGGAGCCCCGGAGGCAGCCAAGTCCTATCTGCGCAACAATCCGGTCGTTGTGGCTCAAATCGGCCAAGTCACCGGTTTCGGCTGGTTCCCCAGCGGCTCTGTGAGCGATGTGGACGGACGGGGGAAGGCCCATCTCGTCTTTGCCCTCAAGGGGACCAAGGGAGAAGGGCGCGCCGTCCTGGACCTGGAGAAGAAGCCGGATGCCAACTGGACCGTCGTTGCCGCCCGTCTCTACGTGGGGGGAAAGGAGTTCATCCTCCAAGAGCCCCCCCTTGGAAGCCGGCCGCCCCCTCCTCTCCCTGGAAGCAAGTCCGAACAGGACTCGGATGGGTACAACGCCTGATCCGGCCGTCCACTCATCGCCGTCGTCCGATATCAATATTCTCGCAGATGGCCTTGGCCGGGGCCGAGGCGCGGCTCAGGCGGATTCGGGGATGGACTGGCTGATCGGTCAGTCTTCGTGGTCCAGGAAAAGGCGAAGCCTGTAGCGGCGGCCTTCCAGCTCAACGGGGATATCGAGGGGCACACCGGGAAGCAGGCGGACCCGGGAAAGGGCCTCCATCGGCGTCCCATCGTGAACGGCGACATCCCCGCCACTTCCCGACTCCGCCTCCGGTTCCTGGAAGGTGCGTGGAGTCTCTGTACACCCAAAGGGCGAATCCTCTCGGAATCCCTCCTCGAACAGGAGTTCGGCCGAATCTTCCACGGCTGAGGCGAGGAGCGGATCCATGGGCCTGTCCGGCATCTCGGCACCGCTTACGTCCTCGGGGAGAAAGCCGCCACGTGCCATAGGACCGTCGTCCAGTGGGCCGGTGCCCGATACCTTTCCCCATGGCCCTCCGGGGGCCAGCAGCGATGGGGGGGCCTCCATGCGCGGAACGCTTTGCAGCGGCTTGGCCAGAAGGGCCCGCAGCACCAGGGAGGTGATGGACTTGAGCGTGTCCTCAACCCCCACGCCTTCGCTGGCGATCGCTTCGAAGAAGGGTCGATTGGAGGGATTCAGTTCGCGGTCGAGCTCTTCCAGGCTCAGGATGTCCTGAAGATCCCTCTTGTTGTACTGAATCACCATGGGCGTGGAATCGGGATCCAGCCCGTTGTCCTGGAGGTGCTCGTGGAGCTGCATAAGGGATTGGAGGTTGGCTTCGCGCATTCTTCTCTGGCTGTCGGCCACGAAGATGACCCCGTCGGCCCCCTTGAGAACCTTGCGGCGGGTATCTTCATAGAAAACCTGTCCGGGAACGGTGTACAGCTGAACGCGCAGCTTGTGGCCCTGCACGGTTCCCAATTCCATTGGGAGGAAGTCGAAGAAGATGGTGCGGTCGGCATCAGTGGACAGGGTGAGGAGCTGACCGCGCTGGGTCTCGTCCATGTTGTCGTACACGAATTTGATGTTGCTCGTCTTACCGCCCAGGCCGGGGCCATAGTAAACGATCTTAGATGTGAGCTCCCGGGTCGTGCGGTTGATGAGCGCCATCGGCCCCCCTTATCCGGGTCACGCAAACATGTCTTCGAGAGCCTTCTCTTCCGAATCGTAGATCCTGATGATCTCGTCCAGACGGGTCAGGCGCATGAGCTTCCGGATGGTCTCGTTGGGCCTCACCAGCTTGAGGCGCTTCCCGCTGTCCTCGAAGCGCGCCAGATACCCCACCACCTCCCCCAAGCCAGTGGAGTCCATGTAGTTGATGTTCTCCAGGTTGAGAATCAATCCTTCGACGCCCTCCTCGCCCAGGAGCTTGGCCAGCTCCTGGCTGAGTTGGCCGGCCGACTGCCCCAGCGTCACCTCTCCCGTGACGTCCAGAATGATCACGCTGTTATCCAGCACCTTCTTCACGATCCTCACGGCGAGCCGCCCGCATCTCCCGTCCTGTCGAGGGAGAACACACCCGTGATGGGCTGGCCCGAGGCGATCTCATAGCTGAACCAAGATCCCCGAATGCTCTTCTGGTCACTCGAAAGCGTGCCGTCCAGTCGCCCCATCTTGCCGAACTTAGCATCGATCCGTTCGAGGAAAAGCTGGTTGTTGATAAAGGTGCCCTGAAGGCTGCCGGCCTGGCCGTTGTCGAGCGTGTAGTCGCCGGTCACGAGCGTGCCGTTCTGGGAGAGGTACACGTCGCCGTGAGTGCCGGCCGGCATGAGCACGAGGGTCCAATGGCCATCGAGCACCTGCCGGGCCTCCTGGAGATTGGTGCGGAGCTTCTGCATCTCGCCCTGAAGAACGGTCAGCTCGAGGTAGCCGTCGTGAAGCGAACGCAGGAGATCGAGCCTCTCCGTTTCCAGGCTCTGGCGGCGGGTGGCATTGCGCAACAGCGCCTCGGCCCGGTCCGCGTTCTTCACATCCGTTCCGGAGGCGGCCTGCTCGTCCGAAGACTCCAGGTCCTTGATCTGCGAGTCGAGCTGGGCAAGGCCTCTCCACTTGGCCGCCATCAAGGCCTGCTGGGAGGTCTGTATGGCTTCCAGCGCAGCCAGCCGCATCTTCTGGATATCCCTTCCTCCGTCCGCGGCAAGCGCGCACACGCCTATGCCCACCGCTAGCAGAACTGGCAGTCTCTTGATCATGGCCGTCTCCATGCTTCGAAGATAGCATAGGGGTACTACCTCGGCAAGCTCGTTCCCACGGCCGTTCGGCCCGGAGACTCGCGGGGGCGCCGCCACCGTGGGATGTGCTAGTGTTGAGCGCGGAGGATGAAATGGCGAAGGAACGGGCATTGCTCGTCGGATTGGTCCTGCAAAACGTGCCTTTGCACCGGGTGGAGGAGTACCTGGATGAACTGGCCTCACTGGTGGATACGGCCGGCGGGCTGGTCGTGCGGCGAGAGGTCCAGTCGCGGGAGCATCCCGATCCCGCCACCTTCGTCGGGCGCGGTAAGGCAGAGGAGCTGGGAGGGCTCTGCGCTACCGAGGGGATCAATCTCGTGGTATTCGACGACGATCTAACGCCCGCGCAGGTCCGAAACCTGGAGAAGGCCGTGGGCGTCAGGGTGACGGACAGGACGGGCGTCATTCTGGACATCTTCGCCCGCCGAGCGCGGACTCGCGAGGCCAAAACCCAGGTGGAGCTCGCTCAGTACACCTACCTCCTGCCCCGCCTCACCCGCGCATGGACGCACCTGTCCAGACAGGCCGGAGGTATCGGCACGAGGGGCGTGGGCGAAACGCAGCTCGAAACGGACCGGCGGGTGATCCGCCGCCGGATCGCCGTTCTCACTCGCGACCTGCGGCGTATTGCCGATCAGCGCGAGGTCCAGCGAAGGAGCCGCGAAGAGACCTTCGAGGTGGCCCTGGTGGGCTACACCAACGTGGGCAAGTCCTCTCTCATGAACAGGCTGACGGCGGCGCACGTGACCGTGGAGGACCGCCTCTTCTCCACCCTGGACACCACCTTCCGGAGGATGCCGTCGGACAGGGCCGGCCTCCCGATCGTGCTCATCGACACCGTGGGTCTCGTGCGCAAGCTGCCGCATCACCTGGTCGCCTCCTTTCGATCCACCCTGGAGCAGGCGAGCGAGGCGGACCTGATTCTCCACGTGGTGGATGTCAGCCACCCGTCCTTCGAGGAGCAGGCCGTCACCACCCTCGAGGTTCTAGCCGACCTTGGGATGGACGATATTCCCGTCCTGACCGTGTTGAACAAGTTGGACTGCACCGGCGAAGGCGTCCTCGCACGCGCAGGCAGCCTCTACCCGGATTCCGTAGCGGTGTCCGCGACCACCGGGGAGGGCCTCAGTAGATTGCGCGAGGCAGTATCGGCGGCCGCCCGCCGCGCCACGGCGGGACGGACGCTCTTCGTCCCGTACGAAGCCTGGCCGCAATTCGTCACCTTGCGAACCGGTTACCGCACCCTCAGGGAGCACTACGAAAACGACGGCGTGACCGTCGTGCTGCGGGCCGGCGAGGAGGAGGTGGCTGAGCTCGCCACCCGTCTGGGGATCACCGCCGAGGCCCAAGAGACCTAGGTTAGGAACCTCCCCGCGCCTTCCCAAGATTGCGTTTCAGCAACGGACTTGGTACACTCGCACCTCGTGAGGTCGGGGGGGGATCTACCCCACATAACGCGACGAGGGAAGGAAAACCATGAGATTCTCTCTGGCTCCCCGTGAGGTGCGCTTCTTCGATATGTTCGAAGCATCGGTGGAGGTAGTGCTCAAGGGTGCGCGCCTCTTCAGCGAGATGCTACACGACTATACCGATACCCCACAGAAGGCCAAGGCCATCAAGACCGTCGAGCTCGAAGGCGACCAGAACACCCATCAACTGATGGACGCCCTCAACCGCTCCTTCATGACGCCCATCGATCGCGACGACATCTGCGCGCTCAACTCGGGCCTGGACGATATCCTCGACTGCGTGGAGGCTCTCGCAAGCCGCATGGTGCTCTTCAAGATCCAGGAGCCCACACCGGAGATGTGCGAGTTCGCGGACCTCCTGCTTGAGGCGGTGGAGCACCTGGCTGGAGCCGTCCATTCGCTTCGGAAGATGGACACGCTCATGCTTTACTGCCGCGAGGTAAAGCGACTCGAGAACCTGGGGGACGACCTGAGCCGGAAGGTCATCTCGGACCTCTTCGAAAAGGAGGGGGATCCGATCCGGATCATCAAGCTCAAGGAGATCTACGGCCGGATGGAATCGGCCATGGACCGTTGCGAGGACGTGGCCAACATCATCGAAACCATCTTCGCGAAAAATGGCTAACCCGCTCTGGCTTTTCATCCTCTTCGTCGCCACCGCCCTTTTCTTCGACTACATTAACGGCTTTCACGACACCGCGAACTCCATCGCCACGACGGTCCTGACGGGCGCCCTCTCCATTCCAAAGGCCCTCATGCTGGCGGCGGCCCTCAATTTCGTGGGCGCCTTCCTCGACAAGGCAGTCGCCACGACCATCGGAAAGGGCATCGTGGACCCGCATACGGTGACCCTCTCGGTGATCTTCTCCGCCCTTCTCGGAGCCATCGCCTGGAACCTCATCACCTGGTGGAAGGGACTTCCCTCCTCCTCCTCCCACGCCCTGATAGGCGGCATCGTAGGGGCAGTGGTGGCCCGGTACGGATTCGGCGTCTTCCACCCCAGCGGCCTGAAGCTCATCATCGCCGCGCTCCTCCTCTCTCCCCTCATGGGCCTGGTCGTGGGGCACCTCTTCATGACCGCCATCGTCTGGATTTTCCGCCACTGCAGACCCAGTGCCCTGAACCACTATTTCAAGTTCTTCCAGATCCTGTCGGCATCGGCCATGGCCCTGGCCCATGGCGCCAACGATGCCCAGAAAACCATGGGCCTGATCACCATGGCTCTGGCCAGCGCGGGCTTCCTGCCGAGCTTCGAGGTGCCCCTCTGGGTGGTGGCCTCTTGCGCCGCCGCCATGGCGCTGGGCACGGCCGCCGGGGGCTGGCGGATCATCAAGACGGTGGACCGCCAGGTCCTGACCCTTCAGCCCGTCCACGGCTTCGCCGCGGAGACCTCGGCTGCGGGCGTGATCTTTCTGGCGACGGCTCTCGGTGCGCCCGTCTCCACCACGCATGTCGTCTCGTCGGCCATCATGGGCGTTGGCTCGGCCCAGAGGCTCAGCGGAGTCCGCTGGAATGTAGTGAAACAGATCGTCTTTGCGTGGATACTCACGCTGCCGATCTCCGCCCTGTTCGCCGGCACAGCCAGCTGGCTCTTCCACTTCATTTCTTAAGCGCGCTTGCCCTCCCACCGACACGGCGGTAGCCTACGGCCACCCCGGGAGGTGGAATGGTTCATCATAAGAAAGAAAACCAGGGCGCCGAAGAGGGAGAAAGCGGACGGACGCGCCTGCGCATCCGCTGCACCGGCTTCGTGCAGGGGGTGGGGTTCCGCCCGGCCGTGCACCGCCTCGCCACGAGCATGGGACTGGCCGGATGGGTCCTGAACGGGCCGGACGGTGTGGTCATCGAGGTTGAAGGCGCACAGGACTCGCCGCGGCGTTTCGCCCAGGCCCTGCCCGCCTCACTGCCGCCCTTGGCCAGCCTGGAAAGCCTGAGCCTGGAACCGCAGGCTCCCCTGGGAGAAACCTCCTTTGAGGTGAGGGCATCGGAGCTCGGCGCCCGGGGCAGGGCTCTGGTTCCCCCCGACGCGGCCTTGTGCGCCGATTGCCGTCGGGAGATGGACGAGGCCACCGACCGCCGGTTTCGCTACCCCTTCACCACCTGCACCAACTGCGGGCCACGCTTCTCGCTGGTTCGCTCTCTCCCCTATGATCGCGAGCGCACCTCCATGTCGTGCTTCCCTCTCTGCGAGGCCTGCCGGACGGAGTATGAGAGCCCCTTGGACCGGCGCTTCCACGCCGAACCGGTCTGTTGTCCCGAGTGCGGCCCCGCACTCTGGCTCTGTGCCCCGGACGGAGCCCGGCTGGCTCTCGGCGCGGAGGCGATGGACGAGGCCCGGCGGGCGCTGGCTCAAGGGTTCATCGTCGCCGTCAAGGGCATGGGCGGGTTCCAGCTCGCGTGCTGCGCGAGCGACGAACGAGCCGTGGCGGAGCTTCGCGCGCGAAAACATCGGCCGCGCAAACCCTTCGCGGTGATGGTCCGGGACCTGCCTGCGGCCCGAAATCTGGTCCAGCTCTCGGTGGATGGTGAAGCGCTCATGGCCTCGCCTCGCTCGCCGGTGGTGCTCGCCCCGCGGCGGTCGCCCTCTCCCCTCGCCCCAAACGTTGCTCCGGGTATCGGCGACCTGGGCCTCCTCCTCCCCACCACGCCGCTTCACGTCGAGCTCTTCCGCGGCGCCGCTTACGACGCGCTGGTCATGACCTCCGGAAACCTCTCCGAGGAGCCTATCTGTCTGGGAAACCGCGAGGCCCTCGCGCGTCTGTCGGAGTTGGCCGACCTCTTCCTGCTCCACGACCGGGACATCCTCCGGCGGGTGGACGACTCGGTCGTGCGGCTCTGTGAAGGAGAGGTGGTGATGGTCCGTCGGGCCAGGGGGTACGTACCCGAGCCCCTGGAACTCCCGAAGCCGGCCGCGGAACCCGTGCTCGCCCTGGGAGGCCATCTTCAGGTGACCGCCTGTCTCGCCGCGGGAGATCGGGCCTTCCTCTCGCAGCATGTCGGAGACCTCGAAGGTGACGCGGCCAGGGGCTTCTTGGCCGAGGCGGCGCTGGGCCTCGAAGAGTTCCTCGAGGTGCGGGCGCGCCTGCTCGCCGTGGACGAGCATCCGGATTACCCCAGCGCCTGGAAGGGCGAAGAGATGGCTCGCCAGCGGGGAGGGCGCCTGTTGCGGTTGCAGCACCACCTCGCCCACGCCGCCGCGGTCCTGGCGGAGAACGGAGTCTTTCCGCAGGGCGAGGACACCGCAGCCGCGTTGATTCTGGACGGGACGGGCTGGGGACCGGATGGTGAGGCGTGGGGGGCCGAATGGCTTCTCTTGGAGGGGATGGGACGCTGGCGGCGCCGCCCCGTCTTGTCGAGCGTGCCGCTGGTGGGTGGGGAGCAGGCGGTGCGAGCCCCCTGGCGCGTGGCGGCGGCGGCCCTGGCCCTTGAGGATGCCGACCTGCTCGCCGCGGATCTCCCCATGATGCGTCTGGTGCCGCGGGCGCTCGCCGCCCAGGTGGGTGGCCTGGCGAAAGGCCCGTGGCCCATGGCC
>JBAWEQ010000070.1:0-6572 GCA_049591295.1 Acidobacteriota bacterium
CACCTTCTGTCGGCAATCGGGTATCATCAGCGTCGTGAATTGCTGCCTTTCTTGTACGGCAACAGTGCCATCCACGGGTACGACCGGGGCGTCTGTGTCCTTTGCGGCCACCGCGACGCCCTCGGCCGGTGTGGTGTACGACTGGGATTTTGGAGATGGTTCACCCCACGCTAATACAGCAACGGCGACGCACATCTATACGAGTCCTGGTTCCTATATCTGGTCGATGTCGGCCACTCTTTCGGGTATCAGTTGTGCGAAAAGCGGGACCATCACCGTGACGGGGACGGCCTGCTCAATAACCTGTTTGGCTGACGTGAATCCGCCTTCCGGTGTGGCGCCTCTTCCGGTGACCTTTACGGCCAACGCGACGGGGACTAGCGGTTGCGGCAACGTTCTTAACTACGATTGGAACTTCGGAGACGGTAGTCCCCACGGCACGACGGTGACGGCCAACCACCTCTACGTGAACCCTGGTACGTACAGCTGGACCCTGACGGTTTCTGTGGGGACGGTTAGCTGCACCGAGACAGGCACGGTTTTGGTCGTAGGGCCATTGACGTGTTCGGCGAACGCAGCCCCAACCTCAGGCACAGCACCACTGGCAGTGAATTTCACAAGCACGGTGAGCGGAGGTTTCCCGCCCTACACCTATGCTTGGGATTTGGGTGATGGAACCACCGCGACCCAATCCAGCCTCACGCACACCTACGGTCAACTGACCGGTGGCACCTACAGGGCCACCTTCACGGTGACCGACAGCCAGCAGCAGGTCTGCTCGGACAGCCATCTGGTGATCAGCGTGGCCCCGCAGTGCATCCTCACCTGCTCGGTTGCGGCCCAGACCACGGGCACGGCGGGCACGCCCGTGGCCTTCGCCGGATCGGCCACGCTGAGCAACTGCCCGGGCTCCATTCTCTACGCGTGGGCCTTTGGGGACGGGTCCACCTCGACCAACCAGTACCCGACCCACGTCTACGCCACGGCGGGCACCTACACCTGGACCATGACGGTCACGGCGGCAGGCCTGACCTGCACGCGCAGCGGCAGCGTCGCCATCGGCGTCAAGCCCATCACCCTCGCCTGGATCAAGAAGATGGGAAGCCCCTTCCGCATCGTGGTGCACGGCACCAACCTGCAATATGGAGTCCAGGTTTACATCAATGGTGCCCAGTGGGGTAACCTCACCTGGAAGAACACTTACAAGCTGATCCTTAAGGGTGGGAACTCGCTCCAAATGGTGGTTCCCATGAACGTGCCCACGCAATTCCGCTTCGTGAACCCGGACGGGAGCGAACTCACCGTCATCTGGCAGTGGCCATAGGCGGCTCCCGTCAGCCGAGACATCAGAGGGGCCCGCGCGGGCCCCTCTATTCTTTTGGCCACCCGGCCAGGGGAAAGGGCCAGAGGCGGATGACGGGAAGGCCCTTCCTCAATGCCAGGCGATGCGCTCCTCGTTTTCGTAGATGACCCTGCCCAGGATGTAGGCGCTCACGAGCTCCCCGTAAACCGTGAGGACGGCCTCGCTCACCATTCCGGCCATCGGGAGGTGCCCGAGCCCCGCCACGACGCCCCGGACGATCACCATGAGGGAGATGAACAGGGCCACGGCGGCCACGTAGGGCATCCCGATCCTGGCGATAATTCTGACGATCAGGACGGGATTGAGGGCCGGCAGGACCGTCTCGAAGACGGCCACGATGGCGATGCAGAGTGGCAGGTAGAAGGCGTAGCAGAGCATCACGACGCCGGTGAGGACGAGGGCGGGAGCCGCTACCGCCCCCTGTCCCATTCCCCGCGGCCCCAGCAGGAGATTCATGGCGCTGGCGCCCGGCAGCAGGACGAGGCAGAAGGCCGGCACCAGGGAGTAGACGGTCACGAAGAGGACCTTCAGGAACGAGAAGAACATGTCCACGAACTGGTTCATCTCCGGCCACTCCGGGAAGTCGTAGGAACCGCTCGCCACCTCCCGGATCAGGTGGAGGTAAAAAGCCGTTTGAAAGACGGTGAGGATGAGGACCCCAGCCAGGCCGGCCATACCGGCGAGGCGGCAGGGGATCTTGAGCACCTGGAGCAGGGCCATCACACCGAAAGCCAGTAGCCCGTCGGTGCCGCGCAACGGGGCCGAGAGGACCCTGGGCATGTCCCTGTAGAACGGAGTCCATCTGGGTTTCCGCCGAAGGGCCGTGACCGTTCCCCCGCAGGCGCCGCAGACCTTGACCGGATGGTTCAGGTTGGTCAGGGCCCTCTCCACCACGCAGGAGTCACATAAGTAGCGCATGCACTGAGTGCATTGAAAGCTAGGCGGGGCCGAGGGATGGGCGTAACAACCCTCCTCGCTCCCGATGGGTCCCTCGTCTGCCTCGGGCCGGACCGGTGCCTCGGCGGGAAAGAACCCCGCCAGGGCGGGCAGGGAGCCGGCGGGGGCCCACTCGCCCCCCGGCGAACGGACCATGCGCTCCTTGGAAAGCCGTCCGGAGGCGATCAGCTCGCGCATCTCGTCGGGCCCGAAAGGTCCCAGGCTCTGTCCCTCGGTCTGAAGCTCCCAGGCCAAGGGGCGGGAGGCCGCCCCGGGATCGACCGCCGGCCGGGCGGTCGGCGGGCCTGCGCCGGTGCGCTGTTCAGGCGCGGCCGGCGTGGAGATCCGCTCTGCCCCCGCGAGGGAGCCGTCAGGACGGACCGCGATGATCTGTCCGCAGGTCTTGCATGGGCCGGAGGCCCCGCCGGGAGGCACCTTGGCCAGGGCCAGCCGGTATTCCCTTCCACACGAGGCACAGCGAAATAGCAGAACCCCCGAATCGTCCATCCCCGTCCCCCTCCCACAGCCTCCCTCGCGGGCCGCGCCAAGCCGCGAGGCGGCACCGGCGAGAAATTCTGCTCCGACCTTGCCACAGCCCCGAATCCCTGTCAACGCGGAATCGGAAGCAGGGCCGCGTGGAAACCTTGAGGGGAGAGGCTTCTGGCCCGGTCGGCTCTCCCCCGAGGCACTTGGCCATGGGAGACGCGCTCGCGAAGACCCGCTGCAACGTACGCCCCACCCTTCCCCAAATTCCGCGATTGAATCGGGGGTGGCTTCGACCGGTTCTCGGGACCGTGGGGGAAAGGCGTTGTCTCTTGGACGGGGAGGGCCATTCCCTCCCCGCTCCACGGGCAAAGCCCGCGGAGCCTCACCCCACCCTTGGGGCTTCCTCCCCCGGATCAAGTCCGGGGTCGGAGGCAACCCAAATCCCTTGGCGGGTGAAGACCCTCCCTCACGGGAACGACCTTCCCTGCGGCCTTTCGGAGACATTCCCATTTCCAATCGCGGGATTTGGGCCTCCTTCCGCGCTTCACGCGGGCAGCTGCGCGCTGTAAAATACCCGGCGGGAGAAGACCATGGAAGAACGCGGGCCCCAAACCCAGCTCTCCGAGGAAAAGGCGCGGCGCCTTCTGGGGCGGCTCATGCTGGCCTGGGACGGCCAGTGGTTCTTGAAGGTCGCGGAGGCGTGCGGGCTGCCCAAGGCCGTGGAGCTCAACGCGCGGGTCAGGGCGAGCTTTGGGAGGATCGAGATACGGGAGTACCTGAAGGCCCTCGACCGGCCTCCGGCGGCATCGGTGGAGGAGGCCGTGCAGCTTCTCGACGGCTACAACCGCATTTTCCTCGGCGAGGGGATGGCGGCGCAGTGGAGTGTTCGAGAGACGGGGCTGGAGGTCCGCGTCACGCGATGTTTCCCCCAGGAGGGTGCGGCGAAGGCGGGACTGCGTCCGGATACGCCGTGCATCGCCTGCCAGCGGGTCTGGGCCTCGTGGCTGGAGATCATCCTGCCGGGCACGACCTGGACCACCGAAGTCCGCGAGGCCATGGGACGCGGAGCCCGCTCCTGCCTCATCCTCCTCCGCCAGACGCAGAAAGAAGCGCCCGTTCGGGAAGAGCCCTAGCCCCCGACTGCTGCCGCCCGCCGATCAGGCGAATCGCCCCGGCGCCATGGGGGCTGGATCGAGGAAGGGATCGGCATCCGTGATGAGCTGGGCGGCCAGCTCGCCCACGGCGGCCGAGGTGGTCATGCCGTGGCCGCCCAGGCCGCAGACCCAGAACAGGTTGGATCGCATGGGATCGGGACCGATGCAGAATTCGCCGTCGGGAGTGAAGCAGCGGAGCTCGCTCCAGCTCCGGGCCACGGGGATGGAGCTCATGCGGGGAACGGCCTCCGAGAGGCGGGAGGCGAGCCAGAGGGGTGCCTCGGGATCGGTTGGAGGCGATCCCGGCTGGAAGACCGCCTCGTCGCAAGGGGAGAGGAGAAAGCCGCCGCTCTCCGGCCGGAAGTAGACCTCGGGATTCAGACACCAGACGTAGGGCCACAGCGGGTCGGCCCAGGGAATGGGGCCCGAGTGGATGAGATGGCGCCGCCTGGGGGTGACGGGAACGGGGAGCCCCCCGGCGAGGGTGCCGAGCTGGCGCGACCAAGCACCCGCCGCGAAGACGACGCGCTCGCACCGGATGGAGCCGTCGTGCGTCTTCACGGCCGTCAGCCTGCCGCCCGAGGACTCGAATCCCTGCACCCGCACACCCGTCCTCAACGCGCTCCCCCGCAGAAAGGCCGAGAGCAAGGAGTGGATGTCCACGAGGCCGTCGGTCGGACAGATGAGCGCCGAGTGAAAGGGCGCGTCCTGGAGAATGGGTGCCCTCTCGATGGCCTCCAGCCGCTCGCCGAAATAGGTGAAGACCCCGGCGGCCATGGCGTTGTGCCGGAGCTGTTCCAGCCTGGGATCCTCCGGCTCCGGACCCAGGAAGAGGCCGCCGTTCTCGGCGAACAGGGGGGTCTCCGTAAAACCATCCGGGGGCGCCTTGAAGAAGGAGACGCTCCGAGAGGCCAGGAGGCACTGGATGGGTTCGGGGACGGCCTGGCGGGCCATGCCCGCGTTCTTTCCGGAGGCGTGGGCTCCGGGGACCTGCTCCTGTTCGAGCAGGAGCACGCTGTCCACGCCGAAGCGGCGGAGCCACCACGCCGTGGCCGCCCCAGCGAATCCTGCCCCGATTATGACCACGTCATAGCGTTCCATTGAAGCGATTCCCCTGAGGCATGGGCCGACCCAAGCCGGCCGGTTTTCGGGCTCGGCCCGTCATCCTAGCACAACGTCCGGCGCCAAGCGACGGCTGCCGGCGCGCGTGTCGAGGCGCCATCGGCGCGCCTGAGGCCGGCCGACGTGAAGATGCTTGCCCTGAATGGAGTGGGTCCCTACAATGGCTGCATGGAGGTTCAGGTGAGGCCTAGACCCTTTCGGATCCTTGTGCCGTTCATGCTTCTCGCTCTCGGGGGGTGCTGCGGAGCCTTCCAATCGAAGGCCGAGCACTACAAGAAGGAGATGGACTGCGCCACGCGGCTGACCGACGAGAAGTCCATCCAGATCCTGCAGCGCGGGATGTTCTGCTGCGAGCCTCTCCCCAGCAAGCTGACCACCCTTCCCGAGGCCCGCCGTTTCTATCTGCTGCGGGCGTGGGCCCTGCGCCCGGAATCCGACGAACCGCCGGCCGCCATCGCCCAGACCTACTGGGACGAGGGCAACTACAAGGAGGCCCTGCGCTACTTCGACGCCGCCCGCTCGCGAACCGCTCGGCCGCTGGCGGACGTGATCGGCGAGGTGACCATGTACCGCCTGATGCGCGACTATCCGCCGGCCATGGGCTGGATCCGCTGGATCCGCACCCAGAAGGGGATCGACGGGGACAAGATCGCCGACTACCTGACGGGCCGGATCCTATACGACCAGGGAGATTACGCGGAGGCGGCGAAGTCCTTCGAATCGGCCATCGCGAGGTGCGAGAAGGGAAGCGATTTCCTGGGGGATACTCCCTACACCATGAGGGACGCCTGGTTCTACATGGCGCAGATCAAACGGAAGCAGGGGGACCCGATGGGGGGCCACGAGGAGTTCGTCACATTCCTGAAAAAGATGAGCAACCCCGACTTCCAGCTCTTCTACGCCTACTGGCTGCCGCGGCTGGGCAAGGACGAGGGAGCGCTCTTCGACAAGATCGAGAAGGACTGGGTCAACATCCGGCAGTAGGGAGCCGGCGGAGAAGGCGAGCAAAGAGCGGGGAGCCGAAGAGAGCTCCCCGCCCGTGTTTTGTTACGATCCACCCTTCGTGATGGGGCCCAGCATTCGGATGAGGAAACTCCAATCCCGAATCCAAGTTCTCCCTACGCCAGATCCTTCAGCAGCTCCAGGAGAACGGCATAGGTCCTCTTGACCGAGTCGATGTGTACCTCCTCGTCGGGCGAGTGCGCGTTGCGGATTTCCGGTCCGAGGGAGACCATGTCCATGCCGGGGTACTTGGCGCCGATGATGCCGCACTCGAGCCCGGCGTGGATCGCCTTGGGCTGAGGCTCCTCGCCGGTGACCCGCAGGAAGGTCTTCTGCGCGGCCTTCAGGATGGGGGAGTCCAGGTTGGGCTTCCATCCCGGATAGCCGTCGGACTGGACGATCTGCGCACCCGCCAGGAGTCCCACGTTGGCCACCCACTGGGCCGCCCAGGCGAGTTGAGAGGCCACGCTGGAGCGCTGGGAGGTCGCCACCTGGACCTTGCCCTGGGT
>JBAWEQ010000071.1:0-2485 GCA_049591295.1 Acidobacteriota bacterium
CACCGCCAGAGCAACGACCCCAGCGACCCGAAGTACAACTTCTACCTCAGCGACGCCTTCAGCGCGACCTACAACATGAACAAGGACGCCGCCTCCAGCACGGCGCCCTTGATCCTCGCCGCCGACAGCGCCACCGCCAACCTCAGCGTGGACTCCGCTCTCAACGCCGGCCTGAGTTGGCTCGCCCCCGCCCAGCGCCAGGCCGCCGGAACCGTGTTGCCGTACCTCGGCATCGACTTCGTCGATATGGATGGGAACTCGTTGCCGCTTATCAACCCCATGAGCCTGAGATTCCGGTGACACAATAGAATGGCGCTAACTTAAGGCTTGGCTACTGGTTTCCGGCGGGTTCTTTTCTTCACCCCCTCTGCCGCGGCTTCGCACAGTTGCCTGGATAACGCCCTCATTTCGCTCAGGATTGCCTCGGCTTTCCGGTTGTTTTCGATCGCCTTGCCGAAGAGTTTGGCCTGCTTGGCCGTCAGGTTGGCGGTGACGGTTGTGCCTGCGCTCTTGTAGGTCCATTGGTAGTAGGGCCCGTAACGCTGCTCCTCCTTTTTCCCCTTGCTGGCCTTCCTCGTGATGACCCTTTCCGTGATGGTGCCCTGGAGGATGAGACCGGTGGCGGACAGCTTTAGGGCCAGCTTTCTGTAGCGGCGCCAGAGGCTTTCTGCGGCGTTTTCCTTTTGCATGGTTTCCGGTCCTCCCTGCCTTGCATTATCTTGCCTTTCTAGCTACAAGTATATATACTTGTAGTATGGCTCGCAAGGGAGCCCTGGCGAGGAGGGAGCCCATGGACGCGAAGGCGGGACGGTTGAAAGGGTGGGCAAGGACGATGGCGGAGAAGACCCCGGCGGAGCTGGGCCGGTTGTTCGGCCCATGGGCCAGCCTGCCTGGCGGCTTCGGAGCCGGGGAACGGACCCGGCTCTTTTCCCCCCTCCAGGACCTTCTGGCTCTTTCTCTCCCAGGTGCTCGACGAAAGGGGCTGCTGCCGCGAAGCCCTGAGGCGGTTCCAGGCATGGCTGCTGGCTGAAGAAGGCAAGACCATCTCGCCGGGTACCGCAGCCTACTGCAAAGCCCGCGCAAAGCTGTCGCCCTGCGAGATCAAGGCGGCCAGCCGGCGGGTCGTGCGCAAGACCGAAAAGGCCTGCCCGTGGCTTTGGCACGGGCGAAGGGTGATGGCCGTAGACGGCACGGGGCTTTCGATGCCTGATACGCCGGCGAATCAGGCCGCATGGCCCCAAACCAAGAAGACAAAGCCCGGATGCGGGTTCCCCGTGATGCGTCTTTGCGCTCTGTTCTCCATGGCTACGGGCGCCATGGCAGGATTGGCACAAGGATCACTGGACGTACACGAAAGGACGCTTTACCGAAAGCTGTGGCGGCTGCTGAAGAAGGGTGACGTCCTTCTAGGCGACCGCGGATTCTGCGCCTTCGCCGACTTCTTTCTGCTGTCCCAAAGGGGCGTGGATTGTGTCATGAGAAAGAACGGGCGCCGCAAAAACGCGCGGGTGATCAGGAGGATCGGCAAGAACGATCAGATCGTCGCGTGGGAAAAGTCGGGAATCTGTCCCAAGTGGCTTGCCCGGAAAACCTGGCTGGCCCTTCCCGAGTGCATCTCTGTTCGAGAGGTGAAGGTCAGCGTGCCCTACCGCGGTTTCCGCACCCAGACGGTTTTCGTCGTCACGACGCTCCTGGACCCCAAACAGCATCCGGGCTCCAGCCTGGCGGACCTGTACTTCAGGCGCTGGAGGATTGAGCTCTTCTTCAGGGACATTAAAACGACCATGGGGGTGGATGTACTGCGCTGCTTGACCCCCAAGATGATCCTCACCGAACTCTGGATGCATGTCATCGCCTACAACCTCGTTCGGGCTGTCATGGCCGAGGCCGCACTGCAACAAGGCGCTCCCCTGGACCGCATCAGTTTCAAAGGAACGCTCTCCACGCTCCGCCAGTGGGCCTGCATCATGGCCCGCTCAACCATGGACACCCGCATCCGTTCGGACCTCTTTTCTCACATGCTCGACTGCATCGCGAGAGACAAACTGCCCTACAGGCCAGGACGTACTGAACCTAGGGCCAGAAAGCGTCGCCCAAAGAACTACCAGCTCCTCAACAAGCCACGAGCCCAATTCAAGGAAACACCGCACCGAAACAGGCACAAGAAACCGTTAAGTTAGCGCCATTCGGGACACAATACCTATTTTGCCGTGCCCGTGGCCTCCGGCGACCTCGTCCTACTCGTCAAGGCCGACACGCTCTCGGGCGTATCGGTCCTCACGGCCGTAGACGCGGCGGTGCTCTCGAACGGGCGGCTGGCCACGTGTTCGGGCGCGGGCTACCCCTCCGGGCTCGAGGGCCTGCCCTGGCCCAAGGTGCTGGGCGAGGGGCGGTACGTCTTCCTGAAGGCCACGGTCCCGACGGCCTTTGCGACGGGCAAGGTCACCACCGGCGGATCGCCCTTCCCAGGCTGCCTCGTGGGCCG
>JBAWEQ010000072.1:0-1588 GCA_049591295.1 Acidobacteriota bacterium
CGGGGCCGACCATGGCCGCAGGGAGAAGCTTTCCTAAAGCTATGGCAAGCACTACAATCGATGAGGACACAGCTATGATTTTTCGAGAAAGGCTTTTTCTGTTACTGAGAAGCCAGCCCCCGGCAACTCCGATTACTGCGAAAGACAGATTGGGAAGCGGGCCAGGTATCAGCGGGTCGAGAAGCAAAAGCCCGAGGAGCAACACAAGTACCAAGATGGTGCTTTCATGAAGGATTCGCTGACGTATGCTCACAGCTCAAGTTCCCTTTCACAATCACCAAGCTGCGCCTGCCCATATCATAGTTTTGGAAAAACCGGAAAGTTTTAACGCCAGTGAAAATGGGAATCACGATGAGATTTTTCGGTGCTGAGCTGGTGACGTCCAGATTGGAGCATTGATAATGCTTAACACGCCAGTTGCGGTGCGACAGGAAGTTTCATGGTCCGGAATACAGAAATCTATCGTGAACTCTTGTTCGTATTTTGTTCGTGGTTCTGGAGGACTGAGAGGGATTGAGACGGCCCACAAAGGACCGAAAAGACCAGACAGGGATTGAAATGACTGAGATATCGAGGCATGTGGTTGATATGATTGACGGGGATGACGGCCTGTCACGCCGCCGTTCTTCAGCCCAAGAGGACTCTTGACTCTCTTCTCATGGATTTCATTTATACGGGACACGACTTCCGGGGGGTGTTCTATTTTTGTTCCATTCGGTTATGTAACGTCCTGATTTGTTATGGGCGGATGCAACGACCGACCATTTGTAAGCGGTTGATATCGTTTTTAGTCACGACCGTTCTTCATGAATGGGGTTCAGGTGGTAGCTGGTTCAAATTCGATCTTCTCCCGGCCTGATCCGATTAGAAGTGGCGTCTGAGTATGGTGCGCATTGCCTATGCTAGTAGGCGTGGAGGAGAATGGAGCGGGGAGCAGAAGCCGTCGCCAACAGGCTCTGTTGGTCGAGCAAGCTGGTCTGTATCCTCGATGGGCAGGACCGACTTCGAAGAAGCGTCCGATCGTAACTGAACTCTTCGTGATGGCACGGCCAAGCCCATCTGCAATTACCAGCGGAAACATAGAAAAGGCGCCGGGGTAATGACATGTTTTCCTGGCACATAGTCAGATAGGCCCCTTAACCACTGGCTTTTAGACATTTATATGTAACCACACATACATATCTATCTCCATATCCCATAAAAAGCACCAGCACACAAGTTCCAGCACGAAGCAGAGACAACCTTCCATCTGATGGCCATCCTAAAGACAGATCAGCAAATGGCGTGGTAGGGCTGTTTTTGAATAAGAGAGGTGAAGGGCAACGAGGAACATTGTGATTGACCGCTCGGCCATCGGTGAAGTATGCTCAAGCAGAGAATAAAATAGGCTTTTCGACACCGTCGAGAGAATTTTGGCTCTGACGACCAGGGGAGAAGATGGGGTTCCTTTTCGAGGTCCTCGCAACCATGTCCCGTCCGGTCTCCGCTCCAAGGAACATTGAAGCGGCAAAACCGGCGTATAATTGTGGGTAATGACGAACCGCGATCTCCAGGGAGGGAAAATTCGGGGTAATGCGACGGCCAATTA
>JBAWEQ010000073.1:0-7767 GCA_049591295.1 Acidobacteriota bacterium
CCCAAAGTCCGGCGGGGACGCTCTTGGGGTCCAACCGCATAACCCACCGAACCGCCGTGTACGGACCCGTACGCACGGTGGTGTGACAGGGAAAGCCCGCGAGGGCCTACCTATGTCGATTGTCCCGGGAAGAGACCATTGCAAACCCACGACGGGGACACAACGCTGGAACAGGCCTCCCGCCCCATCTCCTCATCACGGGCGCCGCGTATTCAGCGCGCCCGTCTCCGCTCTCGCGCTCGTTCCGGGGCCCCCTGGCCCCAGGCTCGCGCTTCGTGTATCCTGGCGCTTCCCGGGACAGTCCCCGCGGCACCATCTGGAGGCAGAGGACCCATGGCGAAGCGCGACGAGAAGGCCATCACCCCCCAAAGCGAAGACTACAGCCAGTGGTACCAGGACATCGTCCTGAGGGCCGAGCTGGCGGACTACTCTCCCGTCAAGGGCTGCATGGTCATCCGCCCCAATGGCTACGCTCTTTGGGAGAACCTCCAGAAGGCGCTCGACGGCATGTTCAAGGCCACGGGCCACGTGAACGCCTACTTCCCTCTCTTCATCCCCATGTCCTTTCTCTCGAAGGAGGCCGAACACGTGGAGGGGTTCGCGAAGGAGTGCGCGGTCGTCACGCACCACCGCCTCGGCGCGGCTCCCGGCGGCGGCGTGCGCCCCGACCCGGACAGCGAGCTGGAGGAGCCCCTCGTCATCCGGCCCACCTCCGAGACCGTCATGTACGCCATGTACTCCAAGTGGATCAAGAGCTACCGCGACCTGCCGCTCCTCTTGAACCAGTGGGCCAACGTAGTGCGGTGGGAGATGCGCACGCGCCTCTTCCTGCGCACCACGGAGTTCCTCTGGCAGGAGGGCCACACGGCCCATGCCACCCACGAGGAGGCCTGGGACGAGGTGATGCGCATCCTGGACATCTACACTCGCTTCTCCGAGGAGTACCTGGCCGTGCCCGTGCTCAAGGGCGTGAAGTCCGAATCCGAGAAGTTCGCGGGGGCCCTCAAGACCACGTGCATCGAGGCCATGATGCAGGACGGCAAGGCGCTCCAGGCGGGCACGAGCCATGACCTGGGGCAGAACTTCGCCAAGGCCTTCGACGTGAAGTTCCAAGACGAAAAGGGCGAGTGGCAGTACTGCTGGCAGACGAGCTGGGGCGTCTCCACGCGCCTCATCGGCGCCCTCGTCATGGCCCACAGCGACGACCAGGGCCTCGTCGTGCCTCCCAAGATGGCCGCCACCCACGCCGTGATCGTGCCCATTTACAAGGACGAGGCCGGCCGGGCCAGGGTGATGGAGGCCGCGGCGTCGCTGAAGGCGCGGCTGGCCGCAGCGGGCCTGGGCGTCGTGCTGGACGACCGCGACACGGTGAGCCCCGGCTTCAAGTACAACGAATGGGAGTTGAAGGGCGTGCCCGTGCGGCTTGAGATCGGGCCCAGGGACGTGGAACAAGGCGCCTGCGTCGCCGTCCCCCGGGTCCCCACCCGGCCCCTGCGCGAAGGGGAGAGGCGCCAGAAGGAGAGCCTCCCTCTCGACGGCGCGGCCGAACACCTGCAACTGCTCCTGAACGACCTGCAGAAGGCGCTCTTTGCCCGCGCCCTCAAGTTCCGCGAGGAGCACACCTTCCGCATCGACGATTACGCCCAATTCCAGCGCGACATCGAGAACGGCGGCTTCTTCTGGGCCCACTGGTGCGGTTCCTCCGCCTGCGAAGACAGGGTCAAGGAGGAGACCAAGGCCACCATCCGCTGCATCCCCTTCGACGGGGAGAAGGAGCCCGGCAAGTGCCTGGCCTGCGGCGGAGCCTCGGACCGGCGCGTCGTCTGGGCGAGAGCGTATTGAGCGCCGAAATGGCAGGGTGCCGAGGTGGTGAGATGAGGTAATGCCGAAAACGAAGGTGGTTTCACGATTGGTTCGGCTTTCTCCTCGTCCCCTCATCTCCTAGTCTCCTCATCACCTCATCACGAAAGGTTATGCGATGGCCCTCCCCCCCGAGAAACTCCCCCGCCTCCGACTCCAGAAGGGCCGGGAAAAGCGGATACGCAGCGGCCACCCGTGGGTCTTCTCCAACGAACTCCAGGCCGTGCCGGAGCTTCCGCCGGGTTCGCTCGTGGCGGTGGACGGCCCCGGCGGGGAGCCCATGGGGACGGGGTACTACAATCCCCACACTCTCATCGCCGTGCGCTGGCTCCAGCGCGGCTCCGAGCCTCTGACCGAGCAGTGGCTGGAGGAGAGGCTCTCCGCCGCCGTGGCGCGGCGCGAGGCGCTCTATCCCGGCGAGGAGTGCGTGCGCTTGGTCTTCGGCGAGGCGGACGGCCTCCCGGGGCTCATCGTGGACCGCTACGCAGAAACGGTCGTGACGCAGACCCTCACGGCCGGGATGGAGCTCCTGCGCCCCCGGGCCGAATCGGCCCTTCACGCCCTCCTGAAGCCGGGACTGCTCGTGCGCAAGGACGACTCCCCCATGCGCGAGATGGAGGGGCTGGCCAGGGCCGTGTCGGCGGAACCCGAGGGGGCGCCCGGCGCATGCCGCGTGCACTACCTCGGCCTGACGCTCGATGTTCCCCTTCTCGACGGCCAGAAGACGGGACTCTTTCTGGACCAGCGGGAAAACGTCAGGCTCTTCTCCGGCCTCATCCATCCCGGCATGGAGGTCCTCGACGTCTTCTGCTACGTGGGCGTCTGGGGACTGGCGGCGCTGAAGGCGGGCGCCGCTTCCTGCGATTTCGCGGACGCATCGAGACCCGCGTGCGGCCGGGTCGAGGCCGGCGCGGCTGCCAACGGCTTTCCCGAGTGCGAGATCCACTGCGGAGACGCCTTCGACGTCCTGGCCTCCCTGCGGCGCGAGGGCCGCTCCTTCGACGCGGTGGTCGTGGACCCGCCCGCCTTCGCGAAGTCCAAGAAGCACCTGCCGGAGGCCCTCAAGGGCTATGCCAGGCTCAACGATCTGGCCCTTGCCCTGGTCAGGCCCGGTGGTCTGCTCGTATCGTGCTCCTGCTCCCACCACCTCTCGCGGGAGGACTTCCGCGAGGTCCTGCGCGCTGCCGCCGCGCGATCGCGCCGCCGCGCCTTCCTGCTCGACTTCCGCGGCCAGGCGCCCGATCATCCGGTCCTCCTCAGCTTTCCCGAAGGCGAGTACCTCAAGGCCGCCTTCCTCCGAGTCGAATGATGGTTGGGAGAGCCCCTCGCTCGGGGGGCGGCCGATCGCCGTTCGAGCGGAGGAGCGCTTGTTCCTCATGCGGCGCCGTTGTAGAGTGATAGACCGAAGTCGCGAACGGGGTCACCTCCGTCCGCCGCAGAGCCCGCTGGAAGACCGCCGCCGATGACCGTCCGCCTCTCTCGCCAACTGCATTCTCCCCGCCTCGCGCTGGGCCTCAGCGTGCTTCTGCTGCTGGGAGTGGCCGTGATCGACTACTACACCGGCTTCGAATTCAGCTTTGCCATCTTCTACCTGATTCCCATTTCCGTGGCGGCGTGGTACGCGGGGTGGCTTCCGTCGTTCGCCCTGTCGGTCGTCAGCGCCATCACCACCCTGGCCAGCGACCTGTTGAACGGCAAGCACTATTCCAACTACGCCTTCCTCGTGTGGGACCTGCTCGCCAAGCTGGCCTTCTTCCTGGTGGTGAGCCACGTCCTGGTCTCCCTCCACAGCTCCATGGACAAGATCCGAAACCTGGCGCAGACGGACGATCTGACGGGGGTATCCAACCGCCGCCACTTCGTGGAGGTCTGCGCGGCCGAGCTGGAGCGGACGCGCCGTTACGGCCATCCGCTCTCGCTGGCCTATCTCGATGTGGACAACTTCAAGGAGGTGAACGACCGGTTGGGGCACGCGGCGGGAGACCGGCTGCTCCGGCAGGTCGCGTCGGCGCTCGTGGGATCGGTGCGCGCCTCCGACACCGTGGGACGGCTGGGGGGGGACGAGTTCGCCATCCTCTTTCCGGAAACCGGCCGCGACCGGGCCATCGAAGCGGCCATGAAGGTCCGCCGCCGCCTCTCCGAAGTTGCGCCGGCGGAGCCGTCGCTGCCCCTGTGCTGCAGCATCGGCCTCATCGCCTGCAACCGGGCCCCCGCCTCCGTGGACGAGCTCATCAAGGAGGCGGACGGGCTGCTCTATGAAGCCAAGACTTCGGGCAAGGACCGGGTGGTGGACAGGGTCCTGCGCGGCTGAAGCGGCCGTTGCGGCGGAGGCCTGGCCGGGCTGAAGGGCGGGTGAAACTCTGGAGGTTCCCCGACGTACACCAAGATTCTGGACGGACGCCCCCAGGGGCGGGAGTGTGCACTGTTGAATCCTCGGAAAGGAGTAACGAATGAGAGCATGGACAATCCTGCTGGCGGGCTTCCTGCTGGCGGCACCCTGGTGCGCCATGTCGGCCCAGGAGCCCAAGACCCAGGAGAGCAAGCCCCAAACGGCGCCGGTGGTGCACGGGATCGATCCCGCGAACCTGGACACCAGCGTCAAGCCCTGCGAAGACTTCTTCAAGTACGCCACGGGGGGCTGGGTGGCCAAGCACCCGATCCCGCCGGAGTACCCGCGTTGGGGCAGCTTCGACGCCCTGGCCCTTCGCAACCAGGAGGAGCTTAAGGGCATCCTCGAGGCCGCAGAGAAGGACACCAAGGCCCCCGCGGGCAGCATCGAACGCAAGCTGGGCGAGTTCTACGCCGCCGCCATGGACGAGAAGAAGGCCGACGAGCTGGGCATCAAGCCGCTCCAGCCGGAGCTCCAGGCCATCGCCGACGTGAAGGACATGAAGGGCCTCGCCAAGGAGGCCGCCATCCTCCAGCACCACGGCGTCAACGTCTTCTTCGGCGTGGGGTCGGAGCAGGATGCGAAGGACGCCACTGAGGTGATCGCGGGCTTCCACCAGGGAGGGCTGAGCCTTCCGGATCGCGATTATTACCTGAAGGACGATCCCAAGACCAAGGCCGTGCGCGACGCCTACGTGACCCACGTGACCAAGGTCTTCGAACTCCTGGGCGATCCGGCCGACAAGGCCGCCGCCGAGGCCCAGACGGTCCTCAAGCTGGAGACGGCCCTGGCCAAGGTCTCCATGTCGCGCGTCGAGCGCCGCGATCCCAAGGCCACCTACCACCCCATGGCTTTCGCCGAGATCGCCACCCTGACCCCCGACTTCGACTGGACCCTTTACGCCCGCGAGATCGGCCTTCCCGAGATCAAGGGCCACATCAACGTGGGCGAGCCGGACTTCTTCAAGGGGCTGGCGGCCGAGCTCAAGACCGTCCCCCTCAACGACTGGAAGACCTACCTCCGCTGGCACCTCGTGAGCCGATACTCGGGGGCCCTCTCCAGCGAGTTCGTCAAGGAGAACTTCGCCTTCTCCAAGACCCTCACGGGCGCCCAGCAGGACCTGCCGCGCTGGAAGAAGGCCGTGTCCGCCACCAACGGCGCCATGGGCATGGCCCTGGGCGAGCTCTACGTGAAGCAGTACTTCAGCCCCGAAGCCAAGGCCCAGGTGCTCGACATCCTGCACCACATCAAGGCGGCCCTGCGCGAGGACCTCGAGACCGTGCCGTGGATGAGCGCCTCCACGCGCAAGGCGGCCATCTTCAAGCTCGACAAGATCGTGGAGAAGATCGGCTACCCCGACAAGTGGCGGGACTACAGCAAGCTCCAGATCGTGCCCGGCGACTACGTCGGCAACCTCTGGCGCGCCTCCTCCTTCGAGGACGCCCGCGACCTCGCCAAGATCGGCAAGCCGCTGGACCGCACCGAGTGGGGCATGACCCCGCCCACGGTGAATGCCTACTACGACCCCGGCATGAACGAGATCGTCTTCCCGGCCGGCATCCTGCAGCCGCCCTTCTTCGATCCCAAGGCTGACCTGGCCGTCAACTACGGCGGAATCGGGGCGGTCATCGGACACGAGATCACCCACGGCTTCGACGACCAGGGTAGCCAGTACGACGCCTACGGCAACCTCAAGAATTGGTGGACGCCCGCAGACCTCAAGGCCTTCAAGGAGCGGGGCCAGTGCATCGTGGACCAGGCCAGCCAGTACGTCGTGGACAATGACCTCCACCTCCAGGGCAAGCTCGTGGAGGGCGAGGCCATCGCCGATCTGGGTGGGCTCACCCTCGCCTACCGCGCCTACCACATGGCCCTGGGCGACAAGCCCGCGCCCGTCGTGGACGGCTTCACGGGAAACCAGCGCTTCTTCCTGGCCTTCGCCACCGTCTGGGCGAGCAGCACGCGGCCCCAGTTCGCCCGCCTGCTCGCCACCGTGGACCCGCACCCGCCGGCCCGCTACCGCGTCAACGGTACCCTTTCGGACATGCCCGCCTTCGCCAAGGCCTTCGGATGCACCGCGGGTCCCATGGCCGCGGCCAAGGGTTGCCAGGTCTGGTAAACGAATGATCCAAGAGTCCCTGGCGTGGCGAGAGGGTGCGGGGGAACGGGTAGGTTCCCCCGCTCAAAGGGCTTCCCGCGCGAGGGCAGAGAGGAGCAGCGACCCCCGCGCAAGCGGGAGGGAGCGCCTCCGGCGCGACGCCAAGGCCTTCGGATGCACCGCGGGTCCCGTGGCCGCGGCCAAAGGCTGCCAGGTCTGGTAAGCGCGGTCTGATTCGCCGCACTCAAGAGGCGGGGGGCCAAACCCCCGCCTCTTTCCTTATTCCCATGGACAGCCTCATTGCCTGGCCCCTCCCCCCGGCGCTATGCTCCGAGTGTGCAGAAGATCGGGCGGTATGAAATCGAGGGCACGATCGGGCGGGGCGCGATGGGTGTGGTCTACCGCGCCAGGGATCCCATCATCGGCAGAGCCCTGGCCGTCAAGGTGGTGTCCCTTTCCGCGGACCTCGCCGACGACGCCAGAGAGGAGTACCGCCAGCGCTTCTTCCGCGAGGCCCAGGCGGCGGGCAATCTCCACCATCCGAACATCGTGACCGTCTTCGACGCGGGCGAGGAGCGCGGCGTCCCCTACATCGTCATGGAGCTGGTGGAGGGGGAGAGCCTGGCGCAACGGCTCAAGCGGGCCGGCAAGCTCTCCATCGAGGAGGCCTCCTCCATCGCCCGGCAGGTGGCGGCGGGGTTGGCCTACGCCCACGAGAAGGGCGTAGTGCACCGGGACGTCAAGCCCGCCAACATCCTCCTGGATGTGAAAGGCCGGGCCGCCATCACGGACTTCGGGGTGGCCAGGCTCTCGGCCAGCGACCTGACGCGCACTGGGGAGATCCTCGGCACCCCCAACTTCATGAGCCCCGAGCAGGTTTTGGGCCACTCGCTGGACGGTCGGAGCGACCTCTTTTCCCTCGGCGTCGTCTACTACCTCATGCTCACCGGGGAGCGCCCCTTCAAGGGGGAGGAGGTCTCCGCCATCTGCTACAACGTGGTCCACTCGGAGCCCGTGCCGCCGGTGTCCTCGCTCTCCCTTCCCGGCGAGGTGGCCGGCGTCCTGGATCGCCTGCTGCGCAAGAACCCGGCTCAGCGCTTCGCGGATGGCGAGGCGGCCGCGGCGGCGCTTCGGGATGTGACGGAGCGCACGCAGGTGGTGGCTTCCCTCGCTTCCCCCGCCTCGCAGCGCCCGTCGGCTGGAGGCTCGAGCGGAGCGACCCGGCCCGCCACCGCCACGGACGGCCAGGCGACCACGATGGCGGCCCCGCCCCGGGGGCTCGGCAGGGGGGCGAAGGCGGCCCTCATGGCCCTGGCGGTACTCGCGGCCGCGGGAGTGATCGTGGCTTCCTGGCGGATAGCCACGCGGTGGCGCGCCCGTTCCGCCTCCCCAGCCAGCGTCCGGACCACCGCCCCGAAGG
>JBAWEQ010000074.1:0-5747 GCA_049591295.1 Acidobacteriota bacterium
CTTCCTTCCTCGCCGCGCCTCGCGGCCCATCCCAGGGCGCGAGCGTCGCGCCAGAGATCCCCGGGAGGCCGGACCCCTGGGCCCATCGGCGCCGGGACGCGCCTTCCTCCGCTTCGCTCCGGAAGGCAAACGGCACAAGAATGGCTGAAGTGATCTTGGGGAGCCATGTTATCTTTTCACTCCTCACTCCTCACTCCTTATTCCCACTGCTTGCCCGCAAGAGGCTTCATGAGCCGCCCCCTCCCCGATCCCTATAAGGTTCCGAGCGGCAGGGCGGCGCGCGGCACGTGCCGCGTTCCCACCTCCAAATCCATCGCCCACCGGGCTTTGATCCTTGGGGCCCTCGCCGAAGGGAGGAGCGAGCTCCACCCCGTGCCCGATGCCCAGGACGTTCGGGCGACGCTGGCCTGCATCCGGGCCCTGGGGGCCCGAACCGAGGGCGGCGAGCGCCTCACGGTCCGCGGAACCTCGGGCCGTCTCTCCCCGCCGGACTCGCCCCTTCACTGTGCCGCCAGCGGCACCACCCTCCGCCTGCTCATGGCCGTCTGCGCCGCCTCGGAGGGCAGCTTCACCCTGGATGGAGATTCGCAGATGTGCCGCCGGCCCGTCGGTCCGCTGGCCCGAGCCTTGGCCGGGACGGGAGCGGTGCTGCGTTTCGCCGACCGAGAGGGCTTCCCGCCGGTGGTGATCGAAGGGCGGAGTTGGGAGGGCGGAGCGATGGAGGTGGACTCCTCCATCAGCAGCCAGTTCGTCTCCGGGATGCTCCTGGCGGCCCCCCTGGCCCGGGGCCCCGTTCGGCTCCACGCGTCGCAGTTGGTGTCCGGGGCCTACGCGCGCATGACCGTGGCGCTCATGGGCCGCTTCGGGGCTGGGGTGCGCGAAGCGGCCGGAGGGTGGTGGGAGGTGGAGCCGGGCCTCTACCGGGCAGCGGAGGTGGAGATCGAACCCGACGCCTCGGCGGCGGCCTTTCTGCTGGCCGCCGCGGCCGTGACCGGCGGCGAGGTCACGGTGGCCGGGATGCGGCGGCGCATGCTCCAGGGCGACGCCGCCTTCGCGGACCACCTCGAGGCGATGGGGTGCCGTCTTTCGGAATCGGGGGAGGGGATCGCGCTGGAGGGCCGGCCCACGCGCGGGCTGGAAGCCGACGTGCGCGAGTGCCCGGACCTGGTGCCTCCCCTCGTGGCCGTGGCCCTCTTCGCGCCCTCTCCCACCGTCCTTTCGGGGGTCGGGCACCTGCGCTTCAAGGAGAGCGACCGGCTGGCGGTGCTGGCGGACGCCGTCACGGCCCTCGGGGGGTGCATGCTCGTGGAATCGGACCGCCTCACCGTCGTGCCGGCCCGCGACTACCGCCCGGCCCGCCTCGACCCCCACGGCGACCACCGCATGGCCATGGCCTTCGCCGTCATGGGCCTGATGGTCCCCGGAGTGGAGATCTCGGACCCCGCCTGCGTGGCCAAATCGTTCCCCCGTTTCTTCGAGATTCTGGAAGGGCTCCTGCAACCTTCCTCTTAGCTAATGCTCCTTCCGTCCGACCAGGGCGGCCGTTTCGGGACCGATTTCCATCCGGGTCATACCCGTGAATCCGGCGGCCTCCATCCAACCCGTCACCTCTCCCACCGTGTAGGTATCTCCTCTCTCCGTCCCCACCAGCATATTGAGGGCAAAGAGGGCCGCCCGGGCCGGTCCGCCACGGTCCTCATCCATGAAGAACTCCTGGATGACCAGCCAGCCTCCCGGGCGGAGCGCGGTCGCGCACTTCCGGATCAGTAGCTGGTTCTCCTCTACCCCGTTGCTGTGGAGGATCGCCGAGAGAAGGGCCAGATCGAATCCAGGCGGGAGGGGGTCATGCAGGTAATCTCCGCCCTTCGTTTCCACGCGCTCCGAAGCCCCCTCCATGTCGAGAAACCGCCGGGTCAGCGGCAGCACCTCCGGCAGGTCGAAGACCGTTGCGCGGGTGGCCTCCCCCGCCCGGACGAAGGCCGCCGCGTAGGCTCCCGAGCCGCCTCCCACGTCGAGCACGCGCCGAACCTCGCGCAGATCCAATCTGGTGACGAGGCCATCGGCGGCCCGGCGGGCGCGGTCGTGCATGGCCGAGATGAAGGCTTCGGTTTTCTCCTCATCGGCGCGCCGGCTTTCGCGGGCGACCGAAGTCCCGGCGCGCACGGCGTCGGTGAGGGTGCTCCAGCTCTCCCAGAGGTTCACCTGATGCATCAGACCGGCCAGGTACTCCGGGCTGTCCGGCAGAAGGAATCGCCTGCCCTCCGGCGTGTGGGCGAAGCGCCCGCCGCGCTTTTCCAGGGTGCCCGTGGCGGCCAGCGCGTTCATGAGACGGTCCGTGGCCCGGCGATCGGTGCCGAGCGCCTCGGCCACCTCATCCGAGCTGCGCTCCTCCGCCCCAAGCGCAGCAAAGAGTCCCAGCTCCACGGCCGTCAGGAAGGCCCGGCTTCGCTGGAAGGCCCCCGCCGCGTCCCAGTAGGTCTGTGGGTAGGAGAGGTTCTTGGGCGAGTGGGTATCCATGACGTCACCTCCTGATCACACGAGCACCATATCACGGCCGGCCGGGGTGGTGAGGCGGAAGGTGCGGCGGGGCACCGGCGCGTTGGGCTTTGGGGACGGGGATGGTAGAATCCCCCCGTTGGAGGATGCATGATTTCAGCGGTCAAGGGGACACAGGACCTTCTCTTCCCGGACATCACCCTCTGGCAGACCGTGGAGAGGGCGGCGCGCGAGACCTTCGCGCGGTACGGCTTCACGGAAATCCGGACGCCGATCCTCGAGCCCACGGATCTCTTCGTGCGGGGCATCGGGGACGAGACCGACATCGTGACCAAGGAGATGTACACCTTCCAGGACCGGAAGGGGCGGAGCCTGACCATGCGGCCCGAGAACACCGCCGGTGTGGCGCGCTCCGTGGTGGAGCACCGCCTCTACGAGTCGCCGCTCCACGCGCGGCTCTACTACATCGGGCCGCAGTTCCGCTACGAGAGGCCCCAGAAGGGGCGCTACCGGCAGTTCCACCAGATCGGCGCGGAGGTCCTGGGCGACCCCGCGCCGGGTGTGGATGCCGAGACCATCGCCATGGTGATGGAGTTCCTGGGGGCCGTGGGGGTGATGGGCCTGGCCGTGCAGCTCAACTCCGTGGGTTGCCCCAGTTGCCGGCCCATCTATGTCTCCGCGCTGAAGGAGGAGCTGGCGGCCTCGGCCCAGCACCTGTGCGGGGACTGCCGCCGCCGCCTGGAGACCAATCCGCTGCGGGTCCTGGACTGCAAGGTGCCCTCCTGCCAGCCCTACCTGGACAAGGCGCCGAACTTCACCGATTTCCTGTGCGAGGCCTGCGCCGAACACCACGAGGCCCTGCGGGAGGCGCTGGAGATCCTCCGCGTGCCCTTCGTGCCCCGCCCCAGGCTGGTGCGGGGGCTGGACTACTACACCCGAACCGTTTTCGAGGTGACGAGCAGCGCCCTGGGTGCCCAGGACGCCCTGTTGGGGGGAGGGCGGTACGACGGCCTCCTGGAGCAGATCGGCGGCCCGGCCTGCGCGGGCTTCGGCTGGGCCCTCGGCATGGAGCGGCTCCTCATGGCCCTCCCGCAACCGGCGGCCTCCCGCCTGCCCTGGACCTACCTCGCCTGGGCGGGCGGAGGGACCTACCGCGCCGCCCTCGCCCTGGCGCGGGATCTGAGGGCCGCGGGCGCCGTCGTGGTATTGGAGCACACGGCCCGCTCCTTCAAGTCGGCCCTCAAGCGGGCGGACCGGATGAACGTGCGCTTCGTGGTGCTGCTGGGCGAAGAGGAAGCCGGTTCAGGGCGCTACACGCTGAAGGACATGGCGACGGGCGAGCAGTCCGCGCTGGGGCGCGAGGAGCTGTCGCGGCTTCTGGCGGAGGAGGAGAGAGCATGAGCCTGCCTGAGAGGAGCCTCTACGCCGGCCTGATCCGGAAGAGCCACGTGGGGGAGGAGGTGGTCCTGAAGGGATGGGTCCGCCGCCGCCGGGACCTGGGCAGCCTCGTCTTCATCGACCTGCGGGACCGGGAGGGCATCTGCCAGCTCGTCTTCTCCGAGGACCGGACCCCCGCCGCCTTCGCCCTGGCCAAGGAGCTGCGGCCCGAGTACGTCATCGCGGTACGGGGAACCGTCCGGCCTCGCGGCGAGAAGGACGTGAACCCCCACATGGAGACGGGGTCGGTGGAGGTGGAAGTCTCGGAGCTCGAGGTCCTGGCCGAGGCCGAGACCCCGCCCTTCGCGGTGGAGGACGAGGCGCTCGTGAGCGAGGAGATGCGCCTCGCCTACCGGTACCTGGACCTGAGGCGCCCCTTCCAGAACGCCCGCATCGTGGCCCGCCACCGGCTGGCCCAGCGGACGCGCTCGCACCTGAGCGAGAGGGGCTTCATCGAGATCGAGACCCCCTTCCTGACCAAGTCCACGCCGGAGGGGGCCCGCGACTTCCTGGTCCCCTCGCGCCTCAGGCAGGGCTCCTTCTACGCGCTTCCCCAGTCGCCCCAGCTCTTCAAGCAGCTCTGCATGGTGGCGGGCTTCGACCGCTACTTCCAGGTGGTCCGCTGCTTTAGGGACGAGGACTTGCGAGCGGACCGCCAGCTCGAGTTCACGCAGATCGACATCGAGATGTCCTTCCCCACGGAGGAGGCCATCATGGCGCTGGCCGAGGGGCTGGTGGCGGCTCTTTTCGAGGAGGCCGGTCTCGCTCAGCCCTCGTCCATCCCTCGGCTGACCTACGCCGAGGCCATGGAGCGCTACGGGTGCGACAAGCCCGACACGCGCTTCGGGCTGGAGCTGAGGACGGTCTCGGAGATCGCCGGAGGGACGGCCTTCGGCGTCTTCAAGGGGGCGCTGGAGGCGGGCGGCTGCGTGCGGGGCCTGGCCGTGCCGGGCATGGCGGGGATCTCCCGGAAGCAGATCGACGAGCTGAACGGCATCGTGAAGCCCTTCGGCGGCAAGGGCGTCGTCAGCCTCATGCGCCGGGACGGGGCGCTCGTCGGCGCCGCCCTGAAGCACATCGGCGAGGGGCCCGCGGCGGCCATGCTTCAAGCCGTTGGAGCCGAGGAAGGAGACCTCGCCCTCTTCGTGGCGGACGGCTACGACACGGCCTGCGCCTGCCTGAGCGCGCTTCGGCTCCACTTCGCCGGGGCCCTGGGGCTCGTGGAGAAGGGCCGCCACGACCTGCTCTGGGTGCACCGCTTCCCCATGTTCGAGTGGAGCCCGGAGGAGGCGCGGTGGATGGCCCGCCACCACCCCTTCACGATGCCGCGCGAGGAGCACTGGGAGCTGCTGGAGTCGGATCCCGGCGGGGTGGAGGCGCTGGCCTACGACCTCGTCCTGGACGGCAACGAGATCGGCGGCGGCTCCATCCGCATCCACCGGGGCGACGTCCAGAGGAAGGTGTTCAAGGCCCTCGGCTTCTCGGAGGAGCAGGCCCAGGAGAAGTTCGGCTTCCTCCTGGACGCCTTCCGCTTCGGCACTCCGCCCCACGGGGGAATCGCCTTCGGTTTCGACCGCCTGGTGATGCTCCTGCTGGGATGCGACTCCATCCGCGACGTGATCCCCTTCCCCAAGACCACCTCGGGCCTCTGCCTGATGACGGGTTCTCCCGGCGCCGTGGAGGCCAAGCAGCTCGACGAACTGGGGATCGCCGTCAAGGAGAAATAGCTCTCGGGGCAGGCCCGCCAAGAAACTGAGCGCGAGCATTGGCTCTGATCCCCGGCCGGGCCTTGGCCGCGCCTTTGGCGCGGCGCT
>JBAWEQ010000075.1:0-2203 GCA_049591295.1 Acidobacteriota bacterium
GGCACCATCAGCGTCGCTAGCCATGCGCCGAGGGCGAGCCAGCTCCAAAGAGCCAGCCCGGCCGGGAGGGGAGTGGCGGCCAGGAGGCCGCTCCCCGTCTCCCGCGTCCCTCCGTTCAGAAAGCCCCGCGAATAGGCGGCCGCGGCGGCGAGCGCCCCCGCCGGCAGCGCCAGCGGGAGGGCGAGGATCAGGGCCCGCAGAGGACTGCCGTACTGGCTGAAGTCGGCGGCGATCTCCACGGAGAGGGTGGAGCACTGCATGAGGGCGGGCACGCCGTACTCAACGAGCGCCAGGGCGAAGGCCAGGGTGGCCCCGGCGAGGGCAGAGGGCAGTACCGCCGGCAGGACGACCCAGCGCCATGTGGCCCCGCCGCCCCCCATGAGTAGCCCTGCTTCGAGGGCCTCGCGGTCCATCCGCCGCAGGGCGTTCAGGGAGGTCCAGGCGCCCAGAGGCGCGAGCACCAGCCCCAGGATGCAGGCGGAGGCCAGAAAGCCGTAGGGGAGGGAGAGCAGGAGCCAGGTCAGGGCGAAGAGGTAGGGCGGCAGGAGCAGGGGGAGAAAACAGAGGCTGCGCACGCCGCGGGCCCATGGCCCTCGGCGCGAGGCAATCCAGAGCGCCAGGCCGAGGCCCAGCGCACCCGCTCCGGCTCCGGCGAAGAGGGCCAGCCCCGCGCTGCGGAAGAGGATGGACCAGAGGCGGCCGTCCCAGTGCAGGGGAGGAGCCTGGGGGCCGGCGCCCCCGGCGAGGAGGGCCGCCAGTGGCGCGAGCGCGAGCAGAATTGCGGCGGCGGCCGGCGGCGCCAAGAAGCACAGGCCGGAGAAGAGGCGGCTGGGCGGGCGGAAGGCTCTCACTTCAGCGGGCCCTCCCTCAGGTCCTGCTTGCTCTCGTCCAGAGCCCCGGCCACCTCGGTCCAGGAGACGCGCATGTCACCCGGGGGCGGGGAGCGCACCGAGGCGCAGAAGAAGCGCGCCCTCATCAGCTCGCTCTCCACATCCCGGCTCACGAGGAAGCCGGCCAGGGCCTTCGCCTCCGCGAGGTGAGGGGCACCCGCCACCACGGCGACGGTGTTGGGGATGTAGAGCGTGCCGATGCCCGGCTGGTCGGGGTAGATGATCCGCACGGGGGCGCCGGAGCGCAAGGCCGCCTCCGCGTCATCCGTATCCGTGAGGCCCACCTTGAGGACGCCGCCCGCCACCATGTCCCGCACCACCGAGTTGCCATCCACCACGCGCACCCCGTTGTCGCGAAGCGCGGCGTAGTAGGCGCGGGTGCGTTCCCGCCCCAGCAGGGCCGTGAGGGCAGCGGCCTGGGTGGCCGAAGTGCCGAAGAGGGGATTGGCCAGGCCGGCCGCCCCGTCGCCCCAGGCCGGTTCGGTGAGCTGGAAGATGGAGAGGGGCGCCTCGGACTCCGGCACCTTGTCGGTGTTCACGAGGATGATCCGGGCGCGCAGACCCACGCCCGTCCAGAAGCCCAGCGGATCCCTGAACTCCGGTGAGACGTCCCTGGCCGGAGGTGGCTCGTAGGGCTGAAGAAGCCCCTGTTCCTTCAGCCAGAGGGTCTGGGCGATCTCGGAGCTCCAGAAGAGGTCCGCTTGCGGGTGGGCCCGCTCCGCGGCCAGTCGGCTCACGAGCCCGGTGGTCTTGGCAGCTTCCAGGTCATAGACGGGCCGGACGCGAATGCCCGTCCGCGCCTCGAACTTCCTGAACAGCGGCTCCGAGTAGGGCTGGTCCACGGAGGTGTAGACCACCACCGTGCGCCGAGGCGCCCGCGTGCAGCCCAGCGGAGCAACCAGGAATAGAAAGAGGATGACGACCGAGCCGATGCGGAACCGGCCGCGGGCACGCCTGACCGCGCCAGCCTCCCCGGGTTTCCCTCCCATGGGTGCCCCTTCGCGCGCCGAGCCCCGAGCGCCCCTCCGCTGGATGACCGGACCGACACGCTATTCCAAACTAGTATGGCCTCCCGTCCCATCCAAACTCAAGGCGGCGGCCTCTTCGCGCCCGTCGGGTCGGCATATGCCCCGGAGGCGCGAGACGCGAGGCGCGAGACGCGAGGCGCGAGACGCGAAGAAGGACTCACCACGGAGAGCACGGAGCCCACGGAGGATGAGGGGGCGGAGGAGCGGAGGAGCGGAGGGGCGGAGGGGCGGAGGGGCGGAGGATCCCGGAAGGCACTCCCGCCCCGTTCCCCGTCATCCTGACGA
>JBAWEQ010000076.1:0-1894 GCA_049591295.1 Acidobacteriota bacterium
TTGTTGTTCCTCTATTACTTCCCCTTCAATCACCCTCCTATCCAACTCTTTACATTGATCGGGATCAGCATCCTGTACAAGGCTCTCGAATCTCCGTCCGATCATTTGTGAAGCGGGAATTCCAAACAGTCTCTCCGCTGCGGGGTTCACGTAGATGCATTTGCGCGACATGTCCTTTATGATGATGATTTCTTCTGTGCTCTCACAAACGGTCCTGAATCGCTGTTCACTGTGAGCAAGGGCCTGTTCCGCCTTTTTCCGAGCCGTCAAGTCGGTCACAACCGTTAGGCAGTCGGTCACTTCCCCGTCAATGTTCTTGGCCGGGGCGCTGTCGAGCCTCACAAACACTTCCTCACCGTTCTTCTTTAACCTGATCTCGCAGGTCAGCCTCTCTCCGTTTTGATAGATTTGCCGCAGGTGCAAAAGGAACGTACGTAGATCATCCGGGTGAACGAATTTTGAGAAGGGGGAGTCGACCAAAAAAGACTTCGCGTTTGCCGCCACCAATTGGGCTCCCGCCAGGTTGGCCTGTCGAATGACGCCTCGCTTATCAAGCGTAAAGTAGCCCACAGGTGCAAATTCATAGAGTTCGGAATACTTGGCCTGCGCGGTTTCCATTTCGAACTGGGCCCGGCGCAGCTCCTCGTTTTGCATTTCCAACTCTACTTGATGGACCCGTAATTGGTGAACCAGCCTTCCCAAGTCATTAGAAGAAAGCCCTGAGATATCATCAAGTTCCACACCGCCTGACTCCAGGGACTCTTCCGCCCTTTTTCGCAATTCGTCAATTTTGGCCACAGATTTGGTCTCCTAGAGGCTCTTTATCCCTCCAGAGGCTCTTTTGGTCGCGACAGATGCGGTTCATCCCGCATTCGCGCATAGGCGTTAAGCTAGGAGTGCCGCGTAATCAAAACTGCTATTCAGCATGTAGGATGTGCTGAACCCTGCCAAGGCAGGGGAAGCGCATCGGCCGCGTCAGCGCTCCGTCTGACACAATTGATGCGCTTCGCTTCGCTCAGCACATCCTACAAAATTGCTGCTTAACTTAACGCGAATGCGCGTCTCGCTGGACTCGCATCGAAGACTTCAGGGACAGGTTGCATCAATTAGGGGTAGGGATTAACGTAGCAACCTTCCAACGCGATTAGACTGTGGATTGGCTATGATGGCTCAGCTGTCACAGACCGGATCTACAAGAACAACTTTTTTGTCGGTCGATGAGAAACAACTTGCCTAACGATCGGGAATCCAAATCATAGCGACATCACTCTAAGCGCTTCGTTGGTCTTTTCCGCATCGGAATGTTATCACCATGCATTTGGGCCTCTTGACAACGAAGGGGGCTGTGCCCAAATGTATGTGTAAGCATGGCAAGGAACTAACATTTGGGTATAATTAGTTATTTTGCCTAAAGAGAAAATTGGGGGCCGTTTGTAAGTATAGCCTCTCCGGGCGGTATATAACTAGAAACACCAAATGGCGCATTTTTTTCCGGTTCGAGTGTTTGCCCGAATGATTTTCGCGGAGAGCGATCACCAGTTTCAGTGGAGGTCAAGGTGACTGAACACGATAGCAGCGAACCGAAAGGCTCAGAGCCTATAGACTTACGAGAGATCCGTCTAAAAAAAGAAAAAGCCCTTGAAGAGCATGCTCGCACCGATTTGACACAAGTGCCCGAAGAGAAGGCCGCTGGCGAAAAAACCGGGGAAGCGAGTCAGCCTGTGCTTGACCCGTTGAAGAAAGCGTTGAAAGAGGCTGAGGAAAACCGTGATCGCTGGATACGCGCTGTGGCGGAACTGGAAAATTACAAGAAACGGAGCTTGCATGAAAAGAGCAAGATTTTGAAGTACAAAAATGAAGAGGTCTTACGGGACCTTCTTGCAGTGGTAGACAA
>JBAWEQ010000077.1:0-4452 GCA_049591295.1 Acidobacteriota bacterium
GGCGGTCAGATGCTAGAATGTTGGGTATACCTATAGCGACACAACGACGATTCGCCGAGAGCAGGTATGCTGAAGCGCTGCACCAAATACGGGTAAGCTTGATGACGCTTAGGCGTCTTCCGAGAAGTATTCTTCATTCAACCGCTTCAACTCGATGTTGCGGTTGCCCACACGCCCACGTTGACCAATTGGGCCACCATCGGCATTGAGCGGCACGCCCAGTTCAGCTGCCCCATAGCCTATGAACCTCCGCACTAAGAAATTGAGAGATATGAGGACGACTGACGAAGATACCATTGACCCAGGGTTCGAACGTTCCGATGGCAATCCAAACGAGGCGAGCTTGGCTGGGGCGGTGGAATGGGAGGACCTCGCGGCCTGCCTCAAAGAGATTTCCGCCCTCCGTCACCGGGGCGTAACCCCGTTCGACCTCAAGGTGGCGTCTTCTGTCTTCGGGGCCTGCTCGAAGGCCTTGGCCGATTGGCGGAAGTCCGATGCGGTCTGGCGTGCAGTGCCCGCACCAACCGGAGGCGGCAAGACCACGGCGGCGTTCGCTTTCGCGGTTGCCTTGGTCCGGGCGGGTGGCTCGGTCCTGTTCCTCGCGAACACCCGGCGTGAATGCGATGAAGCCTATCGCACCCTTGAGCCACTCTTGCCGGGAAAGGTCGCCATCAGGACCACGGATCACGACCAGCAGAAGCTGGATGAACTCGGGCCGGAGTATGTCGAGGCGACCAAGGCGAGGGATGACGGTTACACACCTGCCGCGTTCTTCTATCGCTCGCAGCTCGGAGATTATCCGGCCCTCGTAGGCACACACAGCAGCTACAAGCGCAACGAGAGCGAATTGCTGAAGCTGGCCAACGGGGAGCGGCGGGCGCTGATCCTCGTGGACGAGCGGCCTGATGACATCGACGTGGCAGACTTCACGCTGGCCGACTTCGAGCAAATTCATGAGCTTTGCCGGAAGAGAGGTCTTGATGAATACGGGGAGGAGCCTGACCTCACCAAGGCTTTCGGCGAAGCGTGGCGGCAGCTTGCGGAGGCGCAGCTCAGCCTTGACCGCTCACACCCCTATCATGAGCTTAGGATCAACCTTGAGCCTCACCTCATTGCGGCCCTGAAGCATTTCGCTGAAAGCAAGAGAGAACCCTCTCGCCTCGCAGTGGGAACGAGGTTCGATGGGGAAGCCCTGCGCCTTGCTGCCCGCCTCGTTATCCTTGCTCAGGAAACACATGGCTTCGCCTTCGCGGCGCTGCACACGGACTTCGCTCAGGGGGCCAGGCTGGTGGCCTATGCGCCTAACTGGCCGCTGAAGGCCGGGACGGTTCTCCTCGATGCCACCTCCGATATTGACGGCTATAAGGAATTGTCGAGCGCCCGGAAGCAGGAAGTGGTCCCTGAGGCCAACTACAGGCTGCTGGAGCCGACCCATCTCGACGGCCCTTCGTACCTAACGGGACCAAGTCCAAAGGACCAGTGGGACAAGGCCACAACCAGAAAGCCGCTTCTGAAGTGGTTTCACCGCTGCGTCCTTGAGAACACCAACGAAGGCGAAACGATCCTGATCGTGAGCTGGAAGAAGGTGATTGAGGGAGGTCAGCTTCAGGCTCTGAGCTGGCAGGGACGAAGCGTCGACTACTGCCACTTCGGTGCGGGCATTGGCTCCAACCAGTGGCGCGACTGCGGCGCAGTGTTCATCTTCGGCGATTACATCAAACCGACTCGGATTACGATTGCCGAGACAAACGGCATAAAGGAAACACCATTCCGAGCAACCGCGGACGCCACCGTGCGAGGCCTCAAGGGCGACTACCTGACCACGAAGGTCGGCCTGATGTTGCGCTGGTTCAAGCAGTTGGCGATGCGTGGCTGCGCCCGGGAACTGGACGACAATGGCGTGGCGAGGCCGATGAGGCTCTATTTCTCCACCACCGAGTTCCGGCAATTGGATGACCATTGGAACCGAATGTTCCCCGGCTCGCCAATGCCCACGACTCGCTTCGTCGGAGACGAGGAAACACAAACAAGCTCATGCAAACCTCGTCGCCGGAAGTCAGTCGCGGATGACCTCCTCAAGTTCCTCTCGATGACCGAAAAGGACGAAGTGACGTCCAGCGATATTTTAGATGCCACCGGGATTGAGTTGAAGAGCCAGGCGCGGAAGCTGAAGGACGATAAGGAGTTTCTAGAATCGTGCGCGAGACGGGGATGGACTTACGTTCCTGCTCGGGGAAGAGGGCAAATGACAAAGCTCTCTCGGATCAGTTAAGGTGTCTTCACGCTATAGTAATAGATGAAAGCACCTTTTCCATTAAAGGATTATCGCCGCGTGGGTCCAATGGTTTACATTTGGATCAGAATCACTGCTATCTCCCAATTTTTTTGTGTTAATACGTCATATAGATCTTATAAGGTTGTCTCTTGATGTTAGCGTACACGGTGTGCATGTAATACATACCTTTCGATAGCGTCAGAGTGAGTAGCTCTTTGCCTTTTGTGTTCCATCTTAAGCCAGACAGAAGGTCAATGCGAAGGCCACCTTATCAGGTTTAAGGCAGACTAATAGCACCTCAGCAGATCCTTAAGCTCTCAAGGTTAGAATATGACTTGCTTTTGCACTAGTAATTAATAACCTCACCTGTTGACCATTATACAAGATACACAGACTCAGGTCACGATGCTGTCTGTGTAACTGGCCCTCAGGGCTTAGGGAGACTCACAAGCAGGTCTTGAGCGTCGACTGAAGGGATAGACCTTTCGCACCTGACGCCACCCCGAGATCCTCCAAAGCCATCCTGAGGCTCTTGGGGTCAGCCATAGACAGGCTGCCGTGGAGACGAAAGGAAGCCCCCACGGCGCACCTCGGTATCTCAACGCAGGGGCGATGGGCTGATGTCCTTCAGCTTCTCGGCGATGCTCTCAGCCTTGAGGTGGGTGTACCTCATCAACATCCTCGGGTCTTTGTGTCCGCTGATGGCGCTGACTTCGGGCATCGACAGGCCATGCTCGAAGAACCGGCTGATGGCCTCGTGGCGAAGGTCGTGGAAGTGGAGGTCTTCGATGCCCACCCGCTTCTTGAGCCTTTCCCAAGCCAGCCTCACGGCGTTGCCGGTAGCTGGAAACACAACATCATCGCCCTTGCTTTGCTTCTGGCGCTCAAGGATTTCCAACGCAGAGGCGCTCAGAGGCACCGTCCGGGGATCACCATTCTTGGTTTGTGGTAGATGCGCCGTGCGCGCCTGAAGGTCGACGTTGGGCCACCTCAGGGACAGGATTTCTCCTCGCCTCATTCCTGTCGCGATGGCGAAGCGCACCACGTCAGCCAAGAGCCTGCTGCGAGTCTTCAGGAGTCCGCTGGCGAGCTTCTCAGCGTCTTCGGTGGTCAGCCTGCGGGTCCGGGGCTTGGCGCTCTGTGGCTTCCTGACGGACTCCATAGGGTTCTTGGGGAATGGCACACCCCAATCCCTTCGAGCCACCTCCAGGCAGTGCTGTAACACGGCGAGTTCACGCCTTACGGACGAGCCAGAGACCGCGAGGAGGCGTTCATCCCGGTAGCGCGAGAGAACGCTCGGTGTCACACGGTCGAGTGACAGAGCGGCGATGGAGGCCACCTTCAGGTTCTTGACCAGATACTTCTCTGCGGGCGCTCCCCGCTTCCGACTGGTCACCTCTAGTTCGTAGCGGCACAGCAGGTCGTTCAGGATGAAGCCCTTGAGCGACCTTCTGGTGCTCTCGATTTCTCCTCGTTCAATGCCGACCTCTTGCTGACGCGCCCAAGCCTCGGCGTCGGCCTTCTGAAGGAAGGACTTGGATGTTGGTGGATGCCCCTGAAGGCGAACCTGAGCCTGCCAGCGGTCTCCGCGTTTCCTGATCGTTGCCACGTGTTTCGTCCTGTCGCTGTGACAGCAGTGTGACAGGCTGATTTTTGTGGTTATCGGAGGGAGGCCTCAGGGTCTAAACTTGTTGTTTTTCCTGAGGTTTCTTGGTGGAGCCAGACGGAATCGAACCGACGACCTCTTCAATGCCATTGAAGCGCTCTCCCAACTGAGCTATGGCCCCAATTGTCGCCTCTTCAAGTCATTGGGAAGACCAACCGCTTGGCGGTGAGGCGTGGGCGGGTGTATAGCGGCAAGGCGAGGGCGGGACAAGCCCTTTAAGCCGCCTCGCCGGGAAAATTTTCCACCCCGAAGTCGGCTGTCGTCGGCCTCGGGCGGCCATGCGCAAATCGGGAGCGCCCGGTTTGCGGGGAAAGGAGGCGCCACCCATGAGCGGCGAGCACGGCCACCACCATCACGGACATGATCACCACGATCACGCCGGCCATGTTCACGCGCCGGAAAATTTCGGCCGCGCCTTCGCCATTGGCATCGCCCTCAATCTCGCCTTCATCGTCACCGAAGTCGTCTATGGCGTGCTCGGCAATTCCACCGCCCTGCTCGCCGACGCCGG
>JBAWEQ010000078.1:0-1853 GCA_049591295.1 Acidobacteriota bacterium
CGATCCGGGGCCTCTCCATACCTCCCAAAAATCATGGGAGGCTCTTATCAAATCCATCCGGAAAAGTCGCGCAATTTTGGACGATTCTTTCCGCACGGTAGCACAGATGGGTATTAGCGGATTTCTCTGCACTTCATGCACCTGTCGGGTCTTTTATAGCAAGTGTCTATAATTCTGTCCGAATGGTGCAGGTTTTCTTATTTCCGGTTTTTCGATCAACAACCCAGTTCAGGGCCTGGCAAAGGCGATCGACGAGTTGGCCTGGATCTTTTGCGAGAAAGTCTGAAGGACAATCTGCTGACACCAGTAAATTCGCTTCAAAGAAGTGCTAGAGTTCAGAGACGGTTCACTGGCTCGTCGCTGGAACCGGGATTGATGAATTCCCCGTCCAATATCTCCACGAGGACCCCGTGCAACACCTTAGGCGGATCGATGAACGCGTATCGGTTCCCCATAAGGTGGCGAGGCTTCCTATCTATGGTCTTACGTCCTGCGGCTTGAATTTCGTCGAGGGCCCCAGCCACGTCGTTAACCCGGTACGAGATGAGAAAACAGCCCTCACCCTTGCGCTCCAGAAATGAGGCGACTTCACACGTTGAATCAGTGGGCTCCATGATCTCCACTGCCACAGTTCCTACGTAGTACCGGATCACTCGTATGGACTCCTCCTCAGCGATATACTCACACGCCGGTTCCAGCCCCATAATCCCTTCGTAGACCTTACGGGCTTCGTCCACACTTCGGACCGCAAAGCAAATGTGATCGATTTCTTTTACTTTCACCGCGAATCCTCTCTGTGAAAGGCTTGCTCTTAGTGCGGGCAGAAGAGGCGCCAGCTAATACTGCGGAAGTTTGGCCTGGTACCAGCAGGTTCGCTCACTTCCGGCCGCACCCCTCACGTTCGATTACTCTGGCGGGCTCGAATTCCCAGGCAGTGTGAATGCCGGGCTTCTTGTTCTCGATTGCGTCCAGGATTCGCTCGGGCGTCAACGGGTAGTGGTTAAAATAGATTCCAAGGGCTTTGCTCACCGCGTTGCAATATGCCTGGGCCGCCGACATAGCGATGGACATGCCGGCTTCTTTGGCCCCGTACGGACCACCTGGATCTATGGACTCCACGATGATCGGCTTGATGTTGGGCATGTCCTTTATTATAGGGATCTTATATTCGAGCATTGTAGGATTCAAGAGGTGCCCCTGGTTCCAGCGATGCTCCTCGGCGAGCATTCCACCCTGGCCTCCCATTGCAACTCCACCCTCAAACTGCCCTTCCACTACCAGAGGATTCAACGCGAATCCACAGTCCTGAGCGCATGTAACATCAAGGGCTTTGACCCGGCCGGTTTCAGGGTCCACTTCAACCTCTGTAACCGTCGCACCGAACGAAAACGCCTGCGAGAGCTGGCCTCTAGGATTCGTAATCCACTCTCGTCGCTGGTCCACTTTTGGTGAAAATGCGCCTCGTCCCATTATCGGTCGTCCCATGATCAAAGCCTTGCGCACCACCTTGGCAATGGAAAGACCAGCACCGGGAGCGCCTTTGACATATATTTTCCCGTTCTTGGCCACCAGATCCGCCGGATCGGCCTCGAGCATGTCCGAAGCTAACTCGAAGAGCTGAGTCCTTGCATCTGCTGCTGCAGTCTTTACGGCGTTCCCTCCGCCAAACGTGGAGATCATGGAATACGAGCCTGCATCAGTTGGAGTGACTTCCGTGTCCGCGGATATGAGCCGGATATCTTCGATAGGCAGTCCAAGCTCCTCAGCAGCGATCTGAACCAGCATGTTGTCATTCCCCTGGCCGTTGTCCACAACCCATGAAATCACAGTGGCCCCGCCATCTTCGTGAAACT
>JBAWEQ010000079.1:0-13578 GCA_049591295.1 Acidobacteriota bacterium
GGCCGGGACGGCCCGCCTGCTGGGGCTGCCGGCGTTCGGGCCCGTGCGCGGGAGAGGGATGATGAGACGGATGTTCAGGACGCCTGGCTGCAGGGGGTGCCTGCTGAGGCTGGCCCTGTCGGACCGGTGCGGACGGCTGCGCCGCACGCCCGGCCACCGGTCTGCCCTGCGGTTGGCCTCCTCCTCCGGAGGCCTTCCCCGTTCCCGAAGCGGGTGGCTTGGGGCCCCGGGGAGCATGGGGTGCCTGCGCGGCGGCGGGAGCGCTTTTTTCGGGAGGGGCCGGAGTCCGTTTCTCCTTGCCGGCCTCGGCTGCCGCCGGGGGTTCGGTCGGTTTGGCGGCCTTCTTGGCGGCCGGCTTGGCCACCTTGCCCCCCAGCTTCTCCAGATCCGTTTCGTCCAGCGTGGAGAGATTGGACTTGACGTCGATCCCGAGGGCTTGGAGCTCCTCCAGGAGTTGGTTGGAGGGCACACCCATCTTTTTCGCGAGTTCAAAGACCCGGATCTTCGCCATGCCTTATACCTCCCCTCCCTCGGTCCCTGGAGCCCAATTCCTCAGCGCCTGGAGCGTTTTGGGGCCGAGCCCCGAAATGGCCAGGAGCTCCTCGTCCGAGGCCGCGGCGATCGCCTCGGGAGCTGCCAGACCGGCCTCCCGGAGCGCCGCCATCACCCGTTCGGGGACACCCTGAACGGATTCCTGATCGGCGGGCTCCTGCGCCACCGCGGAAGAGTCTGCCACCGCCTCTGAAGGCGCCGCGGCGGGCTCTCCAGCCGCGCCCTCCACTTCGCCCTCCGAGGCCTCCTCCGCTTCCTCGGGCTCGCTCTCGCCTCCGCTCATCATGCTCGTCATGGCGGCCAGGATCTCCTGCTTCTTGGCCTCCTCGCTCTTCACGTCCAGCTCCCAGCCCACGAGGACACCGGCCAGGCGGATGTTCTGCCCGCGCTTTCCGATGGTGAGGGAGATCTGGTCCTCGGGGACCACCACCTCCATCCGCTTCGCTTCGGAGTCGGTAATCTGGACGCGAGTCACGGTGGCGGGGGCGAGGGCCGCCTTCACGTAGTCGGAGAGCTCCTCCTTGTACGGAATGATGTCGATCTTCTCACCGCGCAACTCCCGCGTGACGGCCTGGACCCGCATGCCCCTCATTCCGATGCAGGCCCCGATGGGGTCCACGTCCCGGTCCTTGCTCATCACGGCGATCTTGGTGCGTTCTCCAGGCTCGCGGGCGGAATTCCGGATGACCACGGTGCCGTCGTAGATCTCCGGCACTTCGGCCTCGAAGAGCTTGGCGACGAAATCCCTGCTGGCCCTGGAGAGGATGATCTGGCTGCCCTTGGTGTTCTCCCGAACGTCGATGATGAGGGCCCGGATCCTGTCGTTTTGAAGGAATCGCTCTCCCCTGCACTGCTCGCTGACGGGCAGGAGGGCCTCGGTGCGGCCGATGTCCACGAGGATGTTCCGCTTCTCGATGCGCTTCACCACCCCGTTGATGATGGTTCCCACGCGGTCCTTGTACTCCTTGTAGATGATCTCCCGCTCCGCCTCCCGGATCTTCTGGGTGAGCACCTGCTTGGCCTGTTGGGCAGCGATGCGGCCCATGTACGGCGTGGTTTCGAGGGGGAACTCAACGGAGTCCCCCACGTTCAGCTCGGGGTCGATTTGGCGGGCCTCCTCGAGGGTCATCTCGATCAGAGGATTCTCCGGCACGGCGGCTTCCACCACGGCCTTCACCTTGAAGAGGGCGACCTCGCCCGTCTCGTTGTCGAAGTGGCCCACGAAGGCTTCCTGGGAATGCAGCACCCGCTTGGCTGCCGCGGCCATGGCGTCCTCGAGGGCCGAAACGACGATCTCGCGGTCAATCCCTTTTTCCCGGCCGAGGGCCTCGATGGCCTGTAATAGTTCGCTGGACATGATGTATCTCCTTGTTTATCCTATGGAAACTGGAAGACCAGGTGGGCCTTCTTGATGCGGTCAACGGCCACTCGGCGAGTCTCATTGCCCATGTCGAGGAGGACCTCTTCGCCCTCCGTTCCCGCCAAATCGCCCTCGAGCACCTGGCCCGCCTCCGGCCCGCCGGCTCCCAGGATCAGCCGGGCTTTGCACCCCTTGAACCGATCATAATCCTTCAACTCCCTGAGGGGGCGCTCCACCCCAGGGGACGACACTTCCAACTCGTAGGCGTGGGGAATCAGGTCCTCCACGTCCAATTGCGCGGACAGATGGCGCGAGACCTTCTCGCAGTCCTCGATGGTCACGGCGCCGTCCATCCGGTCGAGGGTGATGCGGAACCACCATCGCCGTCCGGCCAGTCTGGATTCCAGATCGAACAATTCCAGGCCGAACAAAGCCGCGGTCCCCTGAGCGAGCGTTCGGAGCCTCTCCATCCAAGGCGCGTCCATTCCCGTCCCTCAAAAAAAAAGTGGGCATAGTGCCCACTGTCACAAACTTAGCACAAAAAACATAAGCACGCAAGGACTCCTTGCGCCCACCGGCACGCCGGCGGGCGCAGCCCCATGGGCACCGCGGCTGGCGCGCCCCGCTGGCTGGATGATACACTCTTTTCACCACGGTCCCAAGAGGACGGAATGGGATTCGGAATTCGGGGAAGGAATCGAGATGGAACCCCTGCTGATCGCCGCGAACTGGAAGATGTACATGACCACCCGGGAGGTCCGCGATTTCTTCCGTCAGTGGGCAGATGATCCACCCCCACCCAGCCGGGAGGTCGCCTTCTTCCCGCCATTCCCCCTGCTTTCCCTGGTCCGGGATCTCATGCCGAAGGGCTCCGCGCTGGGCGCGCAGAACAGCCATGAGGCCCACGAAGGGGCTTTCACCGGCGAGGTCTCCTGCCGCCTGCTGAGGGACGTCGGGTGCTCCTACGTCCTGGTCGGCCACTCCGAGCGCAGGCACCTCTTCGGCGAGAGCGAGGAGCGGCTGGCTGGCAAGTTCCGGACGGCCCTCGCCTGCGGCCTCCGCCCCATCCTCTGCGTGGGGGAGACTCTCGCCCAGAGGCAGGAGGGAAATACGCTTGCCGTGGTCCTGGGGCAGCTGGCCGCGGCCCTGGGCGAGGAGCCGCCCGCTGCGGGGTTCGACCTCGCCTACGAGCCGGTATGGGCCATCGGCACCGGCCACGTCGCCCGGACCGAGGACGCCGAGTCGGTCCACGAGGCTCTGTGCGCCTGGTTGCGCGAGCGCGGAGCCGGAACCGACGCCCGCATCCTCTACGGCGGCTCCGTGAAGCCCGGCAACGCCGCCGAACTGCTCGCCCAGCCTTCCGTTCACGGCCTCCTCGTGGGAGGGGCCAGCCTGGACCCCGCCTCCTTCCGCGCCATCCTGGCGGCGGGAACCTGATAAGGGATGGTGGATGAGGAGCGGCCGCTGGCGGGCCGTTTCCCTTTTTCCTGACTCTCCCACTTTTTACTCCTCACTCCCCTGCTGGCGGTCACCAGAGGCCAGTGCGCGGTGCCCCTTCCACCCATCGCGCCCTGGAGAGCGCTCCCGCGGCCGTCATGGGGAGGAGGCTTTTGCTCCTCACTCCTCCCATCCCCTGGCACCCGGCCACCTCTGCCGCTATGATGGGCGCCGGGGGCGGGCGGCGATCGGCCGACTCCCATATCAGGAGGGATTTTCATGGCGAAGCTCGTCGAATGCGTCCCCAATTTTTCGGAGGGACGCGATAAGGCCGTCATTCAGCAGATCACCGACGCCATCGAATCGGTGGCGGGAGTGGTCCTCAAGGACGTGGACCCGGGTGAGGATATGAACCGCGTGGTGGTCACCTTCTTCGGTCCGCCCGAGGCGGCCGCCGAGGCGGCGTTCCGAGGGATCAAACGGGCTTCCGAGCTCATCGACATGAGCCGGCACCACGGCACCCATCCCCGCATGGGCGCCACGGACGTCTGCCCCTTCGTCCCCGTGAACGAGGTCTTGGTGGAGGAGTGCGTCGAGCTGTCCCGTGCCCTGGGGCGGCGCGTGGGCGAGGAGCTGGCCATTCCGGTCTACCTCTACGAATACGCCGCCACGCGGCCAGAGCGGAGAAACCTAGCCAACATCCGCCGGGGCGAATACGAAGGGCTGGCCGAGAAGCTGAAGGACCCCGAGTGGGCGCCGGACTTCGGGCCGGCCACCTTCAATGCCCGGTCCGGCGCGACGGTCATCGGGGCCCGCGAGTTCCTCATCGCCTACAACATCGACCTCAACTCCCGGAACAAGGACCACGCCACGGACATCGCCTTCATGCTCCGGGAGAAGGGCCGGAGCGTTCGCCGCGGCAACGTCCGTCCCTTCTACTACATGGGCACGCTGCTGAAACACGAGAAGGGGCGCTTCTTCTGCGGCTCCTGCGAGGCCGAGTTCCCGGACCCTGACGCGCTCTTCGGCCACATCCAGACGGTCCACGGCTACGACGGCCGCGAGCTCTACCGCCTCAACGACGCGGACCCCGATCGCCTCGCGGGGGAGTCCGTGAAGCAGCCCGGCCTCTTCAACCACTGCAAGGCCATCGGCTGGGAGGTGCCGCAGTTCGGGCGGGTCCAGATCTCCATCAACCTGACCAACTACCGGATCACCCCCACCCACGCCGTCTTGGAAAAGGCCAGGGAGCTGGCCGCGGAGCGGGGGCTCGTGGTGACGGGGAGCGAGATCGTAGGCCTGGTGCCTCTCCAGGCCATGGTGGAGACGGGGAAGTTCTACCTGGCGCGCCAGGGGCGTTGCACCGGCATCCCGCTGGAAGACGTGGTGGAGACGGCCGTGCAGAGCCTCGGGCTCCGGGACGTGGCCCCCTTCGATGTCCGCGAGAAGGTCATCGGCTACCCCGAACCCGCCGAGGGAGCGCTCATCACCCAGCGCACCGACGCCTTCGTCCACGAGGTCTCCAGGGATTCGCCGGCCCCGGGCGGCGGCTCCGTGGCGGCACTCGCGGGGGCCCTCGGGGCGGCGCTGGCCTCCATGGTGGCCAACCTCACCGTCGGCAAGCCGGGCTACGAAGGGACCTTCGAGGCCATGGACGAGACCGCAGAGGCAGCCCAGGCCGCCAAGGACGACCTGCTGGCCGCGGTGGACGAGGACACGCGCGCCTTCAACGCCTACATGGAGGCCCTCCGTCTGCCCAAGACCACCCAGGAGGAGAAGGCGGCCCGCAAGGCAGCCATGCAGGCGGGCCTCAAGCAGGCCGTCGCGGTGCCCTTGGAGACGGCCCGAACCTGCCTCAAGGCCCTCGCTTTGGCCAAGCGGGCGGCGGAGGAGGGCAACCGGAACTCCGTCTCGGACGCGGGCGTCGGCGCCCAGATGGCCTTCGCCGGCCTCAAGGGGGGCATCCTCAACGTCCTCATCAACCTGGGAGGCATCGACGACGCCCCCTTCGTGGCCGAGATGAAGCAGGAGTGCGGGCGCCTCGAACGGCAGGCCACGGCGCTCCTTGAGGAGACCACGGCCACCGTGCTGGGCAGGATCGGCAAGAAATAGGCGCCTCCCTTGGCCCCCCGGCGGCCCGCGCCCCTGTGGGGCCGGGCCGCCTTCTCCCATGCCCATCTAAAGAATTCGGGCGGCGTCCCGGCGCGGCCGAGGCCCAGCCGCGGTTCGGAGCCGGCAAAGGGGCCTAGCCTATTTTGGACGGGCATTCGCGGGTATATACTTGGACCGGACTTCAGAGGGGTGCACCATGCAGATGCCGATGGTCATCGTTGGGGGACAATGGGGCGACGAGGGCAAGGGCAAGATCGTGAACCTTCTCTCGGACGCCGCGGACCTCGTGGGTCGCTACCAGGGCGGGCACAACGCCGGTCACACGGTGACCATCGGGGGTAACCGCTACGCGCTGCACCTGGTGCCCTCGGGCATTCTGGCCGCGGGGAAGACCTGCGTCATCGGGAACGGGATCGTCATCGACCCGGAGGCCCTCGTCACGGAGATCCGGGGCCTGAAGGATTCGGGGATCGACGTCCAGGGGCTGCGCATCTCCGACCGCGCCCACTTCATCCTTCCCCATCACGTCCTCCTGGACCAACTGCGGGAGCAGCGCCGGGGCTCGGAGAAGATCGGCACCACGGGGCGCGGCATCGGCCCCTGTTACGAGAGCAAGTACAACCGGGAGGGCGTGCGGGCCATCTTCCTGAAGAATCCCGACCTGCTCAAGTCCGAGCTCATCCGCCTCTCCGAGTCGAAGAACCGCCACCTGAAGGCCGTCTTCGGCCACGACGGCATCGCTCCCGAGGAAGTGGTGCGGCGCTTCCAGGAGATGGCCCCGGAGATCGAGCCCCTCGTGACCGACACGGTGGCGCTGGTCCAAGAGACCATCCGGTCGGGCAAGCGGGTGCTCTGCGAGGGGGCCCAGGGGACGCTCCTGGACGTGGACCACGGCACCTATCCCTTCGTCACATCGAGCAACAGCACGGCGGGAGGGGCTTGCACTGGTCTGGGCATCCCGCCCACGGACATCCGGACCGTCATCGGCGTCTACAAGGCTTACTGCACGAGGGTGGGCGAGGGGCCCTTCGTCACGGAACAGAAGAACGAGACGGGCGACCTCATCCGGGAGCGGGGCCACGAGTACGGAACCACCACGGGCCGACCCAGGCGCTGCGGTTGGTTCGATGCGGTGGCCGCCCGCTATTCGGTGCGCCTCAACGGCATGGAGGGGATCGCCCTCACGCTCCTCGACGTGCTGGACGCCTTCGACGAGGTGAAGGTCTGCGTGGCCTACGACGTCAACGGCGAGCGCCTGACCGACTTCCCGGCCGCGCCCTGGATTCTGGAGACCGCCGTCCCCGTTTACGAGACGCTGCCCGGCTGGCGCCGGGAGATCTACGGCACCACCAACTGGGACGCTTTGCCCTCCAACGCCAAGTCCTACGTTCACCGGCTGGAGGCGCTGACGGGCGTTCCAGTGGCCATCCTCTCCACCGGCCCCGACCGCGCCCACACCATCGTGAGAGATGCCGGTCTCAGGGGCCTCCTCGGCCAATGAACCGCCTCCGTGCCGTTCTGGCGGGCCTGTTTCTCGCGGCGGCCCTCATCTCCATCGACGCCGCCCCCAAGCCCAAGGTGGTGGTGCTGGGCTTTGACGGAGCGGACCCCACCCTCGTGCGCCGGTACATGGCCGAGGGAGACCTTCCGCACCTGGCCGCCCTGGCCAGAGAGGGCTCCTACCACGACCTCCAAATCACCAACCCTCCCCAGACGCCCGTATCGTGGGGTACCTTCCAGACCGGCTGGAACCCTGGGCGGGACCAGGTCTTCGACTTCCTGGTGCGCGATCTCAAGGGCTACAAGCCGCGCTTCGCGCTCATGGAGGAGGTGAGTCGGCCGTTCCTCCTGGGCCGGTGGAACCGGTGGGTCTTCCCGGGCCTGCTGATGATCCTGGTCCTGGGTGTCGTGGTTCTCCTGAGGGGGGTCCTCCGGCGGCCCTCCAAGCCCCTGCTGTTCTTGGTGGCGGGCCTCGGCGCCCTCCTGGCGGCCGGGCTGTTCTTCTTCATCTCGACCTACCTCCCCACGCGCCTCCCGGCGCCTTACAACCACCTGAAGGGCACTCCCTTTTGGAAGACCGCGGCGCAGGCGGGCGACCGCTGCCTGGTCTTCCGCGTTCCGGACACCTTCCCGGCCCGCCCCTTCCCCGCGGGACGTCTTCTGTCGGGCCTCGGCGTTCCGGACATGCGGGGCCGGGTGGGGACGCCCTACATCTTCACGACCGATCCCAGTCTGACGGCGGGCGACAACGAGTTCTCGGTGGAGATCGTGCCCGTGCCGCCCCAGGCGGCCCAGCCCGTCACCGTCTCCATCAAGGGCCCCTTTAACAAGCCCTTTTACGAGTACGCGGTGCAGGACGCGGGGGCGGGGGCGAACGATCCCACGGTCCGCGCCGAGCTGAAGAAGAGGTGCGAGGCCAAGCTCCAGAAGGAGGGCATCCGCCCCACCGTGGACGTGCCCCTGAAGGTGTCGTGGGACGCCGGGGCGGGCACCTGCTCCTTCGAGGTGCAGGGACAGCGGGCCACGCTCAAGAAGGGCCAGTGGTCCGAGTGGGTTGTCCTGGACTTCGCCTTCAACCGGATCCTCCACCTCAAGGGGATGGTGCGCTTCTACCTGCTGGACGTCTCGCCTTCACTGAAGCTGTACATGTCGCCCATCCACTTCCACCCTGATGACGAGGGCATCCCCATCTCCTACCCGCGCGACTACGCCGAGCAGTTGATGAAGCGGTTCGGCTGCTACAAGACGATGGGCTGGGCCATAGACACCTGGACCATCTCCTCTGGGCTGTGCGACGAGGACCAGTTCCTCTCCGACATGAACCAGACCGTGGACGCCTACGAGCGCATGATGAACGGCCTGCTGAAGGACGGGGACTGGGACCTCTACGTCCAGGTCTACGAGTTCACCGACCGTATCGCCCACGTCCTCTGGCGCTACATGGACCCCGGCCACCCGCTCTACGACGCGGCCAAGGCGCCCAAGTACCAGGAGGCCATGCGCCAGGCCTACATCCGCATGGACCGAATCGTGGGCGAGGCCATGGCCGAGATGCCCAAGGGCGCCACCCTCATCGTGCTCTCGGATCACGGCTTCACCTCCTTCCGCCGCGCCGTGAACACCAACCGGTGGCTCATCGACCACGGCTACATGACCCTCAAATCGGGGACGGGGGTCCTGTCCCTCGAAGATCTCTTCGACAACGACCGGCTGCTCTTCAAGAACGTGGACTGGTCCAAGACCCGCGCCTACGCCCTGGGCCTGGGAAACGTCTACATCAACCTCAAGGGGCGGGAGGAGCACGGCATCGTGGCGCCGGGCGCCGAATACGACTCGCTCTGCGCCGAGCTCAAGCGGGAGCTGCCCCAGATGGTGGATCCCGAAAACGGCGCCCATCCCGTCTTCGCCGTCTACACGCGCGACGAGCTCTACAAGCAGTACGATCCCGATCTGACGCCGGACCTGCGCGTGACCAACACGCCGGACTACCGGGTCTCCTGGCAGACCTCCCTGGGCGGGGCGCCGGAGGCGCTCATCGAGGACAACCTCAAGGCGTGGAGCGGCGACCACTGCTCCCTGGACCCCTCCTTCGTGCCCGGGATCTTCTTCTCTAACCGGGAACTGAGCCGGGCCCCGAACATGATCGACATGGCCCCCACCATCCTGAACCAGCTGGGGGTCCCGGTGCCCGGCGACCTGGAGGGACGGCCGATCCTCAAGGGGCCGGGCGCATGAAGCCCGGGGCGCTCGCCGCGGGGACCCTGCTGTTGCTCCTGCTCCCGGCCCTCGCCGCGGCGCCGTCCGGTCAACCCGGAGTCCTGGAGGATGAGGTGCACAGACTGGCCGGCCAGGTGGCGGACATCGCCGGGAAGCAGTCGGGCATCCTGGACCGTCTGGAGCTGCTGCGACGGCGGGTGCGCCTCGACGAGACCATGCTCCGGCGCATCGCGCAGAAGCGGGAAGACAGCCAGGAGGCCCTGCAAGCGGCCGACGCCCGCGCCCAGACCCTGGCATCGAAGGAAGCCGAGGTCCGGCGCTACCTCCTCCTCAGGATGCGCGAGCAGTACGAACTCGGCGTGCTCCAGCAGTACCGCGTCTACTTCGCCGTCCAGTCCACGCAGGACCTGCGGAGCGCCGGTCTCTACCTGCAGGCCCTCGCCCAGAGGGACGCCGCGAGCCTCAGGAGCCTGACGAGCCTCCGCCAGGAGCAGGAGGCCAACCGCGCCGAGCTGACCCAACTGAAGGCGAGCCTGGAGCAGGAGGCCGGCCAGGCCGAGGCCGAGCGGAAGACGCTCCTCGGGGAGCAGGGCCAGCTCTCGGCCATGCTCCGGGACCTGAGCCTGGAGCGCGCCACGGCCCAGAAGGCCCTGGACGAGAGGCTGGCCGCGGCCCGCTCCATGGACCGCTACATGAACGACCTCAGCTTCCGCAAGCGGATCGACCTCTACTCCAAGAACATGGCGCTGGCCGAAGGCAGCCTCCCCTTCCCCTGCCGCGGCGTGGTGGTCCGCTCCTTCGGCGACACCATCAACCCGCGCTTCCAGACGCGGGTGCCGCACCCGGGGCTGGACATCGCCTCGGCTCTCGGCAGCCCCGTGCGCGCGGTCTTCGACGGGACCGTGGAATACGCCGACTGGCTCACCGGTTACGGCTACACCGTGATCCTGAGCCACCCCGGAGGCTTCTTCACCATTTACGCCCAACTGGATTCGGTGGACGTCCGGAAGGGCCAAACCCTCACCCAGGGGGAACAGCTCGGGACGGTGGGCGAGAGCGCCACCACCCAGGCACCCGCGCTCTATTTCGAACTCCGCCAGGGAGGCAGGGCCATCGACCCGGCGCCCTGGCTGAAAGGAGACCACCATGGCGCTTCGCGCTGACGCCCTCCGCGGACTCCTCGTCCTCGTCCTGCTGGCCGCACTTCCCACGGCCGCCGCGGCGCAGGGGAAGGAGCCCGCCGCCCCGCTGGCCCCCGAGTCCCTCAGCCTCTTCGAGAAGGTCTTCGGGATGGTCCTCAAGGACTACGTGGACCCCAAGTCGCCCGAAACCGTCATCCGGGGCGCCCTCCAGGGGGCCGCCGCCAGCGTGGGGCCCGAATGCGTCTACATCCCCCCCTCCGACGTGGCCGCCTACAAGGCCATGCGTCCGGACGACCCGGTCCTTCCCCTCTACGTCACGAAGGACCAGGATTTCGCCCGCGTGCTCGCGGTCTTTCCCGGACAGGACCCCTCCATCCGCCCCCTGGACGCCCTCCGCTTCATCGGGGACCGCTCCACCTACGACATGAACTACGCCCAGATCCAGGAGGCCATGCGCGGCAAGGCCGGAGACAAGGTCCCGTGCGTCTTCATGAAGTCGGACAGCTGGCAGTCCTACAGCGTCACCCTCGTGCGGCAGGCGCCGCCGCAGCCCCGCTGGGTCGCCCTTCCGGGCGCCGGAGGGGCCCTGGTCCTGGCGGCGCTGGACGGCTCGCCCTCCGACGCCCTGGTGAAGTCCCTCAAGGGCTCCCGAGGGACGGTCGTGGTGGATCTGCGGGGTTGCGCGCCCGCCGATACGCAGGATGCCCTGCGGTGGGCCGGCCTGCTGTTGGGGCCTGGGCCCGGGCCCAGCCTCAAAGGCCCCAAGGGCAGCCATCAGGAACGGTTGGAGGGACCGGGCTACCTGGCGGGACGGCCCCTTCGGGTCCTGGTGAACGGGACCACGGCCCGCGCCGGAGAGGTGCTGGCCCTCTCCCTGATGGAGAGGGGCGCGGTGCTGGCGGGAGAACCCACCTTCGGCTGGGCCCCCCTCTTCGAGGAGTTCCCCCTGGACAACGGCGGGCTCCTCAGGCTGACTACGGCCTACTTCCTGGATCCCGAGGGACAACCGATGAAGAACAGGCCCCTCCAGCCGGCCATACACCTCGCGCCGGCAGCCGGGCAGACGGACCTCCAGACCTACCAGGAGGTGCTCAAGGCGGCCCTCCCCACGACCCAGGGCAAGGCCCATGGCGCCGCCGCGAGCTAAGGGCCGGAACCGGAAGGCCGCCGGCCTCCAGCTCCCTTTCTGGATCCTGCTGCTGATCGCGGCGGCGCTGGTGGGCGCGGTGATCCTCCGCCGGCTGGCCCCAGGATTCTTGATGCCCGGGCCCAGGCCGCCCGCACCGCCCCCGGCGCCCACCGCCAAGGCGATGCCGGAGCACCCTTCCCTCAAAGCTCCTTCTTACCCGCCGCAGCCCAAGGGACCGGAGACTCCGCCCGCCAACGGCACCGCGCACGTCCCCGCTCCCCTCGGGGGCCCGCCGGCCATCTGCATCGTCATCGACGACGTGGGGTACCGCCTGGACCTGGCCGAGAAGGCGGCCGCCGAACTGCCCAAGTCGGTCACCTTCGCCATCATCCCCTTCCTGCCCGAATCGGTGACCAGCGCCGAATACCTGCACGCCCACGGCTTTCCCGTCATCCTCCACGCGCCCATGGAACCGGAAAACGCCAATCACTGGAGGGGCACCGCGGGCATGATCCTCTGCGGCATGAAGCCGGCCGAGGTGGACAGGATCCTGGCCATGGACCTGACGGGCGTGCCCCACGCCGAGGGGGTCAACAACCACATGGGCTCCCTGGCCACCTCCGATCCCGACCTCATGCTCGCCGTCATGGAGTTTTTGAAGGGCCGCGGGCTCTATTTCCTGGACAGCCGCACGAGCGCCCAGACGGTGGCCTACGACATCGCCCGGGCGCAGGGCGTTCCAACGGCATACCGTTCCGTCTTCCTTGACGATCGGGACGACGAGGATGCTATCATGAAGCAGTTGGATTCCCTGGTAGCGAGGTCGAAGAAAGAGGGCGTCATGGTGGCGATCGGGCACCTTCGTCCCAAGACCATCAAGGTTCTGGCAGAGAGGCTCCCCTACTACCGCGAGCAGGGGGTGGCCATGCTGCCCCTCCGAGAGGTGGTCCGGTGACAGAACCTTCGCGTCCCGGTTCCACACCGGAGCGCATCGGCAAGTACGTCATCGAGAGGGTGCTGGGAAGGGGCTCCATGGGCCTCGTCTATCTCGCCCGGGACCCCACCATCGACCGCTACGTCGCCATCAAGACCATCGCCCTGCCCGACGGCCTGGAGGAGGCCAAGGTGCGGGAGTTCCGCCAGCGGTTCCTCCGCGAGGCCAGGGCCGCCGGCAAGCTCAACCACCCCTGCATCGTCACGATCTACGAGGCCGACGACGGCTCCCTGGGCGGGGTGCCGTTCATCGCCATGGAGTACGTGGAGGGCATCCCCTGGAACCTGAAGGTGCGGCAGGGCCGCAAGGCCGATCCGGAGACGGTCCTCCCCCTTTTCCGGGAGCTGGCCTCGGCGCTCAACTACGCCCACAGGGCGGGGGTCATCCACCGGGACCTCAAGCCGGCCAACATCATCCAGACCCAGGACGGCCACCTCAAGCTCATGGACTTCGGCATCGCCAAGGTCCCCACCTCGGAGCTCACCCGCGAGGGGCAGTTCCTGGGCACGCCGGCCTACATGTCGCCCGAGCAGATCATGGGGCGCGGGGTGGACGGCCGGTCGGATCTCTTCTCCCTCGGCTGCGTCCTGTACGAGATGCTGACCTGCCGGAAGCCCTTCGCCGGCGAGGACATCGCCACCGTCACCTTCCAAATCCTCAGCGAATCGCCGCCCTCCGTCCTCTCCTGCTGCCCCGAGCTCTCCCCCGAGGTGGACCAGGTCGTCCGCTACCTCATGGCCAAGGATCCGGAGCGGCGCTACGCCTCGGCCGATCTGCTGGTCCAGGACATCGACGCCTACATGGCTGGCTCCGCCCCGCCCCACGCCGGGACGGGGGTGACGGCCGTCGTTCCTCCGCCGTCCGGCCAGGAGCACATGGAAGCCACGGTGGTCCAGCCTCCTCCGGAGCTTTCCCCGTCGGCTTCCCCTCCCGCGCCTGCCGCAAGGGCGTCCGGGACGGTCCCGTTCCCGCCGGCTGCGGCCGCGGGAGGCGGTGTTCCGGCCGCACCCCGTCCATCGTCGCGAAGGCCGGCGCTGATGCTTCTGATCGCGGGCGGCGGCCTCCTCGCCGTGCTGCTCCTGCTGGGGGCCGTGGGCGGGGTCCTCTACCTCAGACACAGAGCCGCCGCGCAGAG